>NZ_OBDX01000006.1:0-243233 GCF_900215185.1 Pseudomonas sp. LAMO17WK12:I10 | reverse complement strand
TCCGCTCGCAGTCGACGCAGTTCAGCGTGCTGGTCATCGTCTTGCTGCCGTTCTTCTTGAGGTTTGCTGTAGCGCTTTATCCACGCATAGAGGCTATGCGTCGACACACCAAGACGGGCCGCTACGTCAGCGACGGGAAGCTTCTTTTCGGTCACTTGATTGACCGCTTGGATTTTGAATTCTTCGGGATAACGCGGGTTGCTCATGGCACCTCCTGATTGGCCTCATTTTAAGGCATGGAGGTGTCTACGAAACCCGGGGCGATTCAGACCACTACAGTGGCGTTGAACACCATTGGACAGAGAAATGCCTTATGGCCCCGGAATAGAGAGGCTAGCAGTTGATTTTTCAGATTGGATAGGATTATTTCGGACAATTAAAAAGCCGGCTTGTGGCCGGCTTCTCGGGGACTGGCTTGGTTCATTTTTGGTAAACCGCACCAGCCTGCAAAACGTACACCCAGCTCTTGCGGCTGGCTGTGGGACTTGGCGAGAAAATCATCTGCCGCGTCGGGCGGATCTGACCGGTTGAACAGGTCGATGCGCAAAGGTGGGGCGCAGCATACTGATATTCGAAGAGAATTCCCAGCGCAAAGCGTTAGCCGGAGCCTGTGACGAGGGCAAAAAGCAGGGGCGTTTTGTATCGGAGGGCGTTGTTGGCGGGGAATGGGCTGTTGTTATGGGGGCTGTTATCGCGGGCAAGCCTCACTCCTACGGGGGAGGGGGCATTCGACGGGCATAAAAAAGCCCCGGGTCAGCGGGGCTTTTTATTGAAGGGGTGCTTAGCCTTTGTAGGCGGCAACCGACTTCAGGATCGCGGCGCGGGCGGCGTCGGCGCCGTCCCAGCCTTCGATCTTCACCCATTTGCCTTTTTCGAGATCTTTGTAGTTCGCGAAGAAGTGCTCGATCTGCTGAATCAGCAGCGGCGGCAGGTCGGTGTATTCCTTCACGTCGACATACAGCTGGGACAGCTTGTCGTGTGGAACAGCGATGACTTTGGCATCGCCGCCGCCGTCGTCGGTCATGTTCAGGATGCCGACCGGACGGGCGCGGATCACCGAGCCTGGAGCCACTGGGTAAGGGGTCACGACCAGCACGTCGAGGGGATCGCCGTCGTCCGCCAGGGTGTTCGGGATGTAGCCGTAGTTGGCCGGGTAGAACATCGGGGTGGCCATGAAACGGTCAACGAACAGGCAATCACTGTCTTTGTCGATTTCGTATTTGATCGGCGCGTGGTTGGCCGGAATCTCGATTGCGACGTAGATGTCGTTCGGCAGGTCTTTGCCAGCCGGAATCTTGCTGTAGCTCATTGGGCGATGCCCCCGTTAGTTGACCAAAATGTCTTGGCCGGATTGACCAAAAAGTGGCGGCGATTATAGGCATATTCCAAGGGCTATGCCACGCACCGAAGGACGTATGGACGCCTTGGGCCAAACGCCGCGAACCCTGTGCAGGAGCCGTCGGTCGACGCTCGATTGCTTGCGAAAAGCAGAGTCGCCGCAGCCTGTTTAGTTCAGAGACACCCGTCAGAATCGACGATTATTTCGCCAGCGGGCGCGTTCCGGCAGGACGCCTCAGTGTTGCTGGTAGTGCGGGTCGCTGGCCTGCAATTGCTGGAGCCGGGCCAGGGGATTCTGCCGGTAAAACAGCTGCAGTTGCTGGTAGACCTTCGGATAGGCCTCGTGCAGCAGATCCGGGGCGCTGAAGAAGTATTCGCTGGTGACGGCGAAGAATTCCGCGGGGTTTTCCGCGGCGTAAGGGTCGATGGCGGTTTCGGCGTCCGGGTTGTGGTCTAGCTGGTGGTTGAGGTCGTCGTAGGCCGCCTGCATCACCTGCGCCCAGTCACTGATGCGCATGTCGCTGTGCAGCGGCGGCAGGCCGTTGGCGTCGCCGTTGAGCATGTCCAGCTTGTGCGCCAGCTCGTGGATCACCAGGTTGTAGGCTTCCCAGCCGCCGCTGGCGAGCACGCCGGGCCAGGCCAGGATGATCGGGCCCTGTTGCCAGGCTTCGCCGCTGTGTTCGCCGTCCCATTCATGTTCGACGCCACTGGCGTCGCGATGGCGCTGGGGGCTGAGGAAGTCGTCGGGGTAGAGGACGATTTCGTGAAAGCCCTGGTACCAGTTCAAATCCCCCAGGTGCAGCAGCGGCAGCTGAGCCTGGGCGGCCAGCAGCAAGCGCTCGAACTGGTGCAGTTCGACCCCGGGCAGGGCGCTCAGGTGCTTGTCGTCGAGAAACAGGACGCTGGTTTCCCGCAGCCATTGGTCCTCGGCATCGCTCAGGCCGTCGAGAAAGGGCAGGTGCTGGCGCACCCGTTGCCACATTTCATCGGCAACCGGGTGCTTGGCCAGCCGACGCCGGCGGCGCCAGGTACTGAGGGGCCACATAGCGATCAGTGGCTTTCAGCCTTTGCCGCCGAGCGGCCCAGGCGGCTGCGCACCACGCCGATGATCATCGGCACCAGCGACAGCAGGATGATGCCCACCACCAGCAGCGACAGGTTTTTCTTGATGAACGGCACGTTGCCGAAGAAGTAGCCCAGGGTCACCAGACCGCCGACCCACAGGATGGTGCCGGCCACGCTGAAGGCGAAGAAGCGCGGGTACGGCATCTTGGCCACGCCGGCGACGAAGGGTGCGAAGGTACGGATGATTGGCAGGAAACGCGCCAGGGTCACGGTTTTGCCGCCGTGGCGGTCATAGAAATCGTGGGTCTTTTGCAGGTAGTCGCGGCGGAAGATTTTCGAGTTCGGGTTGCTGAACAGTCGCTCGCCCACCGTTCGCCCGATGATGTAGTTGGTGCTGTCGCCGAGAATCGCCGCCAGCATCAGCAGGCTGCCGAGCAGCACCGGGTCCATGGCGCCACCGGCAGCGACCGCGCCGGCGATGAACAGCAGGGAGTCGCCCGGCAGGAATGGCGTCACCACCAGGCCGGTCTCGCAGAAAATCACCAGGAACAGGATGGCGTAGATCCATGGCCCGTAGTTGGTCACCAACATGTCGAGGTAAACGTCGAGATGGAGGATGAGGTCGATCGGGTTGAAATCCATTAGGGCACCTGTGGTGATGGCCCGACTCTGCAGGCCTGTGCGATGACTGGGGCGAAAACTTACAGCTGGCGCAGATTCATCTTACGCCCCGAAAAGGTCAGCATTATAAGACCTGATAGGTGAAATTGGCGTTGAGTTTGTAGCGAGGGATGTCTTGACGGCGCAGGCTGGCCAAAGGCGAAAGATCGTGGCCTTCGGCAGCGTCTTTGCAGGCGCTGTCGAAGGTTGTGAGCGGGAGGTTTGAGATGGGGGTTAATCGTCGCTGATCGGCAATATGTAGTTCTTGAACTCGGTATCTTCGCGAAAACCGATGGATTCATAGGTTTTCTGCGCCACTTCATTGTCACTGCTGGTGGAGACACGCATGCGCACAGCATGGGTGTCCTTGGCCATTTTCTTCGCGGTGCGGATCAGATTGTCGGCCACCAGCTGGCGGCGAGCGTCTTCGGCGACATAGATGTCGTTGAGGATCCATACGCGCTTCAGGGACAGAGAGGAGAAGCTGGGGTAGAGCTGGCAGAAACCGAGGAGTTTCTTGTCGTCATCGTCGGGCAGGGCCAGGTAGATCACCGATTCCTTGCGGCGCAGACGCTTTTCCAGGAAGGCCCGGGACGAGTCCGGAAAAGGCAGGGCGCCATAGAACTCGCGGTATTTGACGAACAGGGGCGTTAACAGATCCAGGTGTTCGAGGGTTGCTTGAGTAATCCGCATGAGTTGTCCTCAACTTCGAATGGATACGACGGCAAACGGTTCATTACTCGGGCAGCCGTGTTTCGATGCTGCCTAAAGCCTGGAAAAAGCGCAATCGTCTCGAAAAGTCATGGCTTTGCAGGCCCCAGCAGGAAATTGCCCTTGAGGGTGTCGGGCGCGTCGCTGTCCAGGGTGTTCACCTGGGCCTCGTCTTTCAGATTGACCCCCGAGAGCTGCCGCCTGCAGGCCTCGCGCATCAGATACAGCAAGCGGTGGGCCGCCATGCCGTAGCTCAGGCCCTCCAGGCGCACGTTGGAAATGCAGTTGCGATAGGCATCGGTGAGCCCGATCTTCGGGTTGTAGGTGAAATACAGCCCCAGGCTGTCCGGTGAGCTGAGGCCCGGGCGTTCACCGATCAGGATCACGGTCATTTTCGCCCCGAGCAGCTCGCCGATCTCGTCGGCCACCGCCACCCGGCCCTGTTCCACCAGGATGACCGGCGACAGCGACCAGCCTTCGGCCTCGGTCTGTTCTTCGAAGCGGGCGAGAAACGGCAGGGTATGGCAATGCACCGCCAATGCCGACAGACCGTCTGCCACCACTACGGCCAGATCCACCCCGCCCGGGTTGGCGCAGGCGTACTCGCGCAGGGCCTGGGCCGACGCGTCGCTGAGCTTGCGCCCCAGGTCCGGGCGTTGCAGGTAGCTGTGGCGATCGCTGGCGGCGCTGTGCAGCAGCAGGCTGTCGCGGCCGCGTTCGGCCAGTTGGCTGCTCAGCCCGGCATGGTCGAAGGGCAGGTGCACCGCATCGCGGGCCTGGGCGTGGGCGAACTGGAAGTCCAGCTGGGCGCCGGTGGGCAGGCTGGTGCCGGTGCGGCCCAGGGCGATACGCGCCGGGGTCAGGCGGCGCAGCTCCAGCCAGGGGTTCTGGCTGTCGGTCGGATGTTTGTCCATGAGCCTGTCCTTACTGAAGCTGTGCCAGCGCCTGGCGGAAGGCCGGCGGCAGGTTGTGGCCGAACTGCACCTTGCCGTCGGGCTGGGTGAAGATGCCGGTTTTCGCCAGCCACTGCTCGAACTCCGGCGCCGGTTTCAGGCCCTGGGTCTGGCGGGCGTAGAGCGCGTCGTGAAAGGAGGTGGTCTGGTAGTTGAGCATGATGTCGTCGGAGCCGGGGATACCCATGATGAAGTTGATCCCGGCCACGCCCAGCAGGGTCAGCAGGGTGTCCATGTCGTCCTGGTCGGCTTCGGCGTGGTTGGTGTAGCAGATGTCGCAACCCATGGGCACGCCCAGCAGCTTGCCGCAGAAATGGTCTTCCAGGCCGGCGCGGATGATCTGCTTGCCGTTGTACAGGTACTCCGGGCCGATGAAGCCGACCACGGTGTTCACCAGGAACGGCTTGAAGTGCCGGGCCACGGCATAGGCGCGGGTTTCGCAGGTCTGCTGGTCGACGCCGAAGTGGGCGTTGGCCGACAGCGCGCTGCCCTGGCCGGTCTCGAAATACATCAGGTTCTGCCCCAGGGTGCCGCGCTTGAGGCTCAGGCCGGCCTCGTAGCCTTCCTGCAACACATTGAGGTTGATGCCGAAGCTGGCGTTGGCCGCCTCGGTGCCGGCGATCGACTGGAACACCAGGTCCAGCGGCACGCCACGGTTGATCGCCTCGATGGAGGTGGTGACGTGGGTCAGCACGCAGGCCTGGGTGGGAATTTCATAACGCTGAATGATGGCGTCGAGCATTTCCAGCAGGGCGCAGATCGAGGCGATGCTGTCGGTGGCCGGGTTGATGCCGATCATGGCGTCGCCGTTGCCGTAGAGCAGGCCGTCGAGAATGCTCGCGGCGATGCCCGCCGGCTCATCGGTCGGGTGGTTGGGCTGCAGGCGGGTCGATAGTCGCCCACGCAGGCCCAGGGTGCCGCGGAACCGGGTGACCACACGGATCTTCTGCGCCACCAGTACCAGGTCCTGGACACGCATGATCTTCGACACGGCAGCGGCCATTTCCGGGGTTAGCCCGGGTGCCAGGGCGCGCAGGCTCTGTTCGTCGGCGGCGTCACTGAGCAGCCAGTCGCGAAAGCCGCCGACCGTGAGGTGGCTGACGGTGGCGAAGGCGGCCTTGTCGTGGGTGTCGATGATCAACCGGGTGACTTCGTCGGTTTCGTAGGGAATCAGTGCTTCTTCGAGGAAGTGCTTGAGCGGAATGTCCGCCAGGGTCATTTGCGCGGCGACCCGCTCGCCGTCGTTGAGGGCGGCGACGCCGGCCAGGAAGTCCCCGGAGCGCGCCGGGCTGGCCTTGGCCATGACCTCCTTGAGGCTGTCGAAGCGGTAGGTCTGGGCGCCGACGGTGTGGGCGAAACTTGCCATACAGGTTCTCCGTGACGACGCAGGGGCGTGGCCCCTGCGTCGAGGTTTTCGGCGGTTAGTGCAAGGCTTCTTCAGCTTTCTGAATGGCCGCGAATTCTTCTTCGGGCGTGCCTGCTACCAAGTGATGCCGACTGTAGAAAGCAAAGTAAGCAATTAATACTCCATAGATGATCGCGGCGCCAATGACCACCCGCGGATCCACCAGGAAGCCCGCGACCACGGCGATGCAGGCCAGTACCAGGGCCACGCCGGAGGTGAAGATGCCGCCCGGGGTGCGGTACGGACGATCCATTTTGGGGCGGCGGATGCGCAGGGTGATGTGCGCGGCCATCATCAGTACGTAGGAGATGGTCGCGCCGAACACCGCCACCAGGATCAGCAGGTCGCCCTGGCCGGTCAGCGACAGGCCGAAACCGATGATGCCGGGGATCACCAGCGCCAGGACCGGCGCCTTGCTCTTGTTGGTTTCCGACAGCTTGCGCGGCAGGTAACCCGCGCGGGACAGGGCGAAAATCTGCCGCGAGTAGGCGTAGATGATCGAGAAGAAGCTGGCGATCAGGCCGGCCAGGCCCACCAGGTTGACGAAGCTGCCCATCCAGGTCGAACCGCCGTAGGCCTTGGCCAGGGCTTCCACCAGCGGGTTGCCCGAGGTCAGCAGGGCGTTGGCCCCCGCGCCGCCCGGGCCGATCACCAGGATCAGCAGGGCGAAGCTCAGCAGCACCAGCATGGCGCCGATCAGGCCGCGCGGCAGGTCGCGCTTGGGGTTCTTGGTTTCTTCCGCGGCCAGCGGGACGCCTTCGACCGCCAGGAAGAACCAGATGGCGTAGGGAATTGCCGCCCACACACCGACATAACCGAACGGCAGGAAGCTGCTGGCGCCCACGGCCTCAGTGACCGGGATGTCCAGCAGGTTGGCCACCGAGAAGTGCGGCACCATTGTCACCAGGAACACGCCCAGGGCCAGGGCGGCCACGGCGGTGATGATGAACATCAGCTTCAGCGCCTCGCCGACCCCGAAGATGTGGATGGCGATGAACACGATGTAGAACGCCAGGTAGATCATCCAGCCGCCGATGCCGAACAGCGACTGGCAATAGGCGCCGATAAACACCGCGATCGCCGCCGGGGCGATGGCGTATTCGATAAGGATCGCGGTGCCGGTGAGAAAGCCGCCCCAGGGGCCGAAGGCACTGCGGGCAAAACCGTAGCCGCCGCCGGCGGTGGGGATCATCGAGGACAGCTCGGCCAGGGAAAAGCACATGCACAGGTACATGGTGGCCATCAGTAGGGTGGCGAGGAACATGCCGCCCCAGCCGCCCTGGGCCAGGCCGAAGTTCCAGCCGGCGTAGTCGCCGGAGATGACGTAGGCCACGCCCAGGCCCACCAGCAGGACCCAGCCTGCCGCGCCTTTTTTCAGTTCGCGTTGTTGGAAATAGTCGGAGCCGACCTTTTCAAAGTCGACCGAAGAGCCAGCCGACTGCACGCCGGTATGTTCGCTAGGCATAAGGGTTCACCTGTTCTTATTGTTGTGCCCGGTCGGCAGACCGGATCGGTGTTGCAAGGCGATGGTGCGTTTTGCCTTGAGGTCGTCATCGCGAGCTTGCGCGAGCGGCCCCCAAGGGTGAAACCGCGTTGGCGGCTTCACCCTTGTCCCTGGCTTTACTGGCTTTAGAAGAAGCCCAGCGGGTTGATGTCGTAGCTCACCAGCAGGTTTTTGGTCTGCTGGTAGTGGTCGAGCATCATCTTGTGGGTTTCACGGCCGACGCCGGACTTCTTGTAACCGCCGAACGCCGCGTGGGCGGGGTACAGGTGGTAGCAGTTGGTCCACACACGACCGGCCTTGATCGCCCGGCCCATGCGGTAGGCGCGGTTGATGTCGCGGGTCCAGAGGCCGGCGCCAAGGCCGAACTCGGTGTCGTTGGCAATCGCCAGGGCTTCGGCTTCGTCCTTGAAGGTGGTGATGCTCACCACCGGGCCGAAAATTTCTTCCTGGAACACACGCATCTTGTTGTGGCCCTTGAGCAGGGTCGGCTGGATGTAATAACCGCTGGCCAGGTTGCCCTCGAGTTTTTCCACCTTGCCGCCGGTCAGCAGCTGCGCGCCTTCGCCCTTGGCGATTTCCAGGTACGAGAGGATCTTGTCGAACTGCTGCTCGGACGCCTGGGCGCCGACCATGGTGTCGGTGTCCAGCGGGTCGCCGCGCTTGATCTGTTCGACCTTTTTCATCACCACTTGCATGAACTCGTCGTAGATCGACTCTTCCACCAGGGCGCGCGACGGGCAGGTGCAGACTTCGCCCTGGTTGAAGAACGCCAGCACCAGGCCTTCGGCGGCCTTTTCGATGAAGCTCGGTTCGGCCTGCATGATGTCGGCGAAGAAGATGTTCGGCGACTTGCCGCCCAGTTCCACGGTGGACGGGATGATGTTCTCGGCGGCGCATTTCATGATGTGCGAGCCCACCGGCGTCGAACCGGTGAAGGCGATCTTGGCGATGCGCTTGCTGGTGGCCAGGGCTTCGCCGGCTTCTTTGCCGAAGCCTTGCACCACGTTGAGCACGCCCGGCGGCAGCAGGTCGCCGATCAGCTCCATCAGCACGCAGATGCCCAGCGGGGTCTGCTCGGCTGGCTTGAGTACCACGCAGTTGCCGGCGGCCAGGGCCGGGGCGAGTTTCCAGGCGGCCATCAACAGCGGGAAGTTCCACGGGATGATCTGCCCGACCACGCCCAGTGGTTCGTGAATGTGATAGGCCACGGTGTTGCCGTCGATTTCCGCGGCGCTGCCTTCCTGGGCCCGCAGGCAGCCAGCGAAGTAGCGGAAGTGGTCGGCGGCCAGGGGGATGTCGGCGTTGAGGGTTTCCCGCACGGCCTTACCGTTGTCCCAGGTTTCGGTGATGGCCAGCAGTTCGAGGTTCTGCTCGATGCGGTCGGCGATTTTCAGCAGGATCAGCGAGCGGGCCTGTGCCGAGGTGGCACCCCAGGCATCGGCGGCGGCATGGGCGGCGTCCAGGGCTTTCTCGATGTCTTCGGCGGTGGAGCGCGGGAACTCGGCGATCGGTTGGCCGTTTACTGGCGAGGTATTGGTGAAGTACTGACCTTTGACAGGCGCGACGAATTCGCCGCCGATGTAGTTACCGTATTTGCTCTTGAACGAAACGATAGCGCCTTCAGTACCGGGGTGTGCATAACGCATGGTGGGTATCTCCTGGCTTTTGTGCTTATAGGGGAGGACGCGCTGTTGCGCTTGTAAAAGCGTAGAGCAAAGCCCGGGCCACTGCGTTGCAGGCCAGTAAAATCAAGGGTTTGCGAATGTTTCAGCGGCTGCGTGCCGGGCGTATGTGGCAGTTGTGGCACAGGCCGGGTGACACTTTGTACCGCTTGTGGCACAGCCCGTGACTCATTGGTCGAGGCAGCATTGCAATGCGTCCATGGCTGGAGGATGCTGGTGGGCCGCGAGGATCTGAAGAACTCTTCTGTAGCCGCTGCCGCAGGCTGCGAACGACCGCGAAGCGGGCGCTGCTCTTCAGATCGCGGAAGCCCCTGCGGGGCTTGGCGCAGCCTGCGGCAGCGGCTACAGGTGGGTGCCTTCTGAGCAGTCAGCGCAGCAGGAGAACAATAAGAAATGCACAGCAATCACCTCACCCGACACGCCCAGCAAGTGCTGACCGTGACCCAAGGCAAGGCCCATCTGCAGGGGCCCGGCAGCGATCCTTCCATCGCCCGCTCCTGGCTGCGTTGCCTGGAGGACTATCACCTCGACCCGGCCCTGAGCATGGCGCCCACCGTGCTCGAGCACGGCCGTCTACTGGAAAGCCGCGAACGCCTGCAGCAGGTGCTGCAGATCGCCGGCAACGAGATGACCAGCCTGCACCAGCAGCTGTCCGGCGCCGGCCATGCGGTGCTGTTGACCGACGCCCGGGGAGTGATCCTCAACTGCGTCACCGCGCCCGCCGAGCGCAAGATTTTCGAACGCGCCGGGCTCTGGCTCGGCGCCGACTGGAGCGAGGCCTGCGAGGGCACCAACGGCATCGGCACCTGCCTGGTGGAGCGCCAGTCCCTGACCATCCACCAGGACGAACATTTCCGCGGTCGTCATACCGGCCTGACTTGCTCGGCCAGCCCGGTGTTCGACCCTCACGGTGAACTGCTGGCGGTGCTCGACGTTTCCTCGGCGCGCCCGGATGTGTCGCGCCAGAGCCAGTTCCACACCATGGCCTTGGTCAATCTCTCGGCGAAGATGATCGAGAGCTGCTATTTCCTGCGCTATTTCGACAATCAATGGTTGCTGCGTTTTCACCTGCAAGCCGAGTCCGTCGGCTTGTTCAGCGAAGGCTTGCTGGCATTCGACGGGGAAGGGCGGATCAGCGCGGTGAACCAGAGCGCCTTGAACCTGCTGGGGCATGTTCGCGGTGGCTTGCTGGGCAAACCGGTGGAAGCCTTTTTCGACTGCTCGCTGGACGAGTTGCTGGGCCGCGCCAGTGTCAATGCCAGCGCCAGCTGGCCGCTGCGCACCCGTGATGGGCGGCATCTGTTCGCGGTGTTGCGGGGCCAGCCGCGCAGCGTGTCGAAACCACTGCCGCCGAGGGCGGTGCTGGAGCGTCCGCGCCTGCCCGAGATCTGCCTGGGCGATGCGGCCCTGCAAGACGACTTCCGCAAATCCTTGCGCGTGTTCGAGCGCGATGTACCGCTGCTGATCAACGGCGAAACCGGCTCCGGCAAGGAGGCGTTCGCCAAGGCGGTGCACCATGCCAGCCAGCGGGCGGAGAAAGCCTTCGTTGCCTTGAACTGCGCAGCAATTCCCGAAAGCCTGATCGAAAGCGAGCTGTTCGGTTATCGCGGCGGTACCTTCACCGGGGCACGCAAGGAAGGCATGCGCGGCAAGTTGCAGCAGGCCGATGGCGGCACGTTGTTCCTCGATGAAATCGGCGATATGCCGCTGGCCTTGCAGACCCGCCTGTTGCGGGTGCTGGAGGACCGCATGGTGGTGCCTATCGGCGGCGAGCCGCAGGCGGTCAACGTGCGCATTATCAGCGCCACTCACCGGGACTTGCTGGAGCGGGTGCGGGATGGCAGTTTCCGCGAGGATTTGTATTACCGGCTCAATGGCCTGGAAATCAGCTTGCCGGCGCTGCGCGAGCGCAGCGACAAATCCCAGTTGCTGGATTTTCTCCTGGCGCAGGAAGCCGGCGATCAGCAGGTCTCGCTCGACGGCCCGGCGCGCCAGGCCCTGCTGGACTTCCACTGGCCAGGCAACGTGCGGCAACTGCGCAACGTATTGCGCACCCTGGCGGCGCTCTGCGACGACGGACGCATCGGCCTGGAGGATGTGCCGGCGATGATTCGCCAGGGCCGCCCTGTACCAGTGCCGCCAGTTGCCGAGGAGGCGGGCGAATACCCGCTGGACGATGCCGAACGCCTGGCCTTGCTCAATGCCCTGGAACAACAGCGCTGGCATATGACCCACACCGCCAAGCAGTTGGGGGTGAGCCGCAACACCCTCTATAGAAAGCTGCGCAAGCATGGGATAGCGCGCTAGGCGCGGCACCGGGTTATCGTTCATCGCGAGCCTTCCTCTGTAGGAGCAGCCAGTCGACGCTCGATTGCTCGCGATAGGCGGCGCAGCCGCCGATACGTCGGTAACCGCGGCCCAAGGCTCCAGCCGCGTTCGAGCGATTCCCCGGCAAAAGCCTCACGGAACTCGTCACAGCCTCCGGCAGTGACAACAGCGTGTTCCCCCATCAGCTAAAGAGTGCGATTTGCAGCCCTCTACGCTAACCTGCCTCGATGTTTTACGAGGTCTTCTATGCACATTCATATTCTCGGTATTTGCGGCACCTTCATGGGCTCGATGGCGGTTCTGGCCAAAGAACTGGGCCATCATGTCACCGGCTCCGATGCCAACGTCTACCCACCCATGAGCACCCAGCTCGAAGCCCAGGGCATCGAGTTGACCCAGGGCTACGACCCGGCCCAGCTTGACCCGGCGCCGGACCTGGTGGTGATCGGCAATGCCATGTCCCGCGGCAACCCGGCGGTGGAATATGTGCTGAACAAGGGCCTGCCCTATGTTTCCGGCCCGCAATGGCTGGCCGACCATGTGCTGCAAGGCCGTTGGGTGCTGGCGGTGGCCGGCACGCACGGCAAGACCACCACCAGCAGCATGCTGGCCTGGGTGCTGGAGCATGCGGGCATGAGTCCGGGCTTCCTGATCGGTGGCGTGCCGCAGAACTTCTCGGTGTCGGCCCGCCTGGGCGGCACACCGTTCTTCGTGATCGAAGCCGATGAATACGACAGCGCCTTCTTCGACAAGCGCTCGAAGTTCGTCCACTACCGTCCGCGCACGGCAATCCTGAACAATCTCGAGTTCGATCATGCGGACATCTTTCCCGATCTGCCGGCGATCGAGCGGCAGTTCCACCACTTGGTGCGGACTATCCCGAGCGAAGGCCTGGTCATCCACCCGACTACCGAGCCGGCCCTGCAACGGGTGATCGACATGGGCTGCTGGACCCCGGTGCAAACCACCGGCGCGGGCGGCCAATGGCAGGTCAAGCTGCTCAGCGAAGACGGCTCGAAGTTCGAAGTGATGTTCGAAGGCGAGGCCCAAGGCGTGGTCGAGTGGGACCTGACCGGCCAGCACAACGTCGCCAACGCCCTGGCCACCCTGGCCGCGGCGCGCCATGTCGGCGTGGTGCCGGCCATGGGCATCGCTGCGCTGAGCGCGTTCAAGAGCGTCAAGCGGCGGATGGAGAAGGTGGCTGAAGTCCATGGCATCACCATCTACGACGACTTCGCTCACCACCCGACCGCCATCGCCACCACCCTGGATGGCCTGCGCAAGCGCATCGGCGATGCGCCATTGATCGCGATCATCGAGCCGCGCTCCAACTCCATGAAGCTCGGCGCCCACCGTGACGGGCTGCCGGAAAGCGTCAACCAGGCCGATCAGGTGGTCTGGTACGCGCCGGCCAACCTCGGCTGGGACCTGGGCGCCACCGCCGCGCTGTGCAGCGTGCCGTCGATTGTCAGCGATTCCCTGGAAGGCATCATCGAGCGGGTGAAGAGCCAGGCCAAGCCGGGCACCCACGTGGTGATCATGAGCAACGGCGGCTTCGGCGGCCTGCATGGCAAGCTGGCCGAGGCACTGCGATGAACAACGGCCCGGAACGCATCACCCTGGCGATGACCGGCGCCTCGGGCGCCCAGTACGGCCTGCGCCTGCTCGATTGCCTGGTGCGCGAAGATCGTGAAGTGCACTTCCTGATCTCCAAGGCCGCGCAGTTGGTGATGGCGACCGAGACCGATGTGACCCTGCCGTCCAAGCCGCAGACGATGCAGGCCTTCCTCACCGAGTACACCGGTGCGGCAGCCGGGCAGATCCGCGTGTATGGCAAGGAAGACTGGATGTCGCCGGTGGCCTCGGGCTCCGGTTCGCCGGCGGCGATGGTGGTGGTGCCTTGCTCCACCGGTACCTTGTCGGCCATCGCCACGGGCGCCTGCAACAACCTGATCGAGCGGGCGGCGGACGTCACCCTGAAGGAACGCCGCCAGCTGATCCTGGTACCGCGCGAGGCGCCTTACTCGAGCATCCACCTGGAAAACATGCTCAAGCTGTCGAACATGGGTGTGACCATTCTGCCGGCGTCTCCGGGTTTCTATCACCAGCCGCAGACCATCGACGACCTGGTGGATTTTGTCGTGGCGCGGATTCTCAACCTGTTGAATATCCCGCAAGACATGCTGCCGCGGTGGGGCGAGCATCATCTGAGCAGCGATGAGTAAGTCGCTGCTGATCCTGCTGGTCGCCCTGCAACTGGGCGGCTGCGCCACGGCACGCACGCTGAACGCGGCCAAGCCGGGAGCTCCGGTGGTGTATTCCGGGACGCGCCTGGATCTGTATGTGATGCAGGGCGGCTGTTGCCCGATGGATCGCTTCGGTGCCGAAGCGCCGAGCTATCCGGGGGTCGATCTGCCGGCCAGCGCCTTGCTCGACACGCTGCTGTTGCCGCTGTCGGTGCTGACGGTATTGGGGGTTGGGTTCCAGGCTACAGGCGGGTTGTAACCACCTTGTAGCCGCTGCCTAAGGCTGCGATCGGTCGCGTAGCGGCCGTAGAGGCGGGCTGCGCGGTGGTGCGGCAAATCGCGTCGTCAGGATTGCGCCTGCTGCGCAGTCGATCGCAGCCTGCGGCAGCGGCTACAGGCGAGATCCATGGCGTTTATTTACCCAGCTTGCGCAATTCGTCGGACTCGACGATCCGCACGCCATCCTGCTCTTCCAGCGCCAGGCGCCACATGGCCCGGGCCAGATGGCAGGCTTCGATGCCGTGGTATTTGCCGGGAATCAGCTTGGACAGCGGGCCGGCCAGCTGTTCGGCAAGGCGCGGTTCGATGCGTTCGCCAAGCAGCAGCGACGGCCGGCAAATAGTCAGTTGCGGCCAGTCCTGGGCCTTCAGCGCCTGTTCCATTTCGCCTTTGACCCGGTTGTAGAAAATCGAGGATTTCGCGTCCGCGCCCAGGGCGCTGATCACCACCAGGTGTCGCGCACCCATCTCTCGCGCGCGTTTGCCGAAGGCCACCACCAGGTCCAGGTCGACGGCGCGGAATGCCTGTTCGGAGCCGGCTTTCTTGATCGTGGTGCCCAGGCAGCAGAACGCCAGGTCCACCCGGCCGCTGAGCTGCGGCAGGAGCACCGCCGGGTCGCCGACCGGGTTTTCCAGGCGCGGATGTTCGCTCAAGGGGCGCCGGCTGGGCGCCAGTACGCGGGTTACTGTGGGTTCGTTGAGCAGGCGGTCGAGCAAGTGCTCGCCAGTCAGGCCGGTCGCGCCGGCGAGCAAGATATGCTGAGGCGTCAAGTACATAATGTTTCCCCCTTGATACTGTTTCAGCTTAGTTGCTCTTTGCTTCCTTGCTGTCGTTGGCGGCGCTTTGCAGCGCCTTTCGTGCTTGTTGCTTGCGCAGATGCTGCCAGTGCACCAAGACCCCCTTGGGCGCCCAGATTTGCGGTTCGGATGCTTCGAAGTTGTCCGCCTGTTCGCGTTCGGCCACGGTCGCCCGGGCCAGCTTGAAGGCCTGTTCCAGGTCGTCGGTCTGGTTCAGCGCCTGGGCGAACAGGGCGTCGCCGAAGTAGGTGAAGTCGGCTTCTTCCGAGCAGCCGAACGATACGCGGTCGGCCTGCGAAGCGGTCATGATCAGGGTCCGCTCATCCTTGAGCGCGGGAATGAACCCGCCGGAATAACAGGCCGAGATCACGATGATCTTGTCGCGGTTTTTCAGTGGCGCCAGTACCGCGGCCAACTCGTCGGCCGGCAGGTCGGCCAGCTCCAGGCGCGGCTGGTCGAGCACCAGTTCGTGTTCGCTGGTGCCGTGGCTGGTCAGGTAGATAAACAGCAGGTCTTCCGGGCCGCTGCGTTCGGCCAGGACCTGTACCGCGCGCCGCAGGTTTTCCCGGGTGGCCATGGGCCGGCTGTCGAGGCGGTCGCGGTGGTTGACCAGGCGGATCTGGCCGTAGGCGCCGAAGCGGGTGGCGAGCATGTTGCTGACATAGTCGGCCTCGCGCAGAAACACGCTTTGCTTGCCATCGCCGGCCAGCGTCAGGCTGTAGAGCTCGATGGCGGGGGTCGACGCCGGCACCGCGCTGAGGGCGTCGTCGAGCAGGCGGCCCTGGGCCAGCAGGCCGGTCTCCAGTGGGTCGGGCAACAGTCGGCCGTCGGCATCGCGAACCCGCAGGCCATTGATCCAGTCGCCGCTTTGCACGGTGCCATCGCGCAGCACCAGCACACCGTGGCCCTGGTAGTTGTCGCCTTCGAAGCCGCCGATATAGAAGCTGCCGTCGCTGAGGTTCAGGCGGCCCTGGCCGCTGAAGCGCCAGTCGCTGAAACGGCCGATGTAGTGACTGCCGTCGACGCCAATCAGCTCTCCCTTGCCACTGAGGGCGCCTTCCTTGAACTGGCCGATCCAGACATCGCCGTCGGCGTTTTCGTAGCGGCCCTTGCCGCTGAGCTGGTTCTGTTTGAAGCCGCCGACGTAGAGGTCGCCCTCGGCGCTGCTGAAGGTGCCGTTGCCTTCCAGCTGGCCATCGACGAAGTGGCCGCTGAACTGGTTGCCGCTGGCATCGCTGCGCTGGCCTTCGCCGTTGGGTTTGCCGCGGGAGAACTGGCCCTGGTACTGGCTGCCGTCTTCCAGCTCGAGACGGCCGAGCCCGGAATACAGGTCGGACTTGAATTCGCCGCGGTAGGTCATGCCGCGTTCCTTGAGGGTGCCTTCACCGTCGCGCCGGCCCAGTTTGAAACCGCCGGTATAGCTGCTGTCCTTGGTGGTCAGGCTGCCCTGGCCGTGGAACAGGCCCTGCTGGAATTGACCGCGGTAGACCTCGCCGTCGCTGCCGTGCCATTCGCCCTGGCCGTGCCACTGGCCGCTGTCGAACTGGCCGGCATACCAGCTGCCGTTGGGGTAGTCGATGCGCCCCTGTCCCTGCAGCAACCCGTTGACCACATCGCCGCGGTAGCGGCCACCGTCCGGCAGACGGGCGTCGGGAGGCAGCAGCGATTCGCCGTCTCCACATGCGGTGAGCAACAGGGTCAGAGCCAGGGGTACAAGTGGGTGCATAGCGGGATCCGGATAATTAGGGGACCGAGTATGCCGCAGCAGCGAGGCTTATATATAGAGAGGCTGCGCGAAACAGCGTGAGCTGTTTCGCATCAGGAAGGTTTCAGACAAAGCAGAGGGACAAGGGCTCGGCGATGTAGGCTGGTTTTTCCTGGCCTTCGATTTCCAGTGTGGCGGTGGCCTTGAGCAGCCATTGGCCGGGTTTCTTCTCGGTGACGTCCACCAGGTCGACCTTGAGGCGGACCCTGGAATCGACCTTGACCGGCTGGATGAAGCGCACGCTGTCCAGGCCGTAGTTGACCGCCATCTTCAGACCCTCGGGCAGGATCAGGATGTCTTCCATCAGTTTCGGGATCAGCGACAGCGACAGGAAACCGTGGGCAATGGTGCCGCCGAACGGCGTCTGGGCGGCTTTCACCGGGTCTACGTGGATGAACTGGAAGTCACCCGTGGCTTCGGCGAACAGGTTGATACGCTGCTGATCGATGGTGAGCCATTCGGAACGTCCTAGTTCCTTTCCGACATAATCTTTGAGCTCTGCAACAGGAACATACGGCATTGAGACTCTCCTTGGGTTCATCGGTTTTATCGTTCTAAAGGGGCGGGGGCCGTACCCCCTGACCACCCACTGTAGATCATCATGGGGGTTTGCTCCGGTCAACCTTCCATGCTTTTGGCGAATGCCGGTCCATAGCGTTCGCGTGCTTATAATGCCCGGCGTTTTTTCGGGGGAGATGAGAGATGTTGTTACGCGGTTTGACCTGGCTGGTGCTGTTTCAATTGCTCGGCACGGCGATCAATCATCTGTTCCTGCCGATCCTGCCGGGGCCGATTGTCGGCCTGCTGTTGCTGCTGATCTTCCTGGTGGCGCGCGGCGAGTTGGGCGAGCCGCTGAACCTGGCCGCTTCCAGTCTCTTGCGTTACCTGCCGCTGTTGCTGGTGCCGCCCGCGGTGGGCGTGATGGTGTACGCGGCGGATATCGCCGCGGACTTCTGGGCGATAGTCGGCGCGCTGGTGTTGTCGCTGGTGATCTCCATGGCCTTCGTCGGCGTGCTGATGCAGCGGCTGGTCAAGCGCCACGGACATCGGGAGGGCGGCCAATGATGTTCGATTGGCAGGGCGCCTGGGTGTCGGTGATCCACCATCCATTGTTCGGCATCGGCATTACCCTGGGCGCCTATCAACTGGTGCTCGCGGCCTTCGAGAAAACCCGCTGGATCTTTCTGCAACCGGTGCTGGTCTCCATGTTGCTGGTGATCGGCGTGCTGCTGAGCTGTGGCTTGAGCTACGCCGAGTACCGCAAAAGCACGGAGATCCTGAGCATTCTCCTGGGGCCGGCCACGGTGGCGCTGGCCGTACCGCTGTACCTCAACCTGCGGCGGATTCGACAGTTGTTCTGGCCGATATTTACTACGCTGGTGATTGGAGGGGTGGTCGCCACCGGCCTGGGCGTACTGCTGGGATGGTGGTTCGGTGCCGAGAACATGATCCTGATGACCATGGCGCCGAAGTCGGTGACCTCGCCGATCGCCATGCTGGTGGCCGAACAGATTGGCGGTGTCGCAGCGCTGGCTGCTGTATTCGTGTTGATCACCGGGGTGATCGGGGCGATTTTCGGTCCGGCCATCCTCAACCGCCTGCAGGTGCATAGCCCGGAAGCCCGGGGCATGGCGCTGGGCATGACGGCTCACGCGGTGGGCACTTCGGTGGCCTTGCAGGAAAGTGATGAGTGCGGTGCTTTCGCGGCGCTGGCGATGAGTCTGATGGGTGTGGCCACGGCGGTCTTCCTGCCGTTGGCGGTGTCGTTGGTGGTTTAAGGAAATCTGTATGAGCCTGGCGCTTTTCCCGCTGAACACGGTGCTGTTCCCCGACTGCATTCTCGACTTGCAGATTTTCGAGGCGCGCTACCTGGACATGATCGGTCGCTGCATGAAACAGGGCAGTGGCTTCGGCGTGGTGTGCATCCTCGAAGGCGAAGAGGTGGGCATCGCCCCGGAAGGTTTTGCGCGGGTGGGTTGTGAAGCGCTGATCACCGACTTCCATCAGCAGGACAACGGCCTGCTGGGGATTCGGGTCAAGGGCGGGCGGCGTTTTCGGGTGCTGAGCAGCGAAGTGCAGCGCGATCAGTTGCGGGTGGCTGAAGTCGAGTGGTTGGACGAGGCGCCGGAGCGGCCGCTGCAGGATGAAGACGGGGACTTGATCGCCTTGCTCAAGGCGCTGGCCGAACACCCGATGGTCGAAGCCCTGAACATGGGCACCGAAGCCACCGGCCAGCAGTCGCTGGCCAACCAGCTGGCCTACCTGTTGCCGTTCTCCGAGCTGGACAAGATCGACCTGTTGCAACTGGACGATCCGCAACAACGCCTGGATGCGATCCAGGCCTTGCTGGACGAATTGCAGGGCGAATTGTTCGCCTGATCCTGATCCTGTAGCCGCTGCCGCAGGCTGCGATCGCCCACACAGTGGGCGCAGATTCCGAAACCGCTGAAGGCCTTCGGCCTATCGCAGCCTGCGGCAGCGGCTACAGGGGCGCTCGCTCTATCTAGTAGGCATAACGCAACATGGCGTGGGGCAGATGCCTGACGGCTTCGAAGCCGAACAGCGCCATCAGCGCCGGCAATACCAGCCACCAGATCTTGGCCGGCATGGGCTCCAGTGGTGTCTGGCGCTGGGCGAACCACAGGCTGGCGGCGCACCCGCAGGCGGCAAGCATGGCGCCGGCAAGGATGTCTGAGGGCCAATGCGCGCCCAGGTAAATCCGTGACAAGGCAATCGCCGCCGCCGGCAGGCAGCCCAGCAGCAGCCAGGTCAGGCGCATGCGCGGCGGCTGGCCGCGACCGGCGAGTATCGCCAGGGTCAGGAACAGGGCGAACGAACCGGAGCTGTGGCCGCTGGGCATGCTGTAGCTGGTCAGTGGGTCGGTCAGGAGTTCCGGGCGTACCCGGGCGAAGAACAGCTTGGTGCCGGTGTTGGCCAATGCGGTGCCCAGCAGCGTGGTGCCCGCGAAAATCGCCTGCCGCCATTGCCGGGCAATCAGCAACAGCAGGGTGACCAGGGCGCTGGCGAACAGCATGGTGCGGAATTCGCCGAACTGGGTGAGCACCACCATCACCTCGTCCATTGCCGGGCTGCGGTGCTCCTGGACCAGCGCCATCAGGCCCTGGTCGAAATGGTTCAAGTAGGGGTAGCCGATGAACAGCCCCGCCAGGATCGCCAGGCTGAGGCCGGCCACCAGCGGGCTGGCCTTGCGATGGCGGCGCACGGTGCTGTTGATGCTCAGGCCCAGCAGCACGGCGATGCTGGCGGCGACTATTCCCGCCTGCGGCCAGAAACCTTCAGGCAAGGGCAGGCGGATCGCCGCGCCCGTGGCCCAGCCCGGCAGCAGGTAGGCCACGGTCCAGCCGGCCGCGGCCAGCAGGCTGACGGCGAAAAAGCGCGGGAACGACATGTCGAACATCCCGGCGACCATCGGCAGCATGGGCCGCAAGGGGCCGATAAAGCGCCCAACCAACAGGCTGGCGATGCCATACCGCTGGAAATAGGCTTCGGCGCCGTTGATCCATTCCGGGTGATGGCGCAGGCCCGGCAGGCGGCGGATATTCTGGTGAAAACGCCGGCCCAGCAGATAAGACACCATGTCCCCGAGCAAGCCGCCAAAGAACCCCAGCGCCAGGGTTTCACCCAGGGACAGTGCGCCGCTGCCGGCCATCACGGCAATGGCGAACAGCAGCACGGTGCCGGGTACGATCAGGCCGGCAATCGCCAGGCATTCGACGCAAGCGACGATGAACACGGCTGCCGCCAGCCATTGGGGGTTCATCGTCAGCCAGCCGGTTATTCCATCGAGCCATTGGCCCATAGGTTTTCAACTCCGGTTATTCGGTGGTTCAACTGTAGAAACGGGTTTGCTCGCGATTAGGCCATCCGCGGGCACGCCGGCTCCTGCGAAAGGGATCAATCGAGCAACAGATAGTCGCGACCTTCGACCTGCCCGCGACGTAGCGGGTTCCGGGTGCAGTAGGGGGCGTAGGCGGCATCGACAAAGCGGTACATCAAGTGTTCGTCGCGGCCGTGGGGAATGCCCAGGCGAGTGGTCTGGATGATGCTGGCGACGGGCGTGCCGACATCCTCGACGAACAGCACTTCATGGTCGAAGCGCTTGGCATCCCATACCGGGACTTTCAGGCCGAGGGCCTTGCACAGCAGGGTCTGGCCGGCGCAGAGCTTTTGCGAGGGGCGCGGCCGGCCACTGGCATCGGGATTGTTCAGCAGCATCTGCGCCAGGCTGGCGGGGCCGGAGACTTCGTCGACCCAGGGGTAGGCCGACTTGATCAGCACCGCGTTGCCCGGCCCCTGGGCGCTGAAGTTCAGCGAATCGCCGCCACGGGCGTAATACATATAGATGTGGCCGCCGTCCAGAAACAAAGCCTTACGCTTTTCTGTGTAGCCGAGGGAGGCATGGCTGCCTTTTTCCTCGCAGTAATAGGCTTCTGTTTCGATAATGCGCGCCGACAACCACAGATCGCCGACCCGATGGCGGATGATTTTGCCGAGCAGTTCACGGGCCAGGACCTGGGCATCACGATCGAAAAAGCGGTCGGGCAGGGCCTTGGGCAGCGTCGGGGTGGACAGAATGGACATGGTAGCCAGGAGCGATGACGGGAGTTGGGTCGGAATGATATCAATTCCAGGCTTAATTCAGGCTGAACGAGAGGTATTTGCCGTCCATTTCGACCATCCGCCCGTGACCGCTGTCCGTGGACCGGCGCGACAGCTATAATCAGCCGCTTTCCTCTTTGCCAAGACCACAGCAGACCATGACTGAGTCCGTTCTTGACTACATGACCCGTTTGGGTCGCGCTGCCCGCGAAGCTTCGCGGGTAATCGCCCGTGCCACCACTGCGCAGAAAAACCGCGCATTGCTGGCGGCTGCCGATGCATTGGACGCTGCTCGCCCCGAGCTGAGCGCCGCCAATGAGCAGGACCTGGCCAACGGCCGGGCCAATGGTCTGGAACCGGCATTGCTCGATCGTCTGGCGCTGACTCCGGTGCGTATCGACGAAATGATCGAAGGCCTGCGTCAGGTGGCCAAGCTGCCTGACCCCATCGGTGAAATCCGCGATATGCGCTACCTGCCTTCGGGCATCCAGGTCGGCAAGATGCGCGTGCCCCTGGGCGTGATCGGCATTATCTACGAGTCGCGTCCCAACGTGACCATCGACGCCGCCAGCCTGTGCCTGAAGTCCGGTAACGCGACCATCTTGCGGGGCGGCTCCGAGGCGATCAATTCCAACCGCGCCATTGCCACCTGCATCCAGCAAGGGCTGGCGGTGGCCGGCCTGCCGGCGCAAGTGGTGCAGGTGGTGGAAACCACCGACCGCGCGGCCGTTGGCGCGCTGATCACCATGCCCGAGTTCGTCGACGTGATCGTGCCGCGTGGCGGCAAGAGCCTGATCGAGCGGGTCAGCCGCGACGCCAAGGTGCCGGTGATCAAGCACCTGGACGGCGTCTGCCATGTGTTCATCGACGTGGCGGCCGACCTGGACAAGGCGATTCGCATCGCCGACAACGCCAAGACCCAGCGCTACGCACCCTGCAATACCATGGAGACCCTACTGGTCCACGCCGGTATTGCCGAGCGCGTACTGCCGCCGCTGGCGGCGATCTATCGCGACAAGCAGGTCGAACTGCGCGGTTGCCCGCGTACCCGGGCCTTGCTGGGCGACGATGTGATCGAGGCCACCGAAGAAGACTGGAGCACCGAATACACCGCGCCGATCCTGTCGATCCTGGTGGTCGACAGCCTGGACGCGGCCATCGAGCACATCAACACCTACGGTTCGCACCACACCGACGCCATCGTCACCGAGAACTTCACCGACGCCCGGCGTTTCCTCAATGAGGTGGATTCCAGCTCGGTGATGGTCAATGCCTCGACCCGGTTTGCCGACGGTTTCGAATATGGCCTGGGCGCGGAGATCGGTATTTCCACCGACAAGCTGCACGCCCGTGGTCCGGTCGGCCTGGAAGGGCTGACCAGCGAGAAATATGTCGTCTTCGGCGACGGCCATGTGCGCACTTGATGAGCAAACGTATCGGTCTGCTGGGCGGTACCTTCGACCCCGTGCACATCGGTCACCTGCGCAGTGCGCTGGAGGTGGCCGATTCGCTGGGGCTCGATGAGCTGCGCCTGACCCCCAGCGCGCGGCCGCCGCATCGCGATGCACCGCAGGTGTCGGCGCTGGACCGTCTGGCGATGGTCGAGTGTGCGGTGGCGGGCGTTTCACCCCTGGTGGTGGACGACCGTGAGCTGAAACGGGACAAGCCGTCCTACACCCTAGACACCCTGGAACAGATGCGGGCCGAGATGGCCGCGGATGACCAGTTGTTCCTGTTGCTGGGCTGGGACGCTTTTTGCGGCCTGCCTACCTGGCATCGCTGGGAAGAGTTGCTCCAGCATTGCCACATCCTGGTGCTGCAACGCCCGGATGCCGATAGCGAGCCGCCGGATGCGTTGCGCAACCTGCTGGCGGCGCGCTCGGTGAGCGATCCCCTGGCCCTGCAAGGGCCCGGAGGACACATTGCATTCGTCTGGCAGACACCGCTCGCGGTGTCCGCCACCCAGATCCGTCAACTGCTGGCCAGCGGTAAGTCGGTACGTTTCCTGGTGCCTGATGCGGTCCTGGCCTATATCGATGCACACGGTCTTTACCGTGGGCCGAACTGAAGGCGCGCTGCCGGCTGATGCCGTGCAACGCGCCACACATACGAGCTGAACGAGTTTTATATGACTAACCAAGTAATGAAAGGCGAAGATCTGGTCAAGGTGGCAGTCGCCGCGCTGGAAGACGTCAAGGCCCAGGACGTCCTGGTGATCGATGTTCGCGAAAAGCAGAGCATCACCGACTACATGATCATCGCCACCGGTACTTCCAACCGCCAGATCGGCGCGATGCTGGAAAAGGTCCGCGAGATGGTCAAGGCCCAGGGCGTCAAGCCGCTGGGTGAAGAAGGCAAGGGCGACAGCGATTGGGTGCTGCTGGACCTGGACGACGTGATCGTGCACATGATGACCGCCTCCGCGCGCCAGTTCTACGACCTGGAACGTCTGTGGCAGGGTGCCGAGCAGAGCCGTGCGGCCGATGGCAAGCACCACAGCCCGGAGCATACCCATGAGCACTTCACTAAGCTCAACAAAGACCAGCAATAAGGGACGGCTGTGCGCCTGCGTCTGATCGCTGTCGGTTCACGCATGCCCAAGTGGGTGGAAGAGGGTTGGCACGAGTATGCCAAGCGTCTGCCATCCGAACTGGCGCTGGAACTGGTGGAAATACCGCTCAATACCCGTGGCAAGAACGCCGATGTGGCTCGTTTCATCCGTCAGGAGGGCGAAGCCATGCTGGCCAAGGTCGGCCCGAACGAGCGGATCGTCACTCTCGAGGTCCACGGCAAGCCCTGGAGCACCGAGCAACTGGCGGTGGAACTGGATCGCTGGCGCCTCGACTCGCGCACCGTGAACTTCATGGTTGGCGGCCCCGAGGGGCTGGCGCCGGAAGTCTGCGCGCGGGCGGATCAGCGCTGGTCGCTGTCGCCGCTGACCTTGCCGCACCCGCTGGTACGGATCCTGATCGGTGAACAGTTGTATCGCGCCTGGACAGTCCTGTCCGGGCACCCTTATCACAAATAGTCCGCGCCCCTAATGTCCCAGCCGATCCGTATCAAGGACCACGAAAAAGACGCCCGTCTGGTGCGTGGCCGGGTCGTGTTCGGGGCTATTGCCGTGGTCTGCCTGATCGGGGTGCTGATCGCGCGGCTGTATTACCTGCAGGTGATCCAGTACGACTATCACTCGACCCTGTCGGAAAACAACCGGGTTCATGTCCAGCCGATTCCGCCGACCCGCGGCCTGATCTTCGACCGTAATGGCGTGGTGGTGGCCGACAACCGGCCGAGCTTCAGCCTGAGCATGACCCGCGAGCGTTCCGGCGACTGGCGCCAGGTGCTCGATGTCATTGTCGAGGTGCTGGAGCTGACGCCGGAAGACCGGGTGCTGTTCGAGAAGCGCATGAAACAGGGGCGTCGGCCGTTCGAGCCGGTGCCGATCCTGTTCGAGCTCAACGAAGAGCAGATCGCCCGGATCGCGGTCAACCAGTTCCGCCTGCCTGGGGTGGAAGTGGTGGCGCAGTTGGTTCGTCATTATCCCCAGGGTGCGCACTTCGCGCACTCGGTGGGTTACATGGGGCGGATCAACGAGAAAGAGCTGAAGACCCTGGACCCGGTGAACTACAGCGGCACCCACCATATCGGCAAGACCGGTATCGAGCGCTTCTACGAGCCCGAGCTGCACGGCCAGGTGGGTTACGAAGAGGTCGAGACCAACGCTCGCGGCCGCGTGTTGCGAGTGCTTAAGCGTACCGACCCCATTCCCGGCAAGGATATTGTCCTGAGCCTGGACATCAAGCTGCAGGAAGCCGCGGAGGCGGCATTGGGTGGCCGGCGCGGCGCGGTGGTCGCGCTGGACCCTCGCACCGGGGAAGTGCTGGCCATGGTCAGCCAGCCGAGCTTCGACCCGAACCTGTTCGTCACCGGCATCAGTTTCAAGGCTTATGCCGAGCTGCGCGACTCCATCGACCGTCCACTGTTCAACCGGGTACTGCGCGGCCTGTATCCACCGGGCTCGACCATCAAGCCGGCGGTGGCGATCGCCGGTCTCGATTCCGGGGTGGTGACGGCCTCCACGCGGGTCTATGACCCGGGCTACTACCAACTGCCCAACTACGATCACAAGTACCGTAACTGGAACCGCAGCGGTGACGGTTACGTCGACCTCGACACCGCGATCATGCGGTCCAACGACACCTACTTCTATGACCTGGCCCACAAGCTGGGGATCGATCGGTTGTCGGCCTACATGAACAAGTTCGGGATCGGCCAGAAGGTCTCGCTGGACATGTTCGAGGAGTCGCCGGGCCTGATGCCGTCGCGGGAATGGAAGCGTGCCACCCGTCGCCAGGCTTGGTTCCCGGGCGAGACGCTGATTCTCGGGATCGGCCAGGGTTACATGCAGTCCACCCCGTTGCAGCTGGCCCAGGCCACGGCGCTGGTGGCGAACAAGGGTAAATGGAACCGTCCGCACCTGGCCAAGACCATCGAGGGCGAAAAGCCGGTGGACGAAAACCCGATGCCGGACATCATCCTGCGCGATCCGTCGGACTGGACAAAGGTCAATCACGGCATGCAGCAGGTGATGCACGGCGCCCGCGGTACGGCGCGCAAGGCGGCCATCGGCTCGCAATACCGGATCGCCGGCAAGAGTGGTACGGCCCAGGTGGTCGCGATCAAGCAGGGCGAGAAGTACGACCGCTCCAAGGTCCAGGAGCGCCATCGCGACCACGCCTTGTTCGTCGGCTTCGCGCCGGCGGAAAACCCGAAAATCGTGGTCTCGGTCATGGTCGAGAACGGCGAGTCCGGTTCCGGCGTGGCGGCCCCGGTGGTGCGCCAGGTGATGGACGCCTGGCTCCTCGGTCCGGATGGCCTGCTCAAGCCTGAGTTTGCCGGCCCTATCAGTGCGGAGGCTACGGCCCGTGAAGAGTAATTTCGATCGCATCCTGTCCAGCGAGGATGTGATGCGTCGCCGTGCGACGTTGCTGCAGCGCATGCACATCGACGGCCCATTGCTGATCCTGCTGCTGACCCTGGCGGCCGGCAGCCTGTTCGTCCTGTATTCGGCCAGCGGCAAGAGCTGGGACCTGCTGGGCAAGCAGGCGACGTCGTTCGGCATCGGCCTGGTGTCGATGATCGTCATTGCCCAGCTCGAGCCCCGATTCATGGCGCGCTGGGTGCCGCTGGCCTATGTGTTCGGCGTGATACTGCTGGTGGTGGTGGATGTCATGGGCCACAACGCCATGGGCGCCACCCGCTGGATCAACATCCCCGGGGTGATTCGCTTCCAGCCCTCGGAATTCATGAAGATCATCATGCCGGCGACCATCGCCTGGTACCTGGCCAAGCGCACCTTGCCGCCGCAGCTCAAGCATGTGGGCATCAGCCTGGTCCTGATCGGTATTCCGTTCATTCTGATCGTGCGCCAGCCGGACCTCGGGACCTCGCTGCTGATTCTCGCCGGTGGCGCCTTCGTGCTGTTCATGGGCGGGCTGCGCTGGCGCTGGATCCTCAGCGTGCTGGCCGCCGCGGTACCGGTGGCGATCGCCATGTGGTTCTTCATCATGCACGACTACCAGAAGCAACGGATCCTGACCTTCCTCGACCCGGAAAGCGATCCATTAGGCACTGGCTGGAACATCATTCAGTCCAAGGCGGCCATCGGCTCCGGCGGCGTCTTCGGCAAGGGCTGGCTGCTCGGCACTCAGTCCCACCTGGACTTTTTGCCCGAGAGCCACACCGACTTTATTATCGCGGTCATGGGCGAAGAGTTCGGCCTGGTGGGCATTTGCGCCCTGCTGCTGATCTATCTGCTGCTGATCGGTCGGGGGCTGGTGATCACCGCCCAGGCGCAGACGCTGTTCGGCAAATTGCTCGCCGGCGCCCTGACCATGACGTTTTTTGTTTACGTTTTCGTCAACATCGGTATGGTCAGTGGCCTGTTGCCGGTCGTGGGGGTGCCGTTGCCGTTCATTAGCTACGGAGGAACTTCGCTGGTGACGCTGCTGTCAGCGTTTGGGGTTTTGATGTCGATCCATACCCATCGTAAGTGGATCGCGCAGGTTTGAATAAGGTGAAGAATTCAATGCAAGTAATGCGTGGCTGGACTGCTCGGTATGCACCGTGGGTCGGTCTGGTAGGCATCCTTGGTGCGGCGCAGGAAGCGCTGGCCGGCGGCGAATATGAAGGTTCCCCTCAAGTAGCCGAATTCGTGGGCGAAATGACTCGCGACTATGGTTTCGCGGGCGAACAGTTGATGGGCGTGTTTCGCGAGGCCGAGCGCAAGCAGTCGATCCTCGACGCCATTTCCCGGCCCGCCGAGCGGGTCAAGCAGTGGAAAGAATACCGGCCGATGTTCATCACCGACGCGCGCATCGCCCGCGGTGTGGACTTCTGGCGCCAGCACGAAGCGGTACTGGCCCGTGCCGAGCAGGAATACGGCGTGCCGGCCCAGGTGATCGTGTCGATCATCGGCGTCGAAACCTTCTTTGGGCGCAACACCGGTAATTACCGGGTGATCGATGCACTGTCGACCCTGGGCTTCGATTACCCGCCACGTGCCGAGTTCTTCCGCAAGGAATTGCGCGAATTCCTGCTGCTGGCCCGTGAAGAACAGGTCGATCCGCTGACCCTGAAAGGCTCCTACGCGGGTGCCATGGGCTTGCCGCAGTTCATGCCGAGCAGTTTTCGCGCCTATGCTGTGGACTTCGACGGTGATGGCCACATCAATATCTGGACCAATCCGGACGATGCCATCGGCAGCGTCGCCAGTTATTTCAAGCGTCACGGCTGGGAAGCCGGGCAGCCGGTGGTCAGTCGGGCCGAAGTGCGTGGCGATCAGGTCGACGAAGGCCTGACCACCGGTATCGAGCCGACGAAAACCGTCGGGGAGTTGCGGGCGCTGGGCTGGTCGAGTCATGATGCGCTGCGCGATGATATGCCGGTCACGGCTTTCCGCCTGGAAGGTGACAATGGCCCCGAATACTGGATGGGCCTGAAGAATTTCTACGCGATCACGCGTTATAACCGCAGCGTGATGTACGCCATGGCCGTACATCAGCTTTCTGAACAGCTGGTCCAAGCACGGGGCGTCAAGTAATGCTGGCATCGCCAAACCGCAAACCCCTGAAGCTGGTGGCTCTTGCCGCGTTGTCCTTGCTGGTGGTCAGTTGTTCGTCAACCCAGGCGCCGAAACAGAAAGGCCCGACGACAGCCGTACGTTCGACGCCGGGCCTGGACATCAACCGTGCCCACAAAGACGGCGCGCCCTGGTGGGACGTCGATGTATCGCGCATCCCCGACGCCACGCCGACCCTGCACACCGGCCCGTACAAGGCCAACCCTTATACGGTGCTGGGCAAGACCTATTTCCCGATGGCCGAATCCAAGCGTTATGTCGCTTCGGGCACGGCTTCCTGGTACGGCACCAAGTTCCACGGGCAGAACACCGCCAATGGCGAGGTGTATGACCTGTATGGCATGAGTGCCGCGCACAAGACCCTGCCCTTGCCGAGTTATGTCCGGGTGACCAACCTGGATAACCACAAAAGCGTGATCCTGCGGGTCAATGACCGTGGGCCGTTCTATTCGGACCGGATCATCGATTTGTCCTACGCCGCGGCCAAGAAGCTCGGTTATGCCGAGATCGGCACCGCCCGGGTCAAGGTCGAGGGTATCGACCCGCAGGAATGGTGGGCCCAGCGCGGTCGGCCGGCACCCTTGATGCTCAATGAGCCGAAAGCCGCGCCAGTGATGACGGCGTCCACGGGGACCGTCGAGCAATGGACGCCACCTGCACAGCAGCACGCCGCGGCCGTTGTGCCGGTGCAACTGGATGCAAAAAAAAACGCTTCTGCGCAAGCCTCTGGCCAGTATCTGCAGGTGGGCGCCTTCGCCAACCCGGACGCTGCCGAGCTCCTGCGCTCGAAGCTGAGCGGGATGGTGAGCGCTCCGGTGTTCATCAGCTCGATCGTGCGCAATCAACAGACCCTGCACCGGGTGCGCCTGGGGCCGATCGGCTCGCCGGGTGAGATCCAGCAAGTGCAGAACAGTGTCCGGCTGGCCAATCTGGGGCAGCCGAGCCTGGTAACCGCCGAGTAATAGGATTCTGATTCATGGTTCACCTGCGGTATTTGGGGGGTGAACCCAGGTTGTTGGCTCGTCGTACAACAAAAGCCCGGCAAGGGTCAGTGAGTGAACAACTGAACACGCGACAGCCCTTTAGAAGGCTGTCTGAATAGTTTTGTCCGCGAGGACAAGTTTCCATTAGCAATTTCGAGAGACGGATGAACATCACCACCTTTGCCAAACGCCTGTGTCTGCTTGTCCCGCTGATCATCACGCCTGCCGCCTGGGCGGTAGAAGTGATGCCGTCGCCACCGCAGCTGGCCGCCAAGTCCTATGTGCTCATGGATGCCAGCAGCGGTAACGTGCTGGTGGAGAACAACGGTGACCAGCGCCTGCCGCCAGCCAGCCTGACAAAGCTGATGACGGCCTACATCGCGACCCTGGAAATCCGTCGCGGCCAGATCGGCGAGAACGACCCGGTGACCGTCAGCGAGAACGCCTGGCGTACCGGCGGTTCGCGGATGTTCATCAAGGTCGGCTCGCAGGTCACTGTCAGCGACCTGTTGCACGGCATCATCATTCAGTCGGGTAACGACGCCAGCGTCGCGGTTGCCGAGCACATCGCCGGCAGCGAAGACGCCTTTGCCGACATGATGAACAAGACCGCCGGCGACCTGGGCATGAGCAACAGCCACTTCATGAACCCGACCGGCCTGCCGAACCCCGAGCACTACTCGTCGGCGCACGACATGGCGGTACTGGCTCGCGCCATCATTCACGAAGACCCGGCTCACTACGCGATCTACTCGCAGAAAGAGTTCTTCTGGAACGGCATCAAGCAACCTAACCGCAACCTGTTGCTGTGGCGCGACAAGACCGTCGACGGCCTGAAAACCGGCCACACCGACGAAGCCGGCTACTGCATGGTGTCCTCGGCCGTGCGTGACGGCATGCGCCTGATCGCCGTGGTGTTCGGTACCAACAGCGAGCAGGCTCGCGCGGCCGAAACCCAGAAGCTGCTGACCTACGGTTTCCGCTTCTTCGAAACCCAGACCTTCTACCAGAAGGGCACCGAGCTGGCTCAGGCCCCTGTCTGGAAAGGCACCACCTCCCAGATCAAGGCCGGCCTGGCCCAGGACCTGACCATGACCATGCCCAAAGGCCAGCTGAAGAAGCTCGCTGCCAGCATGACCATGAATCCACAATTGATCGCGCCTATCGCCAAGGGCGACGTGATCGGTAAAGTCGAAGTGAAACTGGACGACAAGGTGGTGCACAGCGCCGATCTGATCGCTCTGGACGCGGTCGACGAAGGTGGTATCTTCCGCCGCATGTGGGATAGCATCCGTCTATTCTTCTACGGCTTGTTCAACTGATATTGTCGACCCGCGCGGCCCTCGCTCTGAAATAGAGCGGGGGCCGCGTCCGTCGCCACGGCTTACGAGGCCGTTACGCCATGACAGACACCGAAGTAAAGGCGCCAAAGATCGAATTCCCCTGCGCGGATTACCCGATTAAGGTGATCGGCGACACCGGCGTGGGTTTCAAGGACAAGATCATCGCGATCCTTGAAAAACACGCGACCGTTGACCACAAGACCCTGGCCGAGCGCCAGAGCACCAACGGCAAGTACACGACCATCCAGCTGCACATCGTCGCCACCGGTCAAGAACAGCTGTATGACATCAACAGCGAGCTGCGGGCCACCGGTTTCGTGCACATGGTGCTGTGATGCCTCAAACGCTGGGCTTTCGCGAGCTCGGCCAGATGGCCTACGAGCCGGTCTGGCAGGCCATGCAACGCTTTACCAACGAACGCGGCAGCGACGCTCCCGATGAAGTCTGGCTGGTGCAGCATCCGCCGGTCTTTACCCAGGGCCAGGCGGGCAAGGCCGAACACCTGTTGCTTCCCGGGGATATCCCGGTGGTGCAGGTCGACCGGGGTGGCCAGGTGACCTACCACGGTCCTGGCCAACTGGTGGCTTATCTGCTGCTGGACGTGCGCCGCCTGGGTTTTGGCGTGCGCGACCTGGTCAGCCGGATGGAGCAGTGCCTGGTCGAGCTGCTGGCCAGCTACGGCGTGGCCGCGGCGGTCAAGCCGGATGCCCCCGGCGTTTACGTCGATGGCGCGAAAATCGCCTCCCTGGGCCTGCGGATCCGCCATGGTTGTTCCTTTCATGGCCTGGCCTTGAACGTGGACATGGATCTGCAGCCGTTTCGACGGATTAACCCCTGTGGCTATGCCGGGCTGGCAATGACCCAGCTGAGCGACCACACAGGACCGATTGAATTTGCCGAGGTAAGTGCCCGGCTGCGTGCGCAGCTCGTCAAACACCTCGACTATGCTGAGCAGACGACCCTAACGGGCGGAATCGACTGATATGACTACTGCGCAAGACGCTGTGCAAACCCTGATCCCGACGCTGGATGTTTCCGAGCGCCCGGCCCGTGCGAAAGTTGAAACCGGCGTTAAATTGCGCGGTGCCGAGAAAGTCGCGCGTATCCCGGTGAAGATCATCCCGACCACCGAACTGCCGAAGAAACCGGACTGGATTCGCGTGCGTATTCCGGTTTCCCCGGAAGTCGACCGGATCAAGCAATTGCTGCGCAAGCACAAATTGCACAGCGTCTGCGAAGAAGCGTCCTGCCCGAACCTGGGCGAGTGCTTCTCCGGCGGTACCGCGACCTTCATGATCATGGGCGACATCTGCACCCGCCGCTGCCCGTTCTGCGACGTCGGTCACGGCCGTCCGAAGCCTCTGGACGTCGATGAGCCGATGAACCTGGCGGTGGCCATCGCCGACCTGCGCCTGAAGTACGTGGTGATCACCTCGGTCGACCGCGATGACCTGCGCGACGGCGGTGCCCAGCACTTTGCCGACTGCATCCGCGAAATCCGCAAGCTGTCGCCGAACGTGCAACTGGAAACCCTGGTCCCGGACTACCGTGGCCGCATGGACGTGGCGCTGGAAATCACCGCGGCCGAGCCGCCGGATGTGTTCAACCACAACCTGGAAACCGTGCCGCGCCTGTACAAGGCCGCGCGCCCGGGTTCGGACTACCAGTGGTCGCTGACCCTGCTGCAGAAGTTTAAGCAGTTGGTACCGCATGTGCCGACCAAGTCCGGTCTGATGCTGGGCCTGGGCGAGACCGACGACGAAGTCATCGAGGTCATGAAGCGCATGCGCGAGCACGACATCGACATGCTGACCCTCGGCCAGTACCTGCAACCGTCCCGCAGCCACTTGCCGGTGCAGCGTTTCGTGCACCCGGACACCTTCGCCTGGTTCGCCGAGGAAGGTTACAAGATGGGCTTCAAGAACGTCGCCTCGGGCCCGCTGGTACGTTCCTCGTACCACGCCGACGAGCAGGCGAAGCTGGCCAAAGAAGGCCTGGTCTCCTGATGTAATACGCCCGCAAGGTCTTTTCCTTGCGGGCGTCATCTTCCGTTACGCCTGCGTCTCCCTCCCTTCATAGACTTTTCCTGCAAGCGCCGTGGCGTTTCGGCACTTCTGTTTGCCCGCTTTCATGTCTACTGTGCACTAGAGAATCCACACAGGGAGAACCACTGGATGACCCTCCAACCGACTGATGTCCTTTGTGCGCAACGGCCAGTGCCGGCGCTGCCTTCGCAAGGGCTGATCGGCTTGATTGCGCCCGCCGGGCCCGCAGCCCTGGATACCGAGCAAGCCGCCCGCTGGATGCGCGCTCGAGGTTATTCACTGCGGATTTATCCTGGGGTCCAGCAGAAGGACGGCTATCTGGCCGGTAGCGACGAGGTCCGCCTGAACGACCTGCACGCTGCTTTTGCCGATGACGATGTCGATACCATCCTGTGCCTGCGGGGTGGCTATGGCAGCCCACGCTTGCTCGACCGGATCGATTACGACCTGCTACGCCGCCATGCCAAGCCGTTTGTCGGCTACAGCGACATCACCGCGTTGCATCTGGCCATCAATCGTCATGCGGGGTTCGTGACCTTTCACGGGCCGATGCTCAATGCCGACTTGTTGGGTGACAAACAGCCACCTACCGAGTCCTCGCTGTTCAGCCTGCTCCGGGGGCAGTTGAAGGCTGGCAGCCTGCTGCGGCATCCGGCGGCTTATCCCTTGACCACCATCGAACCCGGCATCGCCTGCGGCCAGTTGCTGGGGGGCAACCTGTCGTTGATCGCCGCGACCATGGGCACGCCATACGAGATCAATGGCGACGGCATCATTCTGTTTATCGAAGACATCAACGAGCCGCTGTACCGTATCGACCGTCTGCTGACGCATCTGCGTCTGGCTGGCAAGCTCGACAGGCTTCGCGGGGTGCTGGTGGGGGATGTGGCGGGAGTAGAGCCCCAGGCGCTTGCCGGACTGCTCAAGCAGACCTTCGAACCCTTGCGCATTCCTGTTCTGGCTGGATGGCGCAGTGGCCACTGCGATCCGAACCTGACTCTGCCGATGGGGGCGATGGTCAGGCTGGATGCGGGGGAGAAGCAGTTGATCCTGGAACAGGACGTGGTATTCGGCTGATCAGCCCGTGCTCGCTGCCTTTGTGGGAGCGAGCTTGCTCAACTATGGCGCCCCTATGATTCGGCACACAGGCCTGGCTCAACGCGAGCGCAGGCTCTCCAGCAGCTTGTGGGTCGGATAGCCATCGGCGGGCCAGCCCAGCGATTGTTGGGCGCTGCGAATCGCCTTGCGGGTATTGGCACCGATAATGCCGTCCGGGTTGCCGGCATCGTAATTGTTGGCACTGAGCAGGTTCTGCAGCTCGATGCGCTCGGAGCGGCTGAGGGGCATGTCGTCCTTCGGCCAGACGCCGTTGATCAGGCCTGAACCGTTGAAGCGTTGTGACAGCAGGTTCACCGCCAGGGCATAGGACGAGGAGTTGTTGTACTTCAGAACGGCGCGGAAGTTGTCGAGGATCAGGAATGCCGGCCCGCGATAACCCGCCGGCAACAGCAAGGCCGCGGAAAGCTGTTCGGAGCCGGCCGGAACGCTGGCGCCGTTGGGCAGCTGCATGCCCAGGCGCAACCATTCGGCTACCGGTTTGCGGATCGCGCCATCCGCCAGCGCATAGTCGAAGCCGTTCGCCAACTGCACTTCGAAACCCCATGGCTGCCCCTTCTGCCAGCCGGAGCTTTGCAGATAGTGCGCGGTCGAGGCCAGGGCGTCGGCCGGGCTGTTCCAGATGTCGCGGCGGCCATCGCCGTCGAAGTCCACGGCGTGGGTGTTGTAGGTGGTCGGGATGAACTGGGTCTGTCCCATCGCGCCGGCCCAGGAGCCGAGCATCTTCTCGGGCTGGATGTCGCCGTGCTGGAGAATCTGCAGGGCGGCCAGCAGCTGGCTGTTGGCAAAGGCCGGACGGCGACCTTCGTAGGCCAGGGTCGCGAGGGAGCGGATGACCGATTTGTTGCCCTGGAACTCACCGAAGTTGCTTTCCATACCCCAGACCGCCACCAGGGCCTGGCGATCGACGCCATAACGCTGTTCGATCTGCTGCAGGATGTCGGCGTACTGATTGAGCAGTGCCTGGCCCTTGCGCACGCGCAGCGGCGACAGGGCACCGTCCAGGTATTCCCACACCGGCCGGGTGAATTCCGGCTGGCTGCGGTCGGCCTTGATCACGCCCATGTCCGGGGTGATACCGGCGAATGCACGGTCGAAAAGATCGGCACGGATTCCGGCGTTCAGGGCTTCGACACGAAAGCCTGCCTGCCATTGGGCAAAGGTCTGGGTTGGCTGGATGTCCAGGTTGTCGACGGCCAGCGGAGCGACGGTTGCAGGAGCGGCGAGAGGGGCGGCTTGAATGCTTTGGAGTGGCTGGGCATCGGCGGCGGTGGGTTTTTCCGCGCAGGCGACGAGCAGGGCAAGGCTGGAGGCAGCGATCAGTTGGCGCAGGTGCCAACGACGGGAAAGACAAAAGGGCATGCACAGGTCCAGAGAATACGAATCAGATACAGACCTTATCACGCCGGCGGGGTTCTCCGCTTTATGCAGTCAGAAAGTAAGAAGCCTCCCAGCTTTTAGACTGGAAGGCTTCGCGGCGGTAGCTGCCTTTGCCCTTGGCGGGTCGTTCCTGACGGCTGCGGAACAGTGGCTGGGCGATGATGGATTTGGCCTTGTTGGGGCCATGCTTGGATGGTTTGCTCATTTTCGGTTCTCGCTTGAGGTGGGGGTGCGCGGCAGATGATCGGCCAGCTTGAGCCCGCTGTCCAGCCCTTCGATGTGTAGGGTTTTTCAGCAAACATCACGGATTCCCCCATTCCCTGTAGGAACGGGCTTGCTCGCTCGGCGGGGCGTTGGGTTTATTCGGCGGGGAGAGGCAAGCGTTGTCCGGCCATCAGCAGCGACAGGCGGCTCAGGCTGCTCCAGGGCGAGCCGGCGGCCTGTCCCTTGATCTGCGCATCGATACGCTGGGCATCGAGCAGCAATTGCGCCCAGCGCGGCGCGGAATAGCGCTGCAGGGCCTTGCTCATCAGCGGCTTGCGTTTGTCCCAGACGGGCGGGCGGGCCTGGCTGAACACTTTATCCAGCGGAGTGCCCTGGCTGTACTGCAGCGACATATTGGCCAGCGATCGCAGTTCCCGGGACAGTGCCCAGAGAATCACCGGAGGTTCGACACCTTCGCCGCGCAGGCCTTCGAGCATACGCAGGGCATGCGCGGCCTCGCCATTGAGGATGGCGTCCACCAGTCCGAAAACGTCGAAGCGCGCACTGTCGGCGACCGCCGCTTGTACGGTTTCCACCGTGATCTGGCCACCCTCGGCCATCAGCTTGAGCTTTTCGATTTCCTGGGCCGCGGCCAGCAGGTTGCCTTCTACCCTGGCCGCGATGAGCTCCACGGCATCCTGACTGGCGGAAAGCCCGGCCTGGGACAGGCGTTGGCGAATCCACTGCGGCAACTGGCTGGCATCCACCGGCCAGATCTGGATGAACTGGGTCTGCTCGCCATCGATCAGGGCCTTGCCCCACTTGGTCTTTTGCGCGCTGCCATCGAGCTTGGGCAGGCTGATCAGCAGCAGGGTGTCTTCGGCCGGCCGTGAGCAGTATTCGATGAAGGCCGCGGCGCCTTTGTCGCCGGGCTTACCCGAAGGCAGGCGCAGTTCCAGCAGGCGTTTCTCGGCGAACAGCGACATGCTCGCGCCGGCTTGCAGCAGCGTTCCCCAATCGAAATTGGCGTCGGCGCTGAATACCTGGCGTTCATCGAAGCCCTGCTGGCGGGCGGCGCTGCGAATGGCGTCGGCGGCTTCCTGGCACAGCAACGGGTCGTCGCCACTGATGACATAGACCGGTGCGAGCGTGCCTTGTAGGTGTTTGCCGAGCTGAGCGGGGGCGAGTTTCATAAGGAGGGGCAAGCGGGGCGCCTGGGCGCCCCACAAGGCTTACTGGTTCGGCAGCTGCATGGGCGACTGTTGCGGGGTTTCCGCCTCAGCCTTCTGCGCGGCTTCCAACGCCTCGGCCTCGGCCTTGGCGCGGGCATCCGCGGTCTGCTGCAGTTGATCCAGTTGGGTCGGGGTCAGCAGTTGCAGGCGCAGCATCATGTTCTGCACCAGGTCGCGACGCATTTCCTTGCGCACTTCCAGCGATTCCTGGTCGGAACCCACCAGGTTGTTGCCGTCGTGGATGTAGACCTTCTGCACTTGCAGCTTGTCGCTGAGCAGGGTCAGGTTGTTCTGGCCCTGGATTTCGTAGTTCAGCACGGTGGTCAGTTCATACTCGGCCGAACGACCGGCGCCGGCGTAGCTGAGACTGCGCTGGGATTCCTGCTCGCGGGTCAGCACCAGCTTGTAGGGCGCACCGGCGTAGACCTTGACGCCACTGCTCTGCAGAACCTGGCGCAGCTGGGTCACGGTTTCGCCGTAAGCGTTACGGGCGCTCAGGTCGAGCTCCTTGATCGCCAGTTCGGTGGTGCCGGTACCGCGCAGCTGAAAGCCGCAGGCGCTCAGCAGTACAGCCAGGCCCATCACCAGGAGGTTGCGTTTGATCATCTTGTTGCTCCCCTTGAAACCATGTGGGCCGATAGGGCGGCCCTGGAGGTTTTATTCGGCGTCAGCCTTGGGCTGACGCCTGATCCAATTAGCTAGCGACGATATTGACCAGCTTGCCAGGCACGACGATCACTTTACGAATCGTCAGGCCTTCGGTGAAGCGCAGCACGTTCTCGTTGCTCCGGGCGGCGGCTTCGATCTCTTCACGGCTGGCGCTGGCCGGCATTTCGATCTGGCCACGCAGTTTGCCATTCACTTGAATGACCAGCTGCAGGCTGTCCTGAACCAGGGCGTTCTCATCCAGCACCGGCCAGCCGGCGTCGATGATGGCGCCGCTGCGACCCAGCTGGCTCCACAGTTCGTGGCTGATGTGCGGGGTGATCGGCGCCAGCAGCAGGGCCACGGTTTCCAGGCCTTCCTGCGACAGGGCGCGGTCCTGCGGGGTGGCTTGCGGTGCTTTTTCCAGCACGTTCATCAGCGTCATGACCTGAGCGATGGCGGTGTTGAATTTGTGGTTCTGGCCAACGTCCTGGCTGGCTTGCTTGATCGCCAGGTGGATGGCGCGACGAATGACTTTCTGTTCGTCGTTCAGCGAACCCAGCTCCAGTGTTCCCGGCAGGCCCTGGGCTACGTGAGCCTGAGCCAGGCGCCAGACGCGCTTGAGGAAGCGGTGGGCACCCTCGACGCCGGAGTCGGACCATTCCAGGCTCATGTCGGGCGGCGAAGCGAACATCATGAACAGGCGGCAGGTGTCCGCGCCGTACTGTTCGATCATCGACTGAGGGTCGACGCCGTTGTTCTTCGACTTGGCCATTTTTTCGGTGCCGCCGATTTCCACTGGCAGGCCGTCGCTGATCAGCTTGGCGCCCACGATCTTGGCCTTGCTGTCACGCTCCAGCTCGACATCGGCCGGGTTGTACCAGGTGTAGGCACCGTTGGCTTCGCGGCGGTAGTAGGTCTCGGCGACCACCATGCCTTGCGTCAGCAGGTTCTTGAACGGCTCGTTGGAACTGACCAGGCCCTCGTCGCGCATCAGCTTGTGGAAGAAGCGGGCATAGAGCAGGTGCAGGATCGCGTGTTCGATACCGCCGATGTACTGGTCCACCGGCAGCCAGTGGTTGGCCGCGGCCGGGTCGACCAGGCCACCCTCGTATTTTGGCGAGGCATAGCGGGCGTAGTACCAGGAGGACTCGACGAAGGTGTCCATGGTGTCGGTTTCACGCTTGGCAGGCTTACCGCATTTCGGGCAGCTGCATTCGTAGAACTCGGGCATGCGCGCCAGTGGCGAACCGGCGCCGTCCGGCACCACGTCTTCCGGCAGCACTACCGGCAGTTGCTCTTCCGGTACCGGTACATCGCCACAGCTGTCGCAGTGGATGATCGGGATCGGGCAGCCCCAGTAGCGCTGGCGGCTGATGCCCCAGTCGCGCAGGCGGAACTGGGTACGGGATTGGCCGAGGTTTTTCTTCAGCAGGGCGACTTCGATGGCATCGAAGGCGCCGGCAAAATCCAGGCCGTTGAACTCGCCGGAGTTGATCAGTTCGCCGTGCTCGCCGTAAGCGTCCTGCCAAGGCGCAGGCGTTTCGTCGCCAGCGCTGGTGCGCACCACGTTCTTGATCGGCAGGTTGTACTTGGTGGCGAATTCGTAGTCGCGCTCGTCGTGGGCCGGAACGGCCATTACCGCGCCATCGCCGTAGTGCATCAGCACATAGTTGGCGACCCATACCGGGAGTTTTTCACCGGTCAGCGGGTGTTCGACGAACAGCGAAGTCGGCAGGCCTTTCTTCTCTTGAGTGGCGATGTCGGCTTCGGCGACGCTGCCGCCCTTGCACTCGGCGATAAAGGCTTGCAGCGCCGGGTCGTTCTGCGCCGCCAGGGTGGCCAGCGGGTGCTCGGCGGCTACCGCGACGTAGGTCGCGCCCATCAGGGTGTCAGGGCGGGTGGTGAAGACTTTCAGTGCGCCCGCTTCGCCGATAGAGGCCTGGTCGTAGGGGAATTGCACTTCCATGCCACGGGATTTGCCGATCCAGTTGCGTTGCATGGTCTTGACCTGCTCGGGCCAGCCCGGCAGTTCGTCGAGACTCTCCAGCAGCTCATCCGCGTAGGCGGTGATCTTGAAGTAGTACATCGGGATTTCGCGTTTTTCGATCAGCGCGCCGGAACGCCAGCCGCGACCGTCGATCACCTGTTCGTTGGCCAGGACGGTCTGGTCGACCGGGTCCCAGTTCACGGTGCCGTTCTTGCGGTAGATCACGCCTTTTTCGAACAGGCGAGTGAACAGCCACTGTTCCCAGCGATAGTAGTCCGGCTTGCAGGTAGTGACCTCGCGGGACCAGTCCACCGCCAGGCCCAGGCTGCGCAGCTGGGACTTCATGTAGGCGATGTTTTCGTAGGTCCACTTGGCCGGTGCGACGTTGTTCTTCATCGCGGCGTTTTCCGCCGGCATGCCGAAGGCGTCCCAACCCATGGGTTGCAGTACGTTCTTGCCTTGCATGCGCTGGTAGCGGGAGATCACGTCGCCGATGGTGTAGTTACGCACGTGCCCCATGTGTAGCTTGCCGCTGGGGTAAGGGAACATCGACAGGCAGTAGTAAGTTTCCTTGCCTGGCTGTTCACTGACTTCAAAGGACTTTTGCTCATCCCAGAACGACTGGGCGGCGGCTTCGATTTCACGGGGCTGATAGTGTTCGTGCATGGCTACTTTTGAACTGAATAGGGGTGGCCTAATCCTCTTCAATGCAACGTTGGGCGGTGATGACGCCAGATATGGCGTTTTCGCTACCCAGTCGAGCTGGAAGTGGAGTTACAGGAAGCGCCGTAGCATACATGACCGCGCTCTACCGAGGGAAACCCTGATTACGCGCCGTGGGCCGTTGGTCGCGGCACCCTGCCGGTTTCGGCAGCGCGGCTAAGCTCAAAAAGGGGGAGTGATTCTTACTTTCATGAGGTGAGTGGATGGTTGAGTCGCAGCGAAAAGTTACAAAACCCGAGCTGTACGAACGATTGATAGATCGTCTGGCTTTGGCCTTGGATACAGCGAAAACAGCAGGGAGCTTGCGTAATGAGCGTCCTGCGGAGTTGGAGTTGCGGGGCCTGAGTCACGCCGAGCTCGAGGTGATCAAAGCCTATCTGGATCGTAGCGAGCGTGAGACGCAATTGAGCGTGCTCGAATGCCTGAGGCACGAAGTGACTCCACATTCGGCCAAGGTCATCTGGTTGAAAGACAAGGGGCCCGCCCGGGATGCGGTAAAGGTCCGATCCCTGCAGTTCAAGTGAGTCTGCGCAGCCCATGCGGGTATCTGCGCAGCGTCAACGCCGCGTACCTTGTGCGTGAAATCTGTTTCATATCTGTTGTTGCTTTGCTTTTACCCACTTAGGCTTCGAGCATCTTTGGAGATGCTCGATGCCTTTTCGTTATTTCGTCAAACAACTACTCCTGCCGCCAGGCCTTCTGTTGCTGCTGCTTCTGCTCGCCTGGTGGTTTCGCCGCTCGAGGCCGCGATTGGCCGGTGTGTGTTTTGCCCTCGGCCTGGGCGGGTTCTGGTTGATGAGCCTGCCTGTGATGGTGGAGTGGGGCGCGAGTGCCTTGGAAAGTGAGCCGGCGCTGACGCAAAGCCAGTGGTCGACCCTGGCCGGACAGGCCGATGCGATTGTGGTGCTGGGTTCGGGGCGCGAACGTGGCGATCCGGCCTGGGGTTCCGACCAGCCGACCGGTGTTGGTCTGGAGCGCCAGCGCTATGCGGCGCGCCTGGCCAAGGCTTCCGGGCTGCCGATCCTGACCAGCGGTGGCCTGCACTACGGCACGCCGCCAACGGAAGCGGCGCTGATGGCCGAGTCGTTGCTGAACGATTTCGACGTGACGGTGCGCTGGCAGGAAGGGCGTAGCCGCACGACCTGGGAAAACGCCCAATTCAGCGCGCAAGTGCTGGGGCCGCAGGGCGTCAAGCGTGTGGTGCTGGTCACCCAGGCCTGGCATATGCAGCGGGCTGTCTGGAGTTTCGAGCGGGCAGGATTCACCGTGGTGCCGGCACCCGTGGGGTTCCTCGGGGTGGATAACGCCAGGCCGCTGGGCGGCTGGATGCCGGAGTTCAAATCGATCTGGCAGAGCGGCCAGTTGTTGAACGAGGCGGTGGGGCTGGTGGGTTACAAGCTGTTTTATCGTGGAGAGGACTAGGTTCATCTCGAGCCAGTCCGCTCCCACAGGAATCGCAAATCCCCGGCAGGAGCGAGCAGGCTCGCGATAAGGTCAGACGGTCTTGGCGATCCGGCTGGCCAGCAGGGCCCAGCCGAACAGCAGGAGGCTCACAATGATCAGTGGCCACGAGCGCCACTGCAGGTAAGGCGTCAGGTTGTGCATCGGCACCACTTCGCCGTACAGGATTCCGCGTTCGAACTGCGGAATCTGCACAGTGATCTTGCCGAACGGATCGATCAGGCCGGTCACCCCGTTGTTGGTGGCGCGGATCATCCAGCGGCCGGCTTCCAGGGCACGCATCTGGGCCATCTGCAAGTGCTGCAGCGGGCCGATCGAGGTGCCGAACCAGGTGTCGTTGCTGATGGTCAGCAGCAGGTCGCTGCGGGCTGACAGGCTGGCGGCGAATTCCGGGTAAACCACCTCGTAGCAGATGAACGGCGCGATCTGGTAACCCTTGGCTTGCAGCAAAGGCTGGTCGGCGGGGCCGCGGGCGAAGTCCGACATGGGCAGGTCGAAGAGCGCGATCAGGCCGCGCAGCAAGTCCTGCAGGGGCACGTACTCACCGAAGGGCACGAGCTTCTGCTTGAGGTATTCGCCATCGCCTTCGCCGACCACGGTAATGCCGTTGAAGTAGCGTTTCTGGTGGTGCACTTCCTGGCGGATCGGTACACCGGTGATCAACGCCGAATGCCGGTCGGCGGCGAAGTTGCCCATCATGTTCAGATAACCTTCGGCCGACTCCTTGAGCACGGGCACCGCGGTTTCCGGCCACACCAGCAGATCCACGCGCTTGGAACTGAAGCTCATGTCGCGGTACAGCGCCAGTTGGGAGTTGAGTTGCGCAGGGTCCCATTTCAGGCTCTGTTCGATATTGCCCTGGATCGCCGCCACGGTCAGCGGCTCGCCCGACGGGCTGGTCCAGGCATGTCCCTTGAGCGCGATGCCGATCACCCAGGGGGCGACCAGCAGCGCCAGGCCGGCGGCGATGAACCCCTTGCGTCCGGCGCGGATCAAGCCGGGCAGGTTGTAGAGCAGGGCTGCGGTCAGCGCCAGGGTAAAGGAGATCAGCCACATGCCGCCCAGAGGGGCCAAGCCGGCCAGCGGGCCGTCGAGTTGGCTGTAGCCGGAATAGAGCCAGGGGAAACCCGTCAGGAACCAGCCGCGGAAGGCTTCCTGGCCCACCCAAAGGGCGGCGAAGGCCAGGGCATCGGCGAGAGGGGCTTCATTGCGCCGCAGCCAACGCGCCCAGAGCCAGGCCGGCAGGGCGAAAAAGAAGGCGATGGCGGCAATGAAGGCCAGCATCAGTAAACCGGCCAGCAGCACCGAGGCGCCGCCGTAGGTATGGATGCTGACGTAGATCCAGCTGGTGCCGGCGGCAAACAGGCCGAAGCCGAAACACCAGCCGCGCCACAGCGCCTGACGCGGGCTCAGCTCGCGCAGGCCGGCATAAAAGAAGCCGACCGCCAGCAGTGCCAGCGGCCAGATGTCGTACGGCGCCAGGGCCAGGGTGGTGATTGCGCCAGCCGCCATGGCCAGCAGGTTACCGGGCCAGCCGGGGCGGGTTAAGCGCAGCATGTCGATCCTTAGCGGGGGATAGGCGTTAGTCGCAGCAGATGAATCCGACGGCTGTCGGCATTCAGGATACGGAAGCGATAGGCACCGATTTCGGTGATTTCGTTACGTTTAGGCAGGTGCCCGAACGCGCTCATCACCAGGCCGCCGACGGTGTCGAACTCGTCGTCGGAGAACTCGCTGTCGAAGAACTCGTTGAAGTTCTCGATCGGCGTCAACGCCTTGATCAGGAAATCACCGCTCGGCAGGGGCTTGATGTAGCTGTCTTCCTCGACATCGTGCTCGTCTTCGATGTCGCCGACGATCTGCTCCAGCACGTCCTCGATGGTCACCAGGCCTGCCACGCCGCCGTATTCGTCGATGACGATGGCCATGTGATTGTGGTTGGCGCGGAATTCGCGCAGCAGCACGTTCAGGCGCTTGGATTCGGGAACGAAGGTCGCCGGACGCAGCAGGTCCTTGATGTTGAAGCTGTCGCCGTTCTCCTTGAGGATCAGCGGCAGCAGGTCCTTGGCCAGCAGGACGCCCATGACGTCGTCATGGCTTTCGCCGATCACCGGATAACGCGAGTGCGCGGAATCGAGAACGGACGGCAGGAATTCGCGGGGAGTCTGGGTCGCCTTGATGCTGATCATCTGCGAGCGCGGAACCATGATGTCCCGTACCTGCAGGTCAGCGACCTGGATGGCGCCTTCGACGATGGCCAGCGCTTCGCTGTCCAGCAACTTGTTCTGATGGGCTTCGCGCAGCAGCTCCAGCAGCTCCTGGCGGTTTTTCGGCTCATGGGCAAAAGCCTGGGTCAGTTTACCCAGCCACGACTTTTGCCCGCTGCTCGATCGGTCTTCGCTCATAGCGATTACTCTAAATCCTTGGTTGTTACAGATGGATGTTCTTCGGTTTCGTCGTCCGCATAAGGGTCGGGATGACCCAGTTCTGCAAGCAACGTTCGTTCCAGTGCTTCCATTTCCTCGGCTTCGTCGTCATCTATATGGTCGTAACCCAAGAGATGCAAGCAGCCGTGAATCACCAGATGGGCCCAGTGGGCCTGGAGGTCCTTGCCTTGTTCGGCGGCTTCGCGCTCGACCACTTCGACGCAGATCACCAGGTCGCCGAGCAATGGAATGTCCAGCAGCTCGTCCGGCACGTCGGCGGGGAACGACAGGACGTTGGTGGCGTAGTCCTTCTGCCGCCAGGTGCGGTTCAGTTCGCGGCCTTCGGGTTCGTCCACCAGGCGGATGGTCAGTTCCGAGTCGGCCGTGCGCTGGCGCAGGGCCAGCTCACACCATTGGCGGAACAGGGTCTCACTGGGAGCAGGCTTGTCGCTTGCCAGTTGCAGATCAAGCTCAAGCATCGTGGCGATTGCCTTTTTCCGCGGCGGACTGGGCGGACTCGTCGGCCACGCGCTGCTCGAAGCGCTCGTAGGCTTCGACGATGCGTTGCACCAGCGGATGGCGCACCACGTCCTTGGGCATGAAGTGAGTGAAGCTGATGCCCGGCACATCCTTGAGGACGTTGATCACATGAGCCAGGCCGGACTTGGTGCCCTTGGGCAGGTCGACCTGGGTGATGTCGCCCGTGATCACAGCGGTGGAGCCGAAGCCGATCCGGGTCAGGAACATCTTCATCTGCTCGACGGTGGTGTTCTGGCTTTCGTCGAGGATGATGAAACTGTTGTTCAGCGTACGACCGCGCATGTAGGCCAGCGGCGCAATCTCGATGACCTGGCGCTCGATCAGCTTGGCCACGTGTTCGAAGCCGAGCATTTCATACAACGCGTCATACAACGGGCGCAGGTACGGGTCGATCTTCTGGGCCAGGTCACCCGGCAGGAAACCGAGTTTCTCCCCGGCTTCGACCGCCGGACGCACCAGCAGGATGCGCCGTACCTGCTCACGCTCCAGTGCGTCTACCGCACAGGCCACGGCCAGGTAGGTCTTGCCGGTACCGGCCGGGCCGATGCCGAAGTTGATGTCGTTGCCGAGGATTTCCTTGACGTAGCGCTGCTGATTCAAGCCGCGGGGGCGAATCATGCCTTTTTTGGTGCGCAGGGCGACGGCCGCTTCGGCGACAGGGTGATTGTCCAGTTCTTCGACGGCGGATTCCTGGAGGAACAGGTGCACCATGTCCGGCGACAGCTCGGTACCCTTGGTTTCCCGGTACAGGCGGCGCAGGAGGTTTTCCGCGGAGGTGGTGTGCTTGGGTTCGCCGATCAGCTCGAACTGATTGCCGCGGTTGCGGATCTCGATGGTCAGGCGCTGCTCGATCAAGCGCAAATGCTCGTCGAATTGCCCGCACAGATTGGCGAAGCGGCGAGCCTCAAAGGGCTCGAGGATGAAACGATGTGGTTCTATGGGTGCGTTCAAGGTCGTTTTTTAGCCGCCCAACGGCAATAAAGGATGAAATCAAGGATAACGCCAGAGGCCTGGGTGCGAAAGCTCTTATACAAAGCAATGTCTTTCGCCACATTTTCCTTGGAGGCCGGCTTCCCGGCGATGGCGTGCCCGAGGCCGCTACCGCTGGTCAGCCAGCATCGGCAGGAGGTTATTGCAGCAGCGATCCGCGCAGCGAGTGAGGCTGGGCCGAGTCGATATGCACATCGGCAAACTGGCCGATCAGCGTCGGGTTGTCGCAGCGGAAATTGACGATGCGGTTGTTCTCGGTTCGCCCCTGCAGTTCGCCCGGGTCTTTCTTCGAATAGTCGGTAACCAGGATGCGCTGGATCGAACCGACCATTTGTCGGCTGATTTCAAATCCTTGCTGATTCAGCCGATGTTGCAGCGCGTTCAGGCGTTCCTTTTTCAACTCTTCCGGGGTGTCGTCCGCCAGGTCGGCCGCGGGGGTGCCCGGGCGCTGGCTGTAGACGAACGAGTAGGAGAAGTCGAAGCCGACGTCTTCGATCAGCTTCATGGTCTGTTCGAAGTCTTTTTCGGTCTCGCCGGGGAAGCCGACGATGAAGTCCGAGCTGATGCAGATGCCTGGCACGGCGGCGCGCAGTTTGCGCAGCTTGGATTTGTATTCCAGCGCCGTATGGTTGCGCTTCATGGCTGCGAGAATCCGGTCGGAACCCGATTGCACCGGCAAGTGCAGGTGTTTCACCAGTTCCGGCACTTCGGCGTGGGCCTGGATCAGGCTGTCGGAGAACTCCAGCGGATGGGAGGTGGTATAGCGGATGCGCTCGATACCATCGACCGCCGCGACCACGCGGATCAGTTCGGCGAGGTCGGCCAGGCGGCCGTCGTGGGTCTGGCCACGGTAGCCGTTGACGTTCTGCCCCAGCAGGGTGACTTCGCGCACGCCGTTTTCCGCCAGGTGGATGATCTCGCAGATCACGTCGTCGAATGGCCGGCTGACTTCCTCGCCACGGGTGTAGGGCACCACGCAGAAGGTGCAGTACTTGCTGCAGCCTTCCATCACCGAGACATAGGCACTTGGGCCATCGATGCGCGGCTCTGGCAGGTGGTCGAATTTCTCGATTTCCGGGAACGAGACGTCGACCTGCGGCAGCTTGCTGCTGCGGGCGGCATCGATCATTTCCGGCAGGCGGTGCAGGGTCTGCGGGCCGAAGACCACGTCGACATAGGGCGCGCGATCACGGATGGCCGCGCCTTCCTGGCTGGCCACGCAACCGCCGACGGCGATGACCATGTCCGGGTTGGCCAGCTTCAGCTCGCGCCAGCGACCCAGTTGGGAATACACCCGGTCCTGGGCTCGTTCGCGGATCGAGCAGGTGTTGAGCAGGATGACGTCCGCGTCTTCGGCGCGGGCGGTGACTTCCAGGGCCTGGTGTTCACCCAGCAGATCGACCATGCGCGAGCTGTCGTACTCGTTCATCTGGCAACCGTGGGTTTCTATGTAGAGCTTCTTGGCCATGGACGGAGTCATCACGTGATTCAAAGAACCGCGCATTATAGGGAACATGGCCTGAGGTTCCTACCGCTGCGCGTCCGGTGGCTATGCTATAGTTCGCGCCCTCTTTTATATCCCCCGATGTGTTACCCGCCCACCATGACCAAACGTGAAGCTCCAATCTACAAGGTGATTTTCCTCAACCAGGGACAGGTGTTCGAAATGTACGCCAAGCAGATCTATCAAAGTGATCTGTGGGGTTTCCTGGAGGTGGAAGAGTTCGTCTTTGGCGAGCGCACGCAAGTGGTCGTCGATCCGAGCGAAGAGAAGCTCAAGGCCCAATTCGAAGGCGTGGTGCGCAGCTTTGTGCCGATGCATTCGATCGTGCGCATCGACGAGGTCGAGCGCCTGGGTACGCCGAAGATCAGCGAGGCGCGTGGCGTGAGTAACGTCATGCCGTTTCCGATGCCGATGCCTGAGAAATAAGGGCTGTATCGAGTGTGCTATCGCGAGCAAGCTTGCTCGCGATGTCATCAAGGCAGGGGTGAGAAGGGCGAACGCCCGTCGGCGCTCTGCAATTCCATCAGGTATTTGCGGAAAATCTGCCCCAGCACCTGGGTGGCGACTTCCAGCTCATCACGCTGCATGTGCTCGGCCACTTCGTCGGCCGTGTCCAGTGCCTCTTCGGCGCCGTTGACCGCGGCCATCTTCAGCACGATATAGGCCTGAACGTTGTTGGCCGGTACGCCTTCGCCGCGAAAGAACATGGTGCCGAGCTTGAATTGCGCTTGGGCGTGGCCTTGTAGCGAGGCCTTTTCGAAGTAGCTTAGGGCCTGATTGAGATCGCGCGGGGTATTTTTACCTTCGTAGTAGAACTCGCCCAACTCGTATTGCGCTTGCGCATCCCCTTCGTCAGCCGCCTTCTGGCAGACCGCCAGGGCCTCGGACAGATCCTGTGACTGAGTATTGAGGGTGCAGCGACCCATCGCTGGGATCAACAACGAGTTGCCGCCTGCTTGTGCGTGCGCGAGCAGGGGCTGAAGGAGCAACAGGCAGCCCAGTGCAAGGGCGCGGCCGGTGCGGTTCATGGGAATCGACTTACCTCTGAAGGGCGCGCGGACCCATCGAGGGATCCAATAAGCGCGCATTATGAAATAAGCAGGGCCAACCTTACAAAGTCTTTACTCGTTTTTCTGCTGCGCGGGCGCGATATCCGCCGCTTTCGGAGCTGTTTCGGGAGTTGGGGCGCGAATGCAGCGTAAAACCGGCGCCAGCAAGTGTGGCGCCGGTTTGGCGGGGAAGGTTACTTCAGGGCAGCGAAAGCGCGTTCGGCCGCGTCCAGGGTCAGTTTCAGCTCGGCGTCGCCGTGGGCGATCGAGGTGAAGCCGGCTTCGAAGGCACTCGGGGCCAGGTAGACACCGCCTTCGAGCATCAGGTGGAAGAAGCGTTTGAACAGGTTGGCATCGCTGGCCATCACATCGTCGAACGTGACGATATCGTCGGCGCCGCTGAAATACAGGCCGAACATGCCGCCCGCCTGGGTGGTCACGAACGGGATGCCGGCGGCGTCAGCACGTTGCTGCAGGCCGTCGAGCAGGCGGCTGGTGTAGTCGCTCAGCTCGGCGTGGAAGCCCGGGCGGCTGATCAGGCGCAGGGTGGTCAGGCCGGCGGCCATGGCCAGCGGGTTGCCCGACAAGGTGCCAGCCTGGTAGACCGGGCCCAGCGGCGCGATGTGTTCCATGATTTTGCGTTTGCCGCCGAAGCAGCCCACCGGCATGCCGCCGCCGATGATCTTGCCGAAGGTGGACAGGTCCGGGGTCACCCCGTAGTGCGCCTGGGCACCGCCCAGGGCGACGCGGAAACCGGTCATCACTTCGTCGAAGATCAGCACCACGCCGTGTTTGTCGCACAGGCTGCGCAGGCCTTCGAGGAAGCCCGGCGCCGGTGGCACGCAGTTCATATTGCCGGCCACTGGCTCGACGATGATGCAGGCCACTTCCTGGCCGACTTCGGCGAGCATCTTCTCGACCGCGTCGATGTCGTTGAACGGCAGGGTCAGGGTGTGTTTGGCGAAGGCCGCCGGTACGCCGGCCGAGCTGGGCACGCCCTGGGTCAGCGCGCCGGAGCCAGCCTTGACCAGCAGGCTGTCGGAGTGGCCGTGGTAGCAGCCTTCGAACTTGATGATGCTGTCGCGGCCGGTGAAACCACGGGCCAGGCGGATCGCGCTCATGGTCGCTTCGGTGCCGGAGCTGACCATGCGCACCATTTCCATGGACGGCACGATGGAGCAGACCAGGTCGGCCATTTCGGTTTCCATGGCGGTCGGGGCGCCGTAGGACAGACCGTGTTCCAGCTGCTTGCGCACCGCGTCCAGCACATCCGGATGGCTGTGGCCAAGGATCATCGGCCCCCAGGAACCGACGTAGTCCACATAACGCTTGTCGTCTTCGTCGGTGACGTAGGCGCCTTCGGCGTGTTTGAAGAACAGCGGCGTGCCGCCCACGCTCTTGAACGCACGCACGGGCGAGTTCACGCCACCGGGGATGTGTTTCTGGGCATTGGCAAACAGGGTTTCGGAACGAGACATGATCGGACTCTCGGAAATCAGCGGTTAGAAGAGGGCGTTGAAGGCGCGGGCACGGCGGGTCACTTCCTGGGCGCTGTCGGCGCCGAACAGGCCATGGACCACGGCCAGCAGGTCGACGCCATGGGCGACCAGCGGCGCGGCGTTCTCCAGGGTGATGCCGCCGATCGCGCAGATCGGCAGGTGCAGCCGGGCGCGGGCCTGGTCCAGCAACTCCAGGTTGGCCGTCGGCGCGCCGGGCTTGGTGTTGGAATTGAAGAAGCGCCCGAAGGCGACATAGCTGGCGCCTTCCTTGGCGGCTTGCTCGGCCAGCTCCAGCTGCGCGTGGCAGGTCGAGCCGATGATCGCCTGGCGGCCGAGCAGGGCACGGGCCGGAGTCAGCGGGCCGTCGGTCTGGCCCAGGTGTACGCCGACGCCAATGCGCGCGGCCAACTCGGCGTCGTCGTTGATGATCAGTTGTGTCTTATAGCGCTCGCACAAGCTGTGCAGGGCTTCGGCTTCGCGCAGACGGCGGGCCTCGTCGCTGCTCTTGTCGCGGTATTGCAGGAGGGTCACGCCACCGTCGAGCGCCGCCTCCACGTACTGCAGGAATTTGCCGGTCAACAGTTGGCTGTCGGTAATGGCATACAGACCACGTAGTTTCATCGAGCGAGCCTCATGGCTTACGAGCAGAAGTCCAGCGGCAGGCGGCGCGGTACGAACTGGCCTTGGCCCAGTTGCTCGGCGTCGCGCAGGGTGCGCCAGGTGTAATCGAGGGCCGACTTCACGGCGCTGGCCAGGTTTTCGCCCTGGGCCAGGCGTCCGGCGAGGGCGCTGGCCAGGGTGCAACCGGAACCGTGATAACTGCCCGGCAGCCGCTGGCAGGTGTAGGTGTGACGGCTGCCGTCGCGGCTGTACAGGCGATTATGCACTTCATGCTCGTCGCCATGGCCGCCGGTGATCAGCAGGTGTTTGACGAACGGCAGGAGCCTTTCCGCGCACTGGTCCGCAGTGCCTTCGGGCAACTCGGCGAGGATTCGTGCTTCCGGAAGGTTCGGGGTGGCGATGGTCGCCAGTGGTAGCAGGCGTTCACGCATGGCGTAACCGACCTCGTCCTTGCCCAGGCGCCCGCCGCCGCCGGCGCGCAATACCGGGTCGCAGACCATCGGCAGGTGCGGATGCGCCTGCAACAGCTCGACCACGGTGTCGACCATTTCCAGCGAGCCGAGCATGCCCAGCTTGACCGCGGCGACCGTGGAGTCGTTGAGTACGGCGTTGGCCTGGGCCAGCACCCACTCGCGATCCAGCACACGGAAGTCGCTGACGTTGACCGTATCCTGCACGGTCAGCGCAGTCACAGCAGGAGCTGCATGACAACCCTGGGCGAGCAGGGCTTCGATATCTGCCTGCAGGCCGGCGCCGCCACTGGGGTCGTGGCCGGAGAGACAGAGGACAACGGGGCGAGAGCTGTAGATATTCATGGTGCGCGAGCTTACCACCAAACGTCTTTTTTGCACGGCCCCTCGCGTGTTGGCCGGAGCTGGTTTTTCCGCCTTCCCGGCAAGTTGACCGAGGCAACAGCTCTAGATCAATGGATAGCGCTGAAACGCCCGTTCTAGAGCCTTTAAACTAAAGTTTTTGGTGGTGTTCATTGGCCATCAACGGCTATGCTAGAGTGGATCCAAACCAATAACAGGTAATGCCGGTTTTACGTCTACTCAAAGGGAAATGGGGGGCTTCCTGACATAACCGGACAAGCCACGCTGGGGCTTTATGCGCTATTTGCTGATGTTGCTGTTGAGCTTGCCGATGCTGGCTGGCGCGGTCGAGTTCGACGAGTTCACCCAAAGCCTGCCCTTGGGTCGGGTGATGCAGGTGTTTGAAGACGCAAGTGGTCAGGCAACGATCGCGGATGTCAGCGCAGCGGTGATGGCCGGCAGTTTCAAGACCCATGACAAGGCCACCCTCAACGCCGGTTACTCCCGCTCGGCATTCTGGCTGAAAATCCACCTCAGCTACCGTCCCGCCAACCCTTCCATACGACACACCTGGCTGCTGGAGCTGGCCTATCCGCCGCTCGATCATCTGGAGCTGTATGTGCCCGATGAAACCGGTGGCTACCGTCTGGCCCAGCGCACCGGCGATGCCTTGCCGTTCGACAGCCGGCAGATCCGCCAGAACAATTACCTGTTCGACCTGAGTTTTGCGCCCTACGAGCAAAAGACCCTGTTCCTGCGCCTGCAGAGCCAGGGCTCGGTCCAGGCGCCGGTGACGCTCTGGTCCAGCACGGCGTACCTGGAGGCGCAGCCGGTGCGCCTGTATGTACTCGGCCTGATCTACGGCGTGCTGCTGGGGATGCTGGTCTACAACCTGTTCATTTACCTGAGCGTGCGCGACACCAGTTACCTCTATTACATCCTCTACATCGCCTCGTTCGGGCTGTACCAACTGTCGGTGAACGGCGCCGCGGTGGAGTACTTCTGGCCGGACAACCCGTGGTGGGCCAACGCGGCGACGCCGTTTTTCATTGGCGCGGCGGCCCTGTTCGGCAGTCAGTTCGCCCGCAGTTTCCTGCAGACCGCCAGCCACAGCCGCTGGGTCGATCGTCTGCTGCTGGTGCTGATCCTGTGCAGCACCGTGGTGGTGGCCCTGTCGCTGATGACCAGCTACGCCCTGGCGTTGCGTCTGGCCACGGCCCTGGCGCTGATCTTTACCGTGGTGATCTTCGTCTCCGGCATCGTCGCCTGGTGCCGCGGCATGCGCGTGGCGCGTTACTTCATCATCGCCTGGTCGGCGTTCCTGGTGGGCGGGATCATCAATACCCTGATGGTGCTGGGTTATCTGCCGAACATGTTCCTGACCATGTATTCCAGCCAGATCGGTTCGGCCATCGAGGTGGCGCTGTTGTCGCTGGCCCTGGCCGACCGCATCAACTCGATGCGCGAACAGCAGGCGCAGACCCTGTTCGATGCCGGGCAGAAGCTCGAAGTGCTCAACCAGCAGCTGGCCCACAGCAACCGGCTCAAGGATGAGTTTCTCGCCACCCTGACCCACGAACTGCGCACGCCGATGAATGGGGTGATCGGTTCCCTGGAGCTGATGCAGACCGTCGATCTCGATCCGGAGCTGGAGCAATACCAGCAGACTGCCGCCGGTTCGGCCCGGGACATGATGCGTATGGTCAATGGCATCCTGACCCTGACCGAACTGCAGGCCGGCAAGCTCAGCGCCCAGCATGAGAGTTTCAGCCTGCGTTCGCTGCTCGATGTCTTGCTGGGCCAGTTTTGCGCCAACGCCTCGGCCAAGGGGCTGGGCTTCGATGTCGACCTGGCCGCCGGGCTGCCCGATCGACTGCTGGGCGATCGCGGCAAGTTGAGCCAGTGCCTGGAGTGCCTGCTGGACAATGCCATCAAGTTCACCCGGGTGGGTGGCCTGGTCCTGCGAGTGACTGGCAAGCCGGTGGCAACCGGGCGGGTGGCGCTGACCTTCGCGGTGATCGACACCGGCATCGGTTTCGTCAATCTCGATGAGGCCTCGCTGTACCAGCGCTTCTTCCAGCTCGATGGTTCGATGACCCGTGAATATGGCGGGCTGGGCGTGGGGCTGGCGATCTGTCGGCAACTGGTGGATCTGCTGGGTGGCCATCTGACCCATGAATCGGAGCCGGGGCGTGGCAGCTGTTTCCGCCTGGAGGTGACCTTCGATGTGGACGGCGAGCAGCCGATGGCTTCCCTGCCGGCGCTGCGGGTCCGCGCCGTCCGGCGCATGCCGCAGGATTGCAGCGTGCTGCTGGTGGATGACAACAGCATCAATCAACTGGTGATCCGCGGCATGTTGCTCAAGCTGGGTTATCAGGTACGCACGGCCGAGAACGCTCGCGGGGCGCTGGCGTTGTTGCGCCGGGAGTCGGTGGATGCGGTGCTGCTCGATTGCCAGATCGAGCAGGCCGAGGCGCTCAAGCTGTGCGATCAGGTGCGCGGCATGCCGGGTTGCGCCGGCTTGCCGGTGCTGCTGGTGTCGGCCTCGGCGCGCGCTGTGGAGGCTGAGCGCCGCCTGCTCGATTACCTCTCTTGGCCGGTGAAATTCGAGGAGCTGCAAGCTGTTCTGGCGCGTCGGGTGCTGGTCTCGGAACAGGGCGAAAGCGCCGGCATTTAGGCGGGTATGCCACTTTGTTCGGTCGGGAGGGGGTGCTTAACTGAGGTTCTGGCACACCCCTCAAGGAGCCCCGACATGAACCTGCACCAGTTCGCCGAGACCCACGAAGTCACCAACCAGCCACCTTCCCTGGACGGTACCAACCTCTATCGAATCGATCTGCCGTTGCAGGAGTGGGCACGGCGTTTCGGCGCTGGTTGGGCCGAAGCGCGGATCGACGCCTACGGTGCTCTGGCCGGTGGGCCGCTGATGGAGGCGGGGTTCCTGGCCAACCAGAACAAACCGGTGTTCACCAGCCATGACCGTTACGGGCATCGCCTCGACCTGGTGGAGTTTCATCCGGCGTATCACGAGCTGATGCGCACCGCCATCGAGCACGGCCTGACGTCCTTGCCCTGGGCTCATCCGCAATCCGGGGCGCATGTCGCGCGCGCCGCCATGACCTATCTGCACAGCCAGGCCGAGGCCGGCAGCGGTTGCCCGCTGACCATGACCTTCGCCTGTGTGCCGGCGTTGAAGCTGCAGCCGGATCTCGCCGAACAATGGCTGCCGAAAGTCCTCGCCACCGAATATGACCCGCGCAATGTCGGCATGGCCCACAAGGCCGGCGTCACCATCGGCATGGCGATGACCGAGAAGCAAGGCGGTACCGATGTGCGCGCCAACACCACCAAGGCGTATCCGGTGGGCGCTACGGGGCCGGGGCAGGCTTATGAGCTGGTGGGCCACAAATGGTTCTGTTCGGCGCCGATGTGCGACGCCTTCCTGACCCTGGCCCAGACCGAAAAAGGCCTGACCTGCTTCCTGTTGCCTCGCCATCGTCCGGACGACAGCCGCAACCAGTTCTATATCCAGCGCCTGAAAAACAAGCTCGGCAACTGCTCCAATGCCTCCAGCGAAGTGGAGTTCCGTGGGGCCCTGGCGTGGATGATCGGTGAAGAAGGACGTGGCGTGCCGACCATCATCGAAATGGTCGCCATGACCCGCTTCGATTGCATGGTCGGTTCCAGCTCGCTGATGCGCCAGGCGCTGACCCAGGCCGCCCATCATTGTGCCCATCGGCTGGTGGGCGGGCGTGTGCTCAGCGAGCAACCCTTGATGCAGAACGTACTGGCCGACCTGGCGCTGGAAAGCGAGGCGGTGCTGGCCTTGAGCCTGCGCATGGGCCGCGCGCTGGATAACCTGGATGACCCGCAAGAAGCCATGTTCTCGCGACTGGTGACGGCGGTGGGCAAATACTGGATCTGCAAGCGGGCCCCGGCAATGATCAACGAGGCCGCCGAGTGCATGGGCGGCGCCGGTTATGTCGAGGAGAGCATTCTGCCGCGGCTGTACCGCGAAGCGCCGGTCAACTCGACCTGGGAAGGTTCCGGCAACGTGCAGTGCCTGGATGTGCTGCGCGCCTTGTCCAAGGAGCCGGGCGTGCTCGATGTGCTGTTCGCCGAGCTGGGCGATGGCCATGGCGACAGGCGCCTGGCCGCGCATATCGCCAACCTGAAAGGCGCCTTCCAGGACACCGACGACATTCAGTACCGCGCCCGCCAGTTGACCGAGGACATCGCCCTGGGCCTGCAGGCCAAGCTGTTGCTGGAAGCCGGCAATGCGGTGGTCAGCGATGCCTTTATCGCCAGTCGCCTGGGTTCGGCAGGAAGGGTCTACGGCACCTTGCCGCGAGGGCTGGATGTGGAGGCGATAGTCGCGCGCTCCACCCCGACAGGCTTCTGATCAATCCATAGGCGAGAGGGCGCGCCCGGTTCTTGTTCGCGCTGGGGATCGCGAGCAAGAACCTGACGGTCCGGGCGATTCCGCTGTTCCCGTGAGACGGCGTTGCAGGCAAGATGAAGGCCTGCAAGATCAGAACACAGGATGCTTACCGTGACCGAAGCTTTTATTGTCGTTCAAACCGCCGAGCAAGCCGTGGACCGGCTTGCCGCTTTGCATGAGCGGGCCACCACGTCGCTGAGCCAGGCGCTCAAGCGTTACCTCAAGGATCGTGTCGAACCGGACGCCGAACAGCGCGCCCTGTTTCGTTACCCGGAATTGCGCCTGACCTATCTCTGCCAGGGCGAAGTCCCACAGACCACTCGGGCCTACGCCAAGGTCCAGTTGCCGGGCACCTACAGCGTCACGGTCACCCATCCCGCCGCCTTCCGTAAGTACCTGCTGGAACAGCTGGTGCCTCTGATGCACGACTTCACCGTGACCGTGGAAGTGGGCGTCAGCGAGCAGAACATCCCGTATCCGTACGTGGTCGAGCAGGGCGATGAACTGGCCGGTTCCGGCGTCACCGCCGCGGTGCTGGCGCGGGTGTTCCCCAGCACCGACCTGTCCGCCGCCACCGATGGCATCGCCGACGGGCTGTACGATTGGGAAAACACCCATCCGCTGCCCCTGGCGCTGTTCGATGCCGCGCGGGTGGATTTCTCCCTGCGCCGCCTGGTGCACTACACCGGCAGCGACTGGCGTCATGTGCAGCCTTGGATCCTGCTGACCAACTACCACCGCTATGTCGACCAGTTCATCACCCACGGCCTGGAGCAACTGCGCAGCGATCCGCGGTTCGTGCGCATGGTCCTGCCGGGCAATGTGATCATCGAGAAGGGTATGGATCACGGCGAAGCCTCGTCGATCGCCGCCGGGGTGGTCTGGCACCGCTACCAGATGCCGGCTTATCACCTGCTGGCCAGCGACGGCCACGGCGTGACCCTGGTGAACATCGGCGTCGGTCCGTCCAACGCCAAGAACATCACTGACCATTTGGCGGTATTGCGTCCGCACTGCTGGCTGATGATCGGCCACTGCGGCGGCCTGCGGCAGTCGCAGACCATCGGTGACTATGTGCTGGCTCACGCCTACATGCGTCGCGACGGCATTCTCGATCGCGTGGTGCCGCCGAACATTCCGATTCCGGCCCTGGCCGAAGTGCAGCTGGCGTTGCAGCAGGCAGCCGCCAACGTCACCGGCGAGAAGGGCGACGACCTGAAAAAACGCCTGCGCACCGGCACCGTGCTGACCTACGACGACCGTAACTGGGAATTGCGTTGGGCCCAGGAGCGTCCGCTGATCAACCTGTCCCGCGCCGTGGCGGTGGACATGGAAAGTGGCACCATCGCCGCCCAGGGGTATCGCCTGCGGGTGCCGTACGGCACCTTACTGTGTGTCTCGGACAAGCCGCTGCACAGTGAAATCAAGCTGCCGGGTTCGGCCAACGCTTTTTATGAGCGCGCGGTCAGCCAGCACCTGAAGATCGGTATCGCCGCGGTGGATCTGCTGCGCACCGAGCTCAACTCGCTGCACTCGCGCAAGCTGCGCAGCTTCGACGAGCCGCCGTTCCGCTGATCGCGGGATGGTCATTTAACGGTCGGGCCACTAGCATGGTCGGCCCTGACCGTTAGATGTTCTGTCCGCCATGTCTCGTCCTCCGCGTCCCGCTTCCCGCCGCCCTGGCGTGAAGAGTCCTTCGTCTTCCTCTGCGCCGCGCCGAGTTGCCAAAGCGCCACCGGCCGAGCCGAAGCTGATCCTGTTCAATAAACCCTTCGATGTGCTGACCCAGTTCAGCGATGGCGAAGGGCGGGCGACCCTCAAGGACTTCATCGCGATACCCGGCATCTACCCGGCCGGTCGCCTGGACCGCGACAGCGAAGGCTTGCTGCTGCTGACCAACGACGGCCAACTACAGGCGCGCATCGCCGACCCCAGGCACAAGCTGGCCAAGACCTATTGGGTACAGGTGGAAGGCGAGCCCACGGCTGAGCAATTGCAGCGTCTGCGCGATGGCGTGGAATTGAATGACGGCATGACCCTGCCGGCCGAAGCCCGGCAGCTGGAGGAGCCACGGCTGTGGCCGCGCAACCCGCCGGTGCGCTTTCGCAAGAGCGTGCCCACCAGCTGGCTGGAGTTGATCATTCGTGAAGGGCGCAATCGCCAGGTGCGGCGCATGACCGCTGCCGTGGGGTTGCCGACATTGCGCCTGGTGCGGGTCAGGATCGGCGACTGGACAATCGAAGGGCTCGACCAGGGCCAGTGGAAGGAGGTTCCGGCGCGCTTATAAGGCGCCGGATTCGATCAGTCCGATCACCACGCTCTTGATAATGAACGCGGCCACGCCCAGGCCCAGGACGAAGAACAGGATGAACGAGCCGAAGCGTCCGGCCTTGGACTTCTTCGCCAGATCCCAGACGATGAAGGCCATGAAAATGATCAGGATGGTCACCAGGCCGGTCATCATCCACTCTTCGAATACTGCAGGATCCATCGAACATCTCCAGCGCGGGCAAGGCTAAAAGGCGGGGGCGAGTATACGCCAAGGGGCCGCGGCCGGGCATTGATCCAGGTGCGCTTCGTCGTCACAGGCTCTGCATGTCCTTGTAGGAGCGAGCTTGCTCGCGATAAATATTCCAGGCCATACATCGGTTGCGGCCGGACATTTCTATCGCGAGCAAGCTCGCTCCTACAGAAGAGATAGCGCTCAGTTGCGCAGGTGAGTCAGCGGCAGTTCGGTGCTGTTGAGCACCTGGTTGAGCACGAAGCTGGAGCGTACGCTGGTCACGCCTTCGATGCGGGTCAGATGGCCGAGCAGCAGTTTCTGGTAGTGATCCATGTCCGGCACCACCACCTTGAGCTGGTAGTCGGCGTCCATCCCGGTCACCAGGCTGCATTCGAGGACCTGCGGCAGGCTGCGGATCGCCGCCTCGAAGTTCTCGAAACGCTCGGGGGTGTGGCGGTCCATGCCGATCAGCACGTAGGCGGTCAGGCTCAGGCCGAGCATCTTGCGGTCCAGCAGGGCGACCTGGCGGGAAATGTAGCCGTCGTCTTCCAGTTGCTTGACCCGACGCGAACACGGCGAAGGCGACAGGCCGATACGTTCGGCCAGTTCCTGATTGGAGATGCGGGCGTCGCGCTGCAATTCCGCCAAAATGCTGAGGTCGTATCGGTCGAGTTTGCTCATGGGACAGGCCTTTTTAATAACTATTGCGCGATATTATCTATCCTGGGTTAAAAATTGCGCAAGTCATGTTTATTAGAGCAATCTTCGCAATCCTCTGTCGGCGCGCCAGGCCTATTCTTATCACCAGAATCACTGCCCGGACATAGAGTCCACTGCGGCCCGCCGAATCAGGCCTGCCGCGGCCGCCAATCCCACAGGGTTGAGCCGGCCCCCGGGCTACACACTGTCCAGAAGACGGCGTGAGGTGAGCCGGCGCCATAAGCGTCGAGCACGGACGAAATTCTCAAAGGGGGACCGACGGGTCCCCCTTTTTTATTGCCTGCATGCCAGGAAATATCCCGTGGCGCCTCAATAAATAAGTGTTGCGACTGATAACCTGTGGCAGAACCGGCCTGGGCTTTTCCAGTCTTATCTACAGGCCCCCCATCCGTAGTGAGGAATAGCATGAAATCGCGCATCTGGCGTTTGGCAGGTGTTGGTTTGCTCTGTGTGAGCGTCAGTGCGCAGGGGCTTGCCGATGACCGCAATGACGGCCGTGGTTGGTCCAATGGCGGCCAGCGCAGTGACGACGGGTATCCGGGAAACGGCCAGGGGCGAGGCGAAAGCCATCAGTCGCGCCCGCAGACTGAAATCATTCGCGGCGACAACAGCCAGCAGTTCGAGCGCAACGTCGAGAACGGGCGTTGGCAGAACCACGGGCCGAATGATCAAGGGCGGGAACGACAGGCTCAGCCGTCCGCCAACCTGCCGATCCAGGGCCGCCCCGATACCGTCCGCCAGACCCAGGAACCGCGCCAGGGTTATTACCAGGACATCCCGCGCCGCAACGACTACAACCCGCATTGGCAGGCCGGTGGGCCGGGCTCGCGTCCCTACGACTATCGCTGGCCGGGCCGTCCGGAGGGTCGGGGCAATGGCTGGGGGCCGGGCCCGCAATATCGGCCGGGTTACGTGATCGATCGTTTTCCGGACCGGCATGACCGTGTGCCTTATCGCGGCCGGGACTATTACTTCTCCGGCGGCTATTGGTACCGCCCAGAGGGGCCGCGTTACGTTGTGGTGCGCCCACCCTACGGGATTCGCGTGGCCTACCTGCCGGACTACGCGCGCGAGGTATGGATCGGCAGCGCGCTGTTCTTCCTGGCCGCGGGCGCCTACTACAGCTACGAGGCCAGTACCCAGCAGTACGTAGTGGTCGAGCCGCCGGTGGCCAGCCCGCCGCCGCAGACCGGCAATGATTACAACGTGCTGGCCTACCCGGTCAGCGGGCAGAGCCCGCAGCAGATCAATCAGGACCGCTACGACTGTTATCGCTGGGCGGTGCAGCAGAGCGGCTTCGACCCGGCGGCGATGACCTATCCCCCGGCGCCGCAGGTGGTCCAGACCTACCGCCAGGCCCAGGGCGGTTGCCTGAGCTCGCGCGGCTATCAGGTGACTTACTGAGCCCGGGCGGCGAGCACCGCTTCCTGCGGGTCGGCGTGCACCAGCACCTCGGCCCGCGGATAGGCCGCATGGATCGCCTCGGCGGCTTGATCGCTGATGCCGTGGGCCACCGAGAGGGTCAGTTCCCCCGGTAATTCCAGATGCAGTTGCACGAACCAGTGGTTGCCGGAAATCCGCGTGCGCAGGTCATGGGCGCCGAGTACCCCGGGCACGGCGCATACCAGTTCCAGCATGTGCTGGCTGACCTCGGGCGGCAGTTCCTCATCCATCAGCACCGCCACGCTTTCCCGAGCGATCTGGATCGCGCTCCACAGGATGTAGACGGCAATCGCCAGGCCGAACCAGGCGTCCAGTTGTTGCCAGCCGAAACTGGCCAGCACCAGCGCCAGCAGGATGCTGCCATTGAGCAGCAGGTCGGAGCGATAGTGCAGCGAATCGGCGCGTACCGCGGTGGAGCCGGTTTCGCGGATCACCCGGTATTGCACCATCAGCAGCGCCACGGTCAGCGCCAGCGACAACAGCATCACGCCGATACCGATCCAGGGCGCGCCCAACGGTTCGGGGTTCTGCAGGCGTTCGACGGCCTGTACCCCGATCAGCACCGCGCTCACCGCGATGAACAGCGCCTGGGCCATGCCCGACAGCGATTCGGCCTTGCCGTGGCCGTAGCGGTGGTCTTCGTCGGCCGGGCGCAGGGCGTAATGCACGGCCAGCAGGTTGAGGAACGACGCGGCGCCATCGAGCAGCGAGTCGGTGAGGCCGGCCAGCAGGCTGACCGAGCCGCTCAGCCACCAGGCGATGGCCTTGGCCACGATCAGGATACTGGCCACCGCCAGCGAGGCGCGGGTGGCCAGGCGCAACAGGCGTGCGTGTTCCGGGCTACTGCTCATACAAGGCTTGTTCCTTCAAGAAACGCGAGGGTCAGGCTGCCGGTTGCAGACCGTACAGGGCCAGCTGCTGCGTGCTGCCCTTGTGCTGGATCAGGCGTGGATCGTCCAGAGGGAAGCTGCGGCCCAGCTCGCTTTCGAGGATAGCCTGCAACTTGTGGTTATCGACCTGGCCGTCGGCGCCTATGGCTTGCTGCAGCTTGTGCGGGTCGACCTGCGCGGTCTTGCCCGGTTCCAGGTAGATGGCGCCGGTGGCGAAGTCGACGCCAAAGGCGATCAGCCCCGGGATCACATAAAACAGCAGGCCCACGGCGTCGAGCACGGCTACCAGCGGGTCGATCTTGCCGTCGATCTGGCCGCGCCGGTCGGGGAAGAAGATCGAGCCGCAGGCGGTGAGCTGAGTCAGCAGGGTGGCAACCAGGACGCCACCGATGATGCGGAAAGGAATACGCATGTAAATCTCCTGAACAGACACGAAAGAGCAAGGCTGAAGCGTTGCCGGTATGAATTCAGACCGTGATTAACGCCAGGCAGTTCGCCGTTATACTCGCGCCTCTGTTTGGGAGCCAGTATGAATTCTTTGCCAATTGATGAAGTTTTACCCGCCCTGCGTGAAGCCCTGGCGACACGCCACGAGGCCGTGCTCGAAGCACCGCCCGGCGCCGGTAAGACCACACGCGTGCCTTTGGCCCTGTTGAACGAACCCTGGCTGGCCGGACAACGCATTCTCATGCTCGAACCGCGGCGCCTGGCGGCGCGGGCGGCGGCCGAGCGGCTGGCCAGCGAGCTGGGGGAAAAGGTCGGCGAAACCGTGGGCTACCGCATCCGTCTGGATAGCAAGGTCGGCCCGAATACCCGCATTGAGGTGGTTACCGAGGGGATCCTGACCCGCCGCCTGCAAGACGATCCGGCGCTGGAAGGCGTTGGCCTGCTGATCTTCGACGAATTCCACGAGCGCAGCCTCGACGCCGACCTGGCCCTGGCCTTGAGCCTCAATGGCCGCGATCTGTTCCGCGACGAGCAGCCGCTGAAAATCCTCCTGATGTCGGCGACCCTGGAAGGCGAGCGCCTGGCCGGGCTGCTGGACGACGCACCGATCCTGCGCAGCGAAGGCCGTATGTTCCCGGTCGATGTGCGCTGGGGGCGGCCCTTCCAGCCGGGCGAGTTCATCGAGCCCCGGCTGGTGCAGACCCTTCTTGAAGCGCTGAACGATGAAAGCGGCAGCGTCCTGGTGTTCCTGCCGGGGCAGGCCGAGATCCGCCGGGTGCATCAGCAGTTGGCCGACGCCCTGGGCGAGCGCCCGGAGATTCTGCTTTGTCCGCTGCACGGTGAACTGGACCTGGCCGCGCAGCGCGCGGCCATCGAGCCGGCCCCGCCGGGCAAGCGCAAAGTGGTGCTGGCGACCAATATCGCCGAGACCAGCCTGACCATCGACGGCGTGCGCGTGGTGGTCGATGCCGGGCTGGCGCGGGTGCCGCGTTTCGACCCGGGCAGTGGCATGACCCGTCTCGACACCCAGCGTATTTCCCGGGCCAGCGCCACCCAGCGTGCCGGTCGGGCCGGGCGCCTGGAGCCGGGCGTGTGCTATCGCCTGTGGTCCCAGGACCAGCACGAACAACTGGCGGCCTATGGCAGCGCGGAGATTCTCCAGGCGGACCTGGCGGGCCTGGCCCTGCAGCTGGCCCGCTGGGGTGTGACACCGGCGCAACTGGTGTGGCTGGATGTGCCGCCCGGCACGGCCTATGCCCAGGCCCAGGATCTGCTCGAACGCCTCGGAGCGCTGACGGCCAAGGCTGGCGAGGACTACAAGCTGACACCTCATGGCCAGGCAATGGCCGAGTTGCCGGCCCATCCGCGCATTGCCCATCTGCTGTTGCGGGGCCAGGCCCTGGGGCTGGCGAACATGGCCTGCGACGTCGCCGCCTTGCTCGGCGAGCGCGACATCCTGCGTGGCGGCGGTGCCGACCTGCATAGCCGCCTGGTGCTGCTGTCCGGCGAAGAGCGCGTGGCCCGTGGCGCCCAGGGCGGGGTCCAGCGGGCTCGGCAACTGGCCCGACAGTACCGTGGTTATCTGCGCGGCCAGCCAAGCCAGGCGGTGGCGGACCCGGACCACCCGCGCTGGCTGGGCGCCTTGCTGGCGCTGGCCTATCCGGATCGGGTCGCCCAGCAGCGTCGTCCCGGCGGCGCCGAATACCGGCTGGCCAACGGCCGCGCGGCGCTGTTCAGCGAGACCGACAGCCTGATGAAGCAACCCTGGCTGGTGATCGCCGACCTGGGCAGTCGCCAGGGGCAGCGGGAAGAGCGTATCTACCTGGCGGCGGATTTCGACCCAGCGTTGTTTGACTCGGTCCTGGCCGAGCAGGTGCGCTGCGTCGATCAGCTTGACTGGGACGAGCGCGAAGGGGTGTTGCGCGCCGAGCGCCAGCGCAAGGTCGGCGAACTGGTGCTCAGCCGCGAGCCGCTGACCGGCCTGGACGAGGCGGCGCGCTGCCAGGCGCTGGTCAATCTGGTGCGGCGCAAGGGCCTGGAACTGTTGCCCTGGACCCCGGAGCTGCGTCAGTGGCAGGCCCGGGTGGCCTTGTTGCGCCAGCTCGATCTAGAGGCCAAGGGCGAAAGCCAGTGGCCGGACGTCAGTGACGCGGCGCTGCTCAAGAGCCTGGAAAGCTGGCTGCTGCCGTACCTGGGCAAGGTTTCGCGCCTCAGCCACTTCGCCAACCTGGAACTGGCCAGCATTGTCCACAGCCTGCTGCCCTGGCCGTTGCCGCAGCGCCTGGACGAGCTGGCGCCGCATCACCTGACGGTGCCGTCCGGCTCGTCGATCCGCCTCGACTACAGCGAGCAGCCACCGATTCTCGCGGTGCGCCTGCAGGAGCTATTCGGCCTGGCGGAAACACCACGGATCGCCGGTGGCCGGCAGGTGGTCAAGCTGCACCTGCTGTCCCCGGCGCGGCGGCCGGTGCAGGTCACCCAGGACCTGGCGAACTTCTGGCGCAGCACCTACGCCGAGGTGAAGAAGGACCTCAAGGGCCGTTACCCGAAACACTACTGGCCGGACGACCCGCTGGTGGCCGAAGCCACGGCCCGCGCCAAGCCGCGCAAGTAACCAGTGTGTAGCCGCTGCCGAAGGCTGCGATCGAGCGCGTAGCGCTCGCCATCCGGTTCATGTCAGGACGCGGACTCCGGTTTTGCGTCCGCTGCGTCGGAATGCCGCCCAAGCCGATCGCAGCCTGCGGCAGCGGCTACAACGCGGCGGGCAGCAGGAAGCGGGCGATCAGTGGCAGGTGGTCGGAGATGCGCAGGGTGTCGTCCTGCCGTACCTGGGCCTCGACCCGCTTGAGCCGGGGGCTGTGGAACAGGTAGTCGACGGTGCGATCCGGGCCGCTCAGGGCCGGGTCGTTGGGGTAGTGGGTCAGCCACAGGGCGCGGTCGATGCCGCTGGCCTCGTTGTTGGTGGGAATCATCGGGTACTTGTCCCAGAGCGTGTGCAACGCGCTGTCGGCGGAGTAGGGCGTGCGTTGCTCGGGGGCGAGCCGCTGGTACTGGCCCAGGGGCAGCAGGTTGAAGTCGCCGCCGATCAGCCAGGGCGTGCCACGGGCTTCGAAGCGGTCGAGGATCCTGGTGACCGCGTTTACCTGGGCTTGCAGGGTGTCGTCGGGTTTCCTCGCGCGCTCCAGATGGGTGTTGAGCACTGCCATCTGCCCGCCGTCGCTTAACGGCAGGTAACTCACCAGCACGGCGTTTTTCGGCTGGAACTGGCGGCTGAGGAGATTGGCCTCGGGCACCGGCAATTGCAGGCGTTCGGCGTGTTCGATGCGGTAGCGGCTCAAGGTCGCCAGTTGCCGGCCGACGCTGCCGAAGATGTGCGGGGAGGGTACGAAGTCGGCCTTCCAGTCGAAGGCCTGTGTGCTGCACGGATACAGGTCGGTCAGGCGTTCCTGCAGCAACTTGAGCTGGTCCTGGTAGTCGCTGGCCTTGGCGCCGTCGTCCAGCTCCTGCAGTAGCACGATGTCCGGCTGTTCATCGCGAATCACCCGGGCCACTTCGTCCAGGCTGAAGGCCATGTCTTCCGGGGTCGGGCGCTCGTCCGGCCCCCGGGCCTGGTCGTTCCAGAACACGTAGCGCTTGCCTGCCAGGTACTGCACGTTCCAGGTCATCACCTTCAGCGCCTGGCCCGCCACCAGGCTGGGCACCTTGCCCGTGCAGGCGACCGGCAGCGGCTCCTTGGCGTCGGGGCGCCAGGTCAGGCTGTAGACCAGGGCTGACAACAGGCCTGCGCTGATCAGCAGGCCCAGGAGAATGAAGCGAAATAGACGGGGCATCGGCTCGGCTTATGGCGTTGCTGGATTGAGCCCGAGCATAACCGAGAGCGGGGCTGCGGCCCAAGGGGTAGAGCGGTCGGCCCCCGGTGGTCATTGCTGGTCAGGCGAGTCGCCGATCAGCATGAACAGGCGGAATACCACCACGCTGGTGAACAATTGCAGGAAGCTGTGGGCGCTTTCGATCAGCAGCGACAGCATCGGACCCGGCTCGGGGTACGCTGCCAGGCTGGCGCCCTTGAGCACCCACAGCGGGGCCATCACGGCCAGGATGCAGACCAGGATCCGCAGGAAGTGCCCGCGGGTCAGGCGGAAGCTTTCCTTGATCGCGGCCAGCGGTTGCAGGCCCTTGAGCACCAGCAGGTATTCGGCGAAGGCCAGGGTCACCATCAGCCACAGCCCGGGCAGGAAATACAGCGACAGGCCCAGCAGGATCAGCAGGGTGTTGATGGCGGTCAGCAGGGCAAAGCGCGGCCACAGGCTGACGGTCGCGGCGAGCAGGTCGCGGGCCAATGGCGATTCGCCACGGCTGCGGGCATCGAGAAACAGGATCAGTACCCCGGTGTAGAGCGGGTAGATCAACAGGCCGACGATCACGCTGTAGCCGGGAAAGGCCTCGGGGCCCAGCGAGCTGTCGACCGCCTGCTGCAGCAGCGCTTCGAGGACCACCAGCGGCAGGCACAGTTGGACGATACGGCCCAGGTTGCGCTGGCAGAAGTACAGGGAGTCGCGCAGAACGGTTAACGGATTCATCAGTGGTTATCGCAGATCACAAAAAGCGGTTGGACACTTTAACCGATGCAGCCCCGGGGCGAGCAAACGTAAACGTTAGGTAAAGGCCATTGAAAGCTCGCTGGGCAGCCCCATTACTGGTTGCACCTTGTGCATGACGGACAAGGCCCCGTTTTTTACCGGCAATCTAAAGAGGTCGCCATGAACAGCGAAGAGCAAACCCTGATCGATGGACTGTTTTCACGGTTGCAGCAAGCCGAGAAGGATTCAGCCCCGCGCGACGCCCAGGCCGAGGCGCGGATCAAGGAGCATCTGACCCGGCAGCCTGCCGCCGGGTATTTCATGACCCAGGCGATTCTGGTGCAAGAGGCGGCAATCAAGAGCCTCGACGAGCAGAACAAGCAACTCACCCAGCAAGTCCAGCAACTGCAGGCCGAGCTGCAGCAGGCCAGATCCCAGGCCGCGGCGCCGGCGCCCAGCAGCGGTGGTGGCTTCCTTTCGAGCATCTTCGGCAGCGGTTCCCGCGATCCGCAGCCGGCGCCGACGCAAAGCGCTCCGGCTTCGTCCGGCGGTGGCTGGCGCGAACCGGCGCGGCCGGCGTTCAACCCGCAGCCGCAGCAGAACTACCCTCAACAGAGCTATCCCCAGCAGAACTACGCCGCGCCACCCCAGCAGGCTCCGGCCGCGGCTGGCAGCAGCTTCCTCGGCGGCGCGCTGAAAACCGCCGCCGGCGTGGCAGGTGGCGTGATGCTGGCGCAAGGCCTCAGCAGCCTGTTCCACGGCAACCAGCAGCCGCAGGAAATCGTCGAAGTGATCAAGGAAGAACCGGCGCCCGCCAGCGACAACGCGGGTGGCTGGGGCAATGACGAGCAGCGTATGGCCAATAACGACTCCTGGGGCAACAACGACCAGGGTGGTTTCAGCGATGCCGACTACGGCAACGACGACAGCTCGTTCTTTTCCGACGACGATTCCTTCGTCTGATCCGCCATCGGTCCGGAACGCAACAGCGTCCCGGACCGATTATTCGCGGAACCTTCCTTCTGGCTGGCATACTGGGCGACTTTTCAGGGTTGAGTCCCGGCCCAGTTCGCGCGCGTGAGCGCCATGAGGATAAGCGGTGAAAAAAATCGCTGTGTTCGCCGATGTCCAGAATCTCTATTACACCGTGCGCCAGGCCTATGGCTGCCATTTCAACTATGCCGCCCTGTGGGCCGATATCAGCCAGCAGGGACAGATAGTCGAGGCCTACGCTTATGCGATCGACCGGGGCGACAGCAAGCAGCAGCAGTTCCAGCAGATCCTGCGCAACCTGGGCTTCACGGTAAAACTCAAACCCTATATCCAGCGCAGCGACGGCTCGGCCAAGGGCGACTGGGACGTGGGTATCACCATCGACATCATGGACGCCGCGGCCCATGTCGACGAAGTGGTGCTGGCCTCCGGCGACGGCGATTTCGACCTGTTGCTCGAGCGCATCATCAGCAAGCATGGCGTCGAAGCGGTGGCCTATGGCGTGCCGGGGCTGACCGCCAATTCGCTGATTCGCGCGGCCACGCGCTACGTCCCGATCGAAGGCGCGCTACTGCTCAAAAACTGAGCTGACTATTTTTTGTACGGAGCTGGACAGGTTTGGAACGCATCGCAGTCATCGACTTTGAAACCACCGGGATCTCCCCGAGCAGCAGTTGCCGGGCCACGGAAATCGCCGTGGTGATCCTTGAGCAGGGGCGCATCGTCGAGCGTTACCAGAGCCTCATGAACGCCGGCGTGCGGGTGCCGGCCTTCATCGAACAACTGACCGGCATCAGCAACGCCATGCTGCGCGGCGCGCCGCCGGCCGAGCAGGTGATGAACGAGGTCAACGAGTTCGTCGGCACCACGCCGCTGCTGGCGCACAACGCTGCGTTCGACCAGAAGTTCTGGGACTACGAACTCGGCCGGATCAAGCGCACCCGCTTGCAGAACTTCGCCTGTTCCCTGTTGCTGGCCCGACGGCTGATGCCGGCGGCGCCCAACCACAAGCTCGGCACCCTCACCACGTTCGCCAGCCTGCCCCATACCGGCCAGGCTCACCGGGCCATGGCCGATGCGGAAATGGCCGCCAACCTCACCGCCCACCTGGCGCTGGAGCTGCGACAGAAACACGGGCTGCGCGAGCTGTCCCACGATTTCCTGTGCAAATTGCAGAAAGTGCCGGCCGCCAAGATCGGTGAACACCTCAAGCGCCATCGCGGCGCCTGACTCCTGTAGCCGCTGCCGCAGGCTGCGATAAGGCTCGAAGAGCCTTCCGAGGCCCTCAAGAGCGCGTCTCCTTAGGAGCCGATCGCAGCCTGCGGCAGCGGCTACAGATCGGTGCTGGGCGGGTTCACTTGCCGTTGCTCTCCAGATGCCCCAGCGGCACGCGCTGTTCGATGGCGCTGGAGAGCACGATCGAGGTCTTGCTGAACCCGTACTTCGCCACCCGGTTGATCAGCTCTTCCAGCTCCGGCATCGAGCCGACGGCGGCGCGCATGATCACGCACGGATCGCCGGTGACCCGCTGGCATTCGGTGAGTTGCGGGATCCGGCTCAGTTCGTCGTAGGCCTTCTGATTGCCGTGCTGGGCCATGCGCAGTTCGATCACACACTGGATCGGCAGCCCGAGCTTGGCCAGGTCGACCTTGGCCTGGTAACCGGTGATCACTCCGCTGGCTTCGAGTTTGGCCACCCGTTCGGCCACGGCCGGGGCGGAGAGGTTCACCTTGCGCGCCAGCTCGGCGTAGCTCGCCCGGCCATTTTCCAGCAGGGCGGCGAGGAGCATGCGGTCATATTTATCCATGATAAGGCTCCCAAACTCAGCGACTTTCGAAAGCATGGTTTATAGCCAGAATCTCCATGTTTTGAAAAGTGTACCGCTGCTTTAAACAGGTTTTGTAACTTAAGTTCCGCCGGCCGGCTTTCTAGAATAACCCTCTCCCTCGTCCTGTCTTCGAGCTCCCCATGCCTGGCCTACGCCGTTTTCCCTTGCCCCTGATTGCCGCCTTTTTTGCGTTGTACGTGATCTGGGGGTCGACCTACCTGGTGATCCGTATCGGTGTCGAATACTGGCCGCCGCTGATGCTCGCCGGCATCCGTTTCGTTATCGCCGGCAGCCTGATGTACGGCTTCCTGCGTTGGCGCGGGGCGCCGGCGCCGACCTGGGCGCAATGGCGGGCGGCGGGGGTGATCGGCATCCTGCTGCTGAGCTGCGGTAATGGCGCGGTCACTGTCGCCGAACACATGGGCGTGGCGTCCGGAGTGGCGGCCCTGGCGGTGGCCACGGTGCCGCTGTTCACCCTGTTGTGCGGTTACTTCTGGGGCGCGCGCAACACTCGCCTGGAATGGGCCGGGATCGTCCTCGGGCTGATCGGCATCGCCATGCTCAACCTCGGCTCCAACCTGCAGTCGAGCCCGACCGGCGCGGCCTTGCTGGTGTTCGCGGCGGCGGCCTGGGCCTTCGGTTCGGTGTGGAGCAAGCACCTGCCGTTGCCGCAAGGGGCGATGGCCAGCGCCGTCGAGATGCTGGTGGGCGGCGTGGTGCTGCTGATCGGTAGCTGGTTGAGCGGCGAGCAACTGGCCGCCGTTCCGCCGATCGAAGGCTGGGCAGCCCTGGCGTACCTGATAGGTTTCGGCTCGATCATCGCCTTCAACGCCTACATGTACTTGCTCAAGCATGTGCGTCCGGCGGCGGCCACCAGCTATGCCTACGTCAACCCGGCGGTAGCGGTGCTGCTGGGGATCGTGTTTGTCGGCGAGACCATCGGCCTGGAGGAGGCGCTGGCGATGGTGGTGATCATCAGTGCCGTGGTGTTGATTGGCCTGCCGCAGTGGCGCAAGCCAAAAGCCGCCGCGATACAGGAAGAAGCCACCGCTTGAAGTGACCGGTTGGCGCACGATCAAAAACGCCGGGCATTGCCCGGCGTTTTTTGTTCCAGCCAGCCGTAATCAGGCCGGGTTGAACAGCATCACCAGCGGTATCAGCGCCACGACGAAGGCCAGCATGAACAGCAGGCTGATCCCGGCGACGCGCCACAACGAGAAGAAAGGCCCCTTGCTGAGTTTGTGTTCGATAACGACTGGACCGAAGAGCTGGCGTGCGTAGGTGTTCATTGCAAAAATCGGTGGCAGTACGAAGACCACGGCTGGAACGCTTTCCGGTAGCACCGCGCCCAGCACCATCATCAGGATGAGCAGGCCGATACCGATGTACCAGGCCTTCTTCACTTCGCTTTCACGGCCGAGCGCCTTGAGGTTGGCGGCGATCATGTAGGACCCCGCCACGGAAGTGCCGAGGAAGGTGGCAAGGCCGACAGCGTTGATGCTGTACAGGCGCAATGGCGCAGTCGCCGCCGGGGTCTGCAATTCGGCGGTCGGTGTCTGGAAGGGGTTGGGCGTATCCATACAGGTCAGGCTCCTGGATCTTCAAAGGTGCAATAGGGAAAAAAGGGACTGAATTCTCCTCCCGTACCTCAAGGCGCGTCCACCCGCATTCTTCATGCCCGCCAGTTGGCGACCTGTTGCGGGGCAACTCGTCAGCCCGAAAGAAACCCGCCTGAATTAGGGTAAACTGCCGCCCATTGCACACCTGCGCTGACAATTTCCCTACGGTATCCCCATGACATTCGCCACTCTTGGCCTGATCGAACCCTTGCTGCGCGCCCTCGAAACGCTTGGCTACCAGACCCCGACACCGGTGCAGGCGCAAGCCATTCCGGCGGTGCTGGGCGGTCGCGACCTGATGGCCGCGGCCCAGACTGGCACTGGCAAGACCGCCGGCTTCGCCTTGCCGCTGTTGCAGTTGCTGGCCATGGAAGGGCCGAAAGTCACCGCCAACTCAGTGCGCGCCCTGATTCTGGTGCCGACCCGCGAGCTGGCCGAACAGGTGCACGAAGCGGTGCGCCAGTACGCCGAGAACCTGCCGCTGCGCACTTACGCGGTGTACGGCGGCGTCAGCATCAATCCGCAAATGATGAAGCTGCGCGGCGGCGTTGACCTGCTGGTGGCCACGCCGGGCCGCCTGCTCGATCTGTTCCGCCAGAACGCGTTGAAGTTCAACCAGTTGCAGACCCTGGTGCTGGACGAAGCCGACCGCATGCTCGACCTGGGCTTTTCCGAAGAGCTGGCGAACATTTATCGCGCCCTGCCGAAAAAGCGTCAGACCCTGCTGTTCTCCGCGACCTTCTCCGATGACATCCGCCTGCTGGCCGGGCAGATGCTCAACGACCCGCTGAGCATCGAAGTCAGCCCGCGCAACGTTGCCGCCAACACCGTCAAGCAATGGGTGGTGACGGTGGACAAGAAGCGCAAGCCGGAGCTGTTCAGCCACCTGCTGCGCAAGAACCGCTGGAAGCAGGTGCTGGTATTCGCCAAGACCCGCAACGGTGTGGACGCGCTGGTGGAAAGGCTGCAGGGCCAGGGCGTGAACGCCGACGGCATCCATGGCGACAAGCCCCAGGCTACCCGCCAGCGGGCGCTGGACCGCTTCAAGGCCAGCGAGATCCAGATCCTGGTGGCCACCGATGTCGCGGCCCGTGGCCTGGACATCGAGGACTTGCCGCTGGTGGTCAACTTCGACCTGCCGATCGTCGCCGAGGATTACATCCACCGCATCGGCCGCACCGGCCGCGCCGGCTCCACCGGTGAGGCGATCTCGCTGGTGTGCGCCGATGAAGTGAACCTGCTGTCGGCCATCGAGATGTTGACCCGCCAGACCCTCAAGCGCCACGACGAGCCGGACTTCATCCCGGAGCACCGGGTGCCGGAAACCGACGCCAGCGGCCAGGTGATCAAGAAACCGAAAAAGCCGAAGAAACCCAAGACTTCCGGCGGTGGCGGCAAGCGCAACCTGGGCAAGTGGGTGGACAGTGGCGAAGTGGCCGAAGCCCCGACGGTGAAACCGGTGCGCAAGGTGCCGGCGTTCAACACCGGGCCGCGCAAGCGCAAGCCGTAAGCCAGAGGCCAACACCGCCCCTGTAGCCGCTGGCGCAGCCTGCGATCGAGGACGCAGTCCTCGTAAAACCAAACGACCCGGTTCTTCTGGAGAAGCCGGGTCGTTTGCTTTGGCGGCCGCTGCGCGGCCGTTCGCAGCCTCGCTTCGCTCGGCAGCGGCTACAGGGCGTAGGCCGGGTTCAGGCCTTTTCCCGCAACCACTCGAGCATCCCCAACCCCGCTGCCCGCCCGCTGGCGAAACACGCGGTGAGCAGGTAGCCGCCGGTAGGCGCCTCCCAGTCGAGCATCTCCCCGGCGCAGAACACGCCGGGCAATTGCTTGAGCATCAGGCGTTGGTCCATGGCCTCGAACGTCACGCCGCCGGCGCTGCTGATGGCTTCGTCCAGGGGCCGGGTTTTCACCAGGGTCAACGGCAGGGCCTTGATCGCCTTGGCCAGCAGCGCCGGGTCGGCGAAGCAGTCGGCGCTGGTCAGTTCACGCAAGAGCGCGGCTTTTAACCCATCGATGCCCACCTGGCTGTGCAGGTGCTTGGCCATGGAGCGCGAGCCCCGTGGCTTGCTCAGCGCGGCCTGGATCCGGTCATGGGGTTTGCCCGGCAACAGGTCGATATGCACGGTGGCGGTGCCGTGCTTGTTGATTGCCTCGCGAATCGGCGCCGACAGCGCGTAGATCAGGCTGCCCTCGATCCCGGTGGTGGTGATCACGCACTCGCCGAGGCGGGGGATGTCGTCGTTCAGGCCAATGGCCACATTCTTCAGCGGGGCACCGGCGAACTTGCTGCGCAGAAGATCGCTCCAGTCCTGCACCTCAAACCCGCAGTTGCTCGGTTGCAGGGGCGCCAGTTGCACGCCGTGCTGCTCCAGCGGCAGCATCCAGGCGCCATCCGAACCCAGGCGCGACCAGCTGCCACCGCCCAGCGCCAGCAACAGGGCGTCGGCCTGAACCGATTTTTCGCCTTCCGGGCTGTGGATGCGCAGGCTGCCATCGACATTCCAGCCGAGCCAGCGATGGCGGGTGTGGATAACCACGCCGGCATCGCGCAGACGCTTGAGCCAAGCGCGCAGCAGCGGCGCGGCTTTCATGTCGGTGGGGAACACCCGGCCCGAGCTGCCGACGAACGTCTCGATGCCCAGGCCGTGAATCCATTGGCACAACGCTTCGCTGCCGAACTCGCGCAACAGCGGGGCAATCTGTGGGGCCCGTTCGGCATAACGCGAGAGGAAGGCCGGGTAGGCCTCGGAATGGGTGATGTTCATGCCGCCGACCCCGGCCAGCAGGAACTTGCGGCCTACCGATGGCATGCCGTCGTAGAGATCGACGCGCAGGCCCGCCAGGCTCAGCACCTCGGCCGCCATCAGGCCGGCGGGGCCACCACCGATAATGGCGACGTGATGGGGCAGGGTGGTGCGGGATAAGGTCATGGCGGGCGGCGGCGTGGCGGAATAAGCCGGGCATTCTACCCGAGGCCGGCCCGTCGCCAATGCTCCATGCGTCCCGCAGCGGCTTATGCAGGGGGCTGATCAAAAAACGTTCAGTGCTCTGCAGGGCTTGTATCCCATGGGCTGCAGAGGCTTGCGCTCAGGTTATCCACAAGCGGCTCCACAGAGATTGGGGGTAAGGCGCCCATTTTTTGATGACAACCTGATGACGCGACAGCCCCCGTTTCCGTAGCCGCTGTCGCAGGCTGCGATAGGTCCGCAGGACCTCCAGCGCCAGTGCCGACGCCAGCGAGCGTTCCGGTCGATCGCCGCCTGCGGCAGCGGTTACAGGCGTTGGTCGAAAAATGATCAGTGGGCTGGAGGGCTTGTATTGCCTGGCCTCCAGCGGCTTACGCGCAGGTTATCCACAAGCGGCTCCACAGCGGTTGGGGGTAAGACGCCCACCTTTTGATGACAACCTGATGACGCGACCGGTCCCCGTTTCCGTAGCCGCTGCCGCAGGCTGCGATAGGTCCGCAGGACCTCCAGCGCCAGTGCCGACGCCAGCGAGCGTTCCGGTCGATCGCCGCCTGCGGCAGCGGTTACAGGCGTTGGTCGAAAAATGATCAGTGGGCTGGAGGGCTTGTATTGCCTGGCCTCCAGCGGCTTACGCGCAGGTTATCCACAAGCGGCTCCACAGCGGTTGGGGGTAAGACGCCCATCTTTTGATGACCATCTGATGACGCGGCCGGCCCCCGTTTCCGTAGCCGCTGCCGCAGGCTGCGATAGGTCCGCAGGACCTCCAGCGCCAGTGCCGACGCCAGCGAGCGTTCCAGTCGATCGCCGCCTGCGGCAGCGGCCATAGGTGTTGGTCGAAAAATGAGCAGCGGGCTGGAGGGCTTGTACTGCCTGGCGTGCAGCGGCTTACGCGCAGGTTATCCACAAGCGGCTCCACAGTGGTTGGGGGTAAGACGCCCATTTTTTGATGACAACCTGATGATGCGGCGGCGCTCATTTTTCAATGGCAACCCAATGACGTCCACACCCGTTGCGCGCTGTGGTGGAGGATGCCGTGGCGCCGGGCCAGGGCCTGGCGGTCCTTGCTGTAGCCACCGCCGATCACCCCCAGCACCGGGATGTCGCGGCCCAGGCAATGGCGCATCACCTGTTCGTCGCGGGCGGCGACGCCCTGGTCGGTCAGCTTCAGGTAACCCAGGGCATCGTCCTGGTGCACATCCACCCCGGCGTCGTACAGCACCAGGTCCGGCTGGTACAGCGGCAGCAGGTAATTGAGGGCATCGTCGACCACCTTCAGGTAGTCGGCGTCGCCCATGCCCATCGGCAGGGGGATGTCCCAGTCGCTGGTGGCCTTGCGCGCCGGGAAGTTTTTTTCGCAGTGCAGCGAGACAGTCACGGCGTCCGGGGTATGTTCGAGAATCCGCGCGGTGCCGTCGCCCTGGTGCACGTCGCAGTCGAAGATCAGCACCCGGCCGACCCGACCGGCTTCCAGCAGGTAATGGCTGATCACCGCCAGGTCGTTGAAGATGCAGAAGCCCGCCGGGTGGTCGTAGTGGGCGTGATGGGTGCCGCCGGCCAGGTGACAGGCCAGGCCATGCTCCAGGGCCTGTTCGGCGGCCAGCAACGAGCCGCCGACGGCGCGCACGGTGCGCCGGGCCAGGGCTTCGTTCCAGGGCAGGCCGAGGCGCCGCTGGTCTTCCCGCGACAACTCGCCGGCCATATAGCGTTCGATATACCCAGGGTCGTGGGCCAGGGCGAGAATTTCCCTGGGGCACAGCTCCGGGCGCAGCAGGTCGGCATCGCGGGTCAGGCCGCTGTCCACCAGGTGGTCGCGCAGCAAGCGAAACTTGTCCATGGGGAAGCGGTGCTCCGCCGGGAACTCAGGGCTGTAGTCGTCGTGGTAGATCAGCGGCAGTGGCATGGCAATTTCATGTAGGAATCCGAAAAGGATCCTACCAGCGATGTAGACTGGCACGCATGGAAATGGAGGGGACGATGGAGCCGATACTGCAACTCGAAAGTGCTCGACTGCTGTTGCGCCAGTGGCGCGACGAGGATTTGCCGGCGTTCGCGGCGATGTGTGCCGATCCGCAGGTGATGCGTTATTTTCCGGCCCCTTTGAGCCGCCTGGAAAGCGCCGCGCTGATCGGTCGGATCCGTGGGCATTTCGCCGAGCACGGTTTTGGCACGTGGGCGCTGGAGCGTAAGGATACCGGGGCCTTTATCGGTTTTACCGGGCTGGGCGTGGTGGGCTTCGAGGCGCCGTTCACCCCGGCGGTGGAAATCGGCTGGCGCCTGGCGCGCGAGCACTGGGGCCTGGGCTATGCCAGCGAAGCGGCCTGGACCGCGTTGCGCTGTGGCTTCGATCGCCTGGCCCTGAAGGAGATCGTCGCCTTCACTACCACCAGCAACCTGCCGTCGCAGAAAGTCATGCAGGCCATCGGCATGCAACACGCTGCGGACGACGATTTCGATCACCCAAAGCTCGGCAGCGAGCATCCGCTGCGTCATCATGTGCTGTATCGCATCAACCGCGAACAATGGTTGGAAACCTTGCATGGATAGCAGGTCGGGGGCATCTGGAGTGTGCCCATGTGTGTGAACCCGATTGAATCGACCGCGGCAGCGAAGACTGCGCGGCATTGCTCTGTGTGAGGAGAGTCTGAATGAGCCACGTGTTGGATGATCTGGTCGACCTGTTGACCCTGGAACCGATCGAGGAAAACCTGTTTCGCGGTCGCAGCCAGGACCTGGGTTTCCGCCAGCTGTTCGGCGGCCAGGTGTTGGGTCAGTCCCTGTCCGCGGCCAGCCAGACTGTCGAAGAGGCCCGCCATGTGCATTCGCTGCACGGTTATTTCCTGCGCCCGGGCGACGCGGCGTTGCCGGTGGTGTACCAGGTCGATCGGGTGCGCGATGGCGGCAGTTTCAGCACCCGCCGGGTGACGGCGATCCAGAAGGGCAACCCGATCTTCACCTGCAGCGCCTCGTTCCAGTACGACGAGGAAGGCTTCGAGCACCAGGACACGATGCCCCAGGTGGTCGGCCCGGAAAACCTGCCGTCGGAGCTGGAGATCACCCAGCAGCGCGCGCACCTGATCCCTGAGCACATGCGCGAAAAACTGCTGTGCCCCAAGCCCATCGAAGTGCGCCCGGTCACCGAGAAAGACCCCTACAACCCGCAGCCGGCGGACCCGATCAAATACGTCTGGTTCCGCGCCGACGGCAGCCTGCCGGACATTCCCGCGCTGCATAAATACCTGCTGGCCTACGCCTCGGACTTCGGCCTGCTGACCACCTCTATGCTGCCCCACGGCAAGTCGGTGTGGCAGAAGGACATGCAGGTCGCCAGCCTCGACCACGCGCTGTGGTTCCATGCCGACCTGCGCGCCGACGACTGGCTGCTGTATGCCATGGACAGCCCGTGGGCCGGCAATTCCCGCGGTTTCTCCCGTGGCAGCGTGTTCAACCGCGCCGGCCAGCTGGTGGCGTCGGTGACCCAGGAAGGCCTGATCCGCCACCGCAAGGACTGGGCATGAGCCTGGCCGAGGTTCGGCATTGGGTGTTCGACATGGACGGCACCCTGACGGTGGCCGTGCATGATTTTGCGGCCATCCGCGAAGCGCTGGGGATCCCGCCGGAGCACGACATCCTGACCCACCTCGCGGCTTTGCCCGCCGCCGAAGCCGCGGCGAAACACGCCTGGCTGCTGGAGCACGAACGCGACCTGGCGCTGGGTTCGCGCCCGGCGCCGGGGGCGGTGGAGCTGGTGCGGGAGCTGGCGGCGCGGGGCTATCGCCTGGGCATACTGACCCGCAATGCGCGGGAGCTGGCCCATATCACCCTAGAGGCCATCGGCCTGGCCGACTGCTTTGCCGTCGAAGACGTGTTGGGGCGCGACGAAGCGCCACCCAAGCCTCACCCGGGCGGCTTGCTGAAGCTGGCCGCGACCTGGGCGGTGGCGCCCGCCGAGATGGTGATGGTCGGCGACTACCGCTTCGACCTTGACTGCGGTCGCGCGGCGGGCACCCATACGGTGCTGGTCAACCTGCCGGATAACCCGTGGCCGGAGCTGGCCGACTGGCATGCCGAGGATTGCGTGGTCCTGAAGCAGATGCTTTTGGCCTGAGATCCATCGCGAGCTTGCTGATCTCACGCTGTTTATTGGCCGAGCTTATTGGCCGAACAATGCCTTCTGCCCCTCGGGCGAAGTGAACATCTTGTCGCCGTCATGCCCGACCCCGGGCACTTCGATCAATTGCTGTTGCAATCCCTGGGGATGGCGCTGTTTCAGGTAGTTGAAATAGTTGTGCCCGCGAATCAAGCGGTAGGCGCCCTGGGCCTCGGCGGCGCAGCTGGTGTCCAGCGCCGGGTGGTGCGGGTCGGTGTCCTGTTTGCCCAGCAGGTAGGTGATATCGCGCTTGACGTAGCTCTGTTCCAGTTGCTGCGCGGTCTGGCCGGCGGCGTAGGCCGGCAGCTTGAGCAGGCCGTACTTCCAGTGGTTGAAACCGGGGCACGCGCCGGCATCGACCTTCACCGGGCGCTGCTCGTCGAAGTAGGCATAGGACGACGGGTTGGCGATGACGTAGCGCAGCTTGATGCCGTCATCCTCCAGGCCCGGATGGTGCTGGCCGAGCAGGGCGAAACGCTGCACCACCTGGGCGCCACCGGAGTGGCCGGCGATGACGATCTCGGTCAGGGCCGGGAACTGCTGGCGATCGCTCAGCCGCGTGATGATCGCGTCCAGCACCGCATAGGAACTGACCGCCCTGGGCCCGCTGGACGGCTCGCCGGCCATCCAGTCATTGCCCTGCCAGCGCAGCAGCGAACCGGGTAGTGGGTGACGCTCGATATCGCTCTGGTTGAGAAACTGCGGGGCGACCACCAGGGTGGACGCGCTTTGCCCGGCCTGGCTGGCGGCCTGTTCGGCGCTTTGCAGGTAGGTCTGGGCATTACGCAGGCGCCCGTGGACGATGATCAGCGCCCGCTGGACCTCGGGCAGCGGCCGCTGCCAGTCCTGGCTCAGGCCGATGGCCAGTTCGCCGCCTTCGAGGTTCAGCCGCGCGGGACTGATCGTCTTGACGCCATTTTCCGCTGCCTGCGCGCCGGCGCAGATCATCCATAACGTGAGCAGCACCAGTACCCGGCGCATTACAGACTCTTCGCCGCGAAGGTGTCGCACTGGCCGACTTGGCCTTGAGTGAAACCGGCCTTGAACCAGCGCACCCGTTGCGCCGAGCTGCCATGGGTAAAGGAGTCCGGTACCACGCGGCCCTGGCCTTGCTGTTGCAGGCGGTCGTCACCGATGGCGTTGGCGGCGTTCAGGGCCTCTTCGATATCCCCTGGCTCCAGCCAGTTCAGGCGTTTCTGCGCATGGTTGGCCCAGACACCCGCCAGGCAGTCGGCCTGCAGTTCCTGGCGTACCAGCAGGCCGCCGTCGCCTTCCATCTGCCGGCCTTGTTGGCGGGCCGCCTGGATCTTCGCCGAGACGCCGAGCAGGGTCTGTACGTGGTGGCCGATTTCGTGGGCGATCACGTAGGCCTGGGCGAAGTCGCCGGCGGCCGAGAAGCGCTGGTCCATCTCGCGGAAGAAGTCCATGTCCAGGTACACCTGCTGATCGGCCGGGCAATAGAACGGGCCGGTGGCGGAGGTCGCCGAGCCGCAGGCGGAGTTCACCCGGCCACGGAACAGGATGAGCTTGGGTTGCTGATAGGCGCGTCCGGCCTGTTGGAAGATCTGGCCCCAGGTGTCTTCGGTGTCGCCGAGGATGGAGCGCACGAATTCCGCCTGCTCGTCGTTGGCCGGCGGCGCCTGGCGGGTCTGCTGGGTGGTGGCGGGCGCCGAGGACTGGTCCATCTGCCCGGCGAGCTGCCCGAGGATTTGCAACGGGTCCTGGCCGGTGACCCAGCCGATGCCGACGATCAGGATAATGGCGGTCAGGCTCAGGCCCTTGCCGCCGCCAAAGCGCAGACCGCCGCCTCCACCGCCGCCACTGTCATCGCGAGCATCCACCACGTTGTCGCTGCGCCGTCCTTTTTTCCAAAGCATGGGTGAATCCTCGTTCTAATTTGCTGATCAGTGTTGCTGGTGAGTAGGGCAGACGCCAGTCCGGTCGTCAGCCTTTTGCATGCACGCTACCATTGCCCGCAGCCGCATCGATCCTGTCGCGACACATCCGGGGCCTCCTTTGAACATCGATACCCGCATCAAATTCCGTCACCTCGTATGTTTTCTTGAAATGTCTCGCCAGGGCAGCCTGGCGCGGGCGGCGGATGTGCTTGCGGTAAGCCAGCCGGCGATGTCGAAAACCCTCAAGGAACTGGAAGAACTGCTCGACACCCGGCTGTTCGCCCGGAGCAAGGCCGGGCTCAGCCTGACCGAGGCCGGCATGGCCTTTCTGCGTTACGCCGGGCCCTCGGTGCAGGCCCTGCGCGAGGGAGTGAACACCTTGCGTGGCGGCGAATATGCCGCCGGCGTGGTGCGCTTGGGTGTACTTTCGACCGCCGAAAGCCTGCTGTTGCCGGAGGTGGTGCGGCGCCTGCACGAACGGCATTCGGCGCTGGTGGTGAGCGTGCTCACCGGCCCCAGCGCCTACCTGCTGTCGCAGTTGCGGGTCGGCGATGTCGACCTGGTGGTCGGGCGCATGACGGACAGCCCACAGATCCAGGGCCTGAGCTTCGAGCATTTGTACAGCGAGTCCATGACCCTGGTGGCGCGCCCCGATCATCCATTGCTGCACGGGCCGCTGGATCGGCATGCGCTGGAGCAGTATCCGCTGGTACTGCCGCTGGCCGGCACCACCATTCGCAAGTTCGCCGACAGCCTGTTCGTGCAGTGCGGCATCAGCCAGTCGCGCCAGCGCCTGGAAACCCTCTCGGTGGCCCTGAGCCGGCGTTATGCGCTGTCCAGCGATGCACTGTGGATCGCCCCGCTGGATGCGGTGCGCCTGGACCTGGCCAATGGCGAGCTGCGCGAGATCGACCTGGGGCAGCGCGAGCCGGGCGGCTCGGTGGGCATCTCCAGCAACGCCAGCCTGCCGCTGTCGCTGGCGGCGCAATGGTGCGTGGAGGTGCTGCGGGAGGTCGGGCAGGCCTATCGCGAGGGACGTTATCCCTAACCGTTTGGTTATGTTCTTGAGGGGGCTTTTCAATAGTCGTCGGGCTGCCGTTGTTTGAAACTGCGCGGGCTGCGCTCCATAAATCAAACAACAGGAGACCGACATGTCTGATGCAGACAGCAGTCGTTTCGTTATCCGTGACCGTAATTGGCATCCCAAGGCCCTGACCCCCGACTACAAGACCTCCGTGGCCCGTTCGCCACGCCAGGCGCTGGTGAGCATTCCGCAATCGCTGAGCGAAACCAGTGGCCCCGATTTCTCCCATCTGAAGACCGGGCGTTTCGATAACGACCTGCTGCTCAACTTCAATAACGGCGGCTTGCCGGTGGGCGAGCGAATCATCGTCGCCGGCCGGGTCTGCGATCAGTACGGCCAGCCGATTCCCCACACCCTGGTGGAGATGTGGCAAGCCAACGCCGGTGGTCGCTACCGGCACAAGAACGACCGCTACCTGGCGCCGCTGGACCCGAACTTCGGCGGTGTCGGCCGGGCCCTGACCGACCGTGACGGCTACTACAGCTTCCGTACCATCAAGCCCGGCCCTTACCCGTGGCGCAACGGCCCGAACGACTGGCGCCCGGCGCATATTCACTTCTCCATCAGCGGGCCGTCGATCGCCACGCGGTTGATCACCCAGCTGTATTTCGAGGGCGACCCGCTGATCCCGCTGTGCCCGATCGTCAAGTCGATCGCTAATCCGGAAGCGGTGCAGAGCCTGATCGCGCGGCTGGACATGAGCAGTGCCAACCCGATGGACTGCCTGGCCTATCGCTTCGACATCGTGTTGCGCGGCCAGCGCAAGACCCACTTCGAGAATTGCTGAGGAGCCCGCCATGCCTATCCAATTGCTGCCCGAAACCCCTTCGCAAACGGCCGGCCCTTATGTGCACATCGGCCTGGCGCTGGCCGCCGCGGGCAACCCGACCCGCAGCGACGAGATCTGGAACCGGATGGCCGGGCCCGACGCCCAGGGGGAAAAGATCCTGCTGATCGGCCATGTGTACGACGGCAACGGCCATCTGGTGCGCGACTCATTCCTCGAGTTCTGGCAAGCCAACCATGAGGGCGTCTACGACCCTGTGTTCGATTCGGAGAAAGCCTTCAACAGCTTCGGGCGCACGGCCACCACCTTCGATGCCGGCGAGTGGACGCTGCACACGGTCAAGCCGGGCGTGGTGAACAACGCCGCCGGGGTGCCGATGGCGCCGCACATCAACGTGGCGCTGTTCGCCCGGGGGATCAACATCCACCTGCACACGCGCCTGTATTTCGCCGACGAGCCGGAAGCCAACGCCGCCTGCCCGGTGCTGAACCTGATCGAGCAGCCGCAGCGGCGCGACACCCTGCTGGCGCATCCCTGTGACGTGGATGGGCAGCGGGCGTACCGCTTCGATATCCGCATCCAGGGGGAAGGGGAGACGGTGTTCTTCGATTTCTGATCTGTCATCCGTAACCGCGGGCGTCTCCTGCGGAGCCGATCGCAGCCTCGCGGGCTCGGCAGCGGCTACAGGGATTCCATGCTTTCTGTAGCCGCTGGCGCAGCCTGCGATCGGCTTCGCGGGAGTCGCAAGACCGGCCGCTGCGGTGGGGCAGATTGAACGCGGTCGCCCGTTTTGCGGGCGCTGCGCGCCCGATCGCAGCCTCGCGGGGCTCGGCAGCGGCTACAAGGGCTACGTGCGTTCTGTAGCCGCTGGCGCAGCTTGCGATAAGGTCCGCAGGGCCTTCAAGCGATCTCAAGAACCACACCCTTTTCGAAGTTGATTGCCGCCTTATTCGTAAGCGCTGGCGCCCGCGATGTGCCGACCGGCGATGTAGCCAAAGGTCAGCGCCGGGCCGAGATTGATACCGCCGGCGGGGTAGTGGCCGCCCATGATGCTGGCCATGTCGCTGCCGGCGGCGTACAGGCCGGCGATGGCCTGGCCTTGGCCGTCGAGCACCTGGGCGTGGGGGTTGACCTTGAGCCCGGCGAAGGTGCCGAAGCAGCCCGGCTGGACTTTCACCGCGTAGAACGGCCCCTGTTCGATGGGCGCCACGCACGGGTTGGGTTGCTGGCGCGGGTCGCCCTGCTTGCGGTTGTAGGGCGTCGAGCCCCGGCCGAACAGCGGGTCCTGGCCTTGTCGGGCATGCCGGTTGTATTCCGCCAGGGTGGCACGCAGGCCGTTCACCTCGATGCCGCAGGCCTGGGCCAGTTCCTCGATGCTCTCGCCGCGCTTCAGGTAGCCGCTGCGGATAAAGGGCGTCATCGGCACCGGGAAGGGCCGGGAGATGCCCAGGCCATAGCGGCGCTGGAAGCCGTGGCTGCAGATCAGCCACGACGCCACTTCTTCGCCCTCGGGCGCCGCCGCGACCATCGCTCGCACATAGTCGTAGTAACCGTCGGCTTCGTTGACGAAGCGTTGGCCGTTGCGCAAGACGCCGATGATCCCCGGCTTGCCGCGCTCGATGATGTGCGGGAAATGCCCGCGGCTGCCGTCCTGGTAGGGCACCGCGGAAACCGGGGCCCAAGCCACGGGGGATTCCATGTCGGTATCGACCCTGGCACCGACGCTTTCCCCCAGGCGCAAGCCGTCGCCCGAGACCGCCAGCGGCGGCAGGGCCAGATGCTCGTGGCCGGTGGGCGTGCGTGGGAACAGTGCCTTGCGCCGCTCGATGTCGTTGGCGAAGCCACCGGCCGCCAGCACCACCGCTTTGCGGGCGCGGATACGAATGGGCCCCCGGGTGGCGCTGCTGACAATCGCCCCGGTCACCGCGTCGCCGTCGCGCAGCAATTCGGTGACCGGCGCCGATTCCCAGAGCAGTACGCCAAGGTCCTGCGCCGACTTGGCCAGGCGCGCCACCAGCGCCACACCGTTGACCAGTTGCAGGGCGCGGCGGTGAGTGACGAGGTCGCGCAGGTGGCGAGCGACGCGTTTGCTCACGTGCCAGGCCGCCGGCAGCGAGCGACTCAGGTTGAGGAAGGCCGTCAGGTCGGCGCCGGCCATGATCGGCATGCCGATGAACGAGGTTTCGCGCATGGTCTTGCGCAGGCGCTTGAGCAGCGTGCCGACCTCGCGCCCATCGTAGGGCGCGGCGATCACCGAGCGTCCGCCAGTGCCGGCGCCCGGCGTATCGCCGTGGATATCGGCGATGGCGTTGCCGTCGGCGAATTGCAGCGCGGTATGGCGCTCGAAGAACGACACCATGCGCGGCCCGGCTTCGAGGAAGGCGTCGATCATAGCTGGCTGGTAGCGTTCGCCCAGTTCGTGTTTCAGGTAAGTGCGCGGCAGTTCCACGTCCTCGACTATGCCGGCCCGTCGCGCCAGCGGGTTGCACGGTACCCAGGCCCAGCCACCGGACCAGGCGGTGGCGCCGCCGAACACCGGGTCTTTCTCCACCACTATGACTTTCAGGCCATGCCAGGCCGCGGTCACGGCCGCCGAAAGGCCGGCGGCGCCGGAGCCGACGACCAGCACGTCGCAATCGATATCGGGGTGGTGCAGGGAGGCGGTGGCAGGCATGGAAGAAGCAACTCCGCTAAACGAACGATTATTGTTTTTGGAACTTGATTCCAAAAAATATACGGAGTCGAATAGTCGGCAGCAAGGCGAGGGCAGGATCATCTGCGCCGTGCCGAGGTTTTTATGGGCGGTTATCGAACGAGGCCGCGGTGTTTCCCATTGCGCCGGTTGTCACTAGAATCGGCCAAATTTCGTCTGGACCCGACCATGGCCGGCAGTCAAATCGAGCGCGTCTTCAGCGTTCTGGAAAGTCTTACCAGCGACCCCCGGGGCCTGCCGATGCAGACCCTGGCCGAGCAGTTGGGCATCCCCAAAAGCGCCACCCACCGGCTGTTGGCGGAGCTGATCCGCCTGGGCTACGTGCGCCAGAACCCGGACAGCCTGCGTTATCACCTGTCGACCAAGCTGGTGGCCATGGGCTTTCGCTACCTCTCCAGCAGCGGCGCGGATATCGTCCAGCCGGTGCTCGACCGACTGGCCCAGGAAACCGGCGAGCTGGTGCGCCTCGGGGTGATCGAGGATGAGCGCCAGACCTGGATCGCCAAGTCCCAGGGCGCCCGTTCCGGATTGCGCTACGACCCCGACATGGGGCGCGAGGCGCCGTTGTTCTACACCGCTTCCGGGCATGCCTGGCTGGCCTGCCTGAGCGATGCCGAGGCGTTGTCGCTGGTGGAGCGCCAGGCGGCCGAGATCCCCGCGGACCTGGGCCCGAACGCGCCGCGCTCGAACATCGAACTGCTCGAACGCCTGCGCCTGGCTCGGGAACAGGGTTACGCCTGGGTCGAGGAAAGCTCGGCGGTGGGCACCTCGGCGGTGGCCGCGGTGGTGCGTCATCCGGTCGACGGCCGGGTGGTCGGAGTGCTGAGTATCGCCGGCCCCAGCGCGCGCATGCCGCTGGCGCGCCTGCATGAACTGGCGCCGCTGCTGTTGAAGTTCACCGACGAACTCTCGGCCGCCAGCCAGGCTTCCGAGCTCTTCAGCTGACCCTGTAGCCGCTGGCGCAGCCTGCGATCGGCTCCGCAGGAGCCGCAAAACCGCTCACTACGGGTGGGGCAGGCTGAACGCGGTCGCCTGTTTTACGGCCGCTGCGCGCCCGATCGCAGCTTCGCGGAGCTCGGCAGCGGCTACAGGGTTTCCCCGTTTTCTGTAGCCGCTGGCGCAGCCTGCGATCGGCTCCGCAGGAGCCGCAAAACCGCTCACTACGAGTGGGGCAGGCTGAACGCGGTCGCCTGTTTTACGGCCGCTGCGCGCCCGATCGCAGCCTTGCGGGGCTCGGCAGCGGCTACAAGGTTTCTTCGTTTTCTGTAGCCGCTGGCGCAGCCTGCGATCGGCTCCGCAGGAGCCGCAAAACCGCTCACTACGAGTGGGGCAGGCTGAACGCGGTCGCCTGTTTTACGGCCGCTGCGCGCCCGATCGCAGCCTCGCGGGGCTCGGCAGCGGCTACAAAGGTTTCCCCGTTTTCTGTAGCCGCTGGCGCAGCCTGCGATCGGCTCCGCAGGAGCCGCAAAACCGGCCACTGCGGTGGGGCAGGCCGAATACGGTCGTCTGTTTTGCGGCCGCTGCGCGCCCGATCGCAGCCTCGCGGGGCTCGGCAGCGGCTACAGGGTTTCCTCGTTTTCTGTAGGCGCTGGCGCAGTCTGCGATAAGGCTTGCAGGGCCTTTGCGATCTTAAGCCTTAAAGCTGTTCGCTGATCGGACACTATTTCGTTTTGCTCTTGTATGAAATTGGAACCGAGTTCTAAATAATTGAAATTTCGCGTTCCCATAACAATCACAAGAGGATCCCGCCTTGGACTCGCCTTTGCGCATTGCCTTGATCGGCGTCGGCAATATGGGCCAGCAGCATTACCAGCACCTCAAGACCCTCACCGAGGCCAGACTCTGTGCCGTGGTCGACCCCGGCCCGCAAGCCGCCGGGATCGCCGCGCAGTGGCAGGTGCCGTATTACCCCGACCATGGGCTGATGCTCGAACAGGCCCGCCCCGACGCCGTGATAGTCGCCAACCCGAACAACCTGCACGTCGGCACTGCCCTGGATTGCCTGGCGGCCGGTGTGCCGGTGCTGCTGGAGAAACCGGTCGGCGTGCACCTGGATGAAGCGCGCGAACTGGTGGCCGCGGTGAAAAGCAGCGGTGTTCCCGTGCTGGTGGGCCATCACCGTCGGCACAACCCGCTGATCGTCCGTGCCCATGCGCTGGTGCGGGGCGGGGCATTGGGCCGGTTGACCACGGTCACCGCGCTCTGGCAATTGCAGAAGCCCGACAGCTATTTCGAGATTCCCTGGCGTCGCGAGCCCGGGGCCGGGATGCTGCTGACCAACCTGATTCACGACCTCGACCTGCTGCGTCATCTGTGCGGCGAGGTGCATCAGGTGCAGGCCGTCACCAGCAACGCGGTGCGCGGTTTTGCCAACGAGGATTGCGCCGCCGTCCTGCTGCAATTCGCCAACGGCGCCCTGGGCAGCCTGACCGGTTCCGACGCCGTGGCGGCGCCCTGGAGCTGGGAGCTGGATTCCGGCGAGAACCCGGTGTACCCGCGCCAGGCCGACCAGCCGTGCTACCTCTTGGCTGGCACCGGTGGCGCCCTGAGCATTCCGCAACTCAAGCGCTGGCAGTACGCCGAGGCCGGCGCCGGCTGGCATCAGCCGCTGCTGGCGGTCGAGGAGCCTTTCACTGCTGCCGAGGCCCTGCGCCTGCAGTTGCAGCATTTCGTCAAAGTGGCGCAAGGCGAGGTCGAGCCGCTGGTCAGCGTGGCCGATGCGGCGCGGACCCTGGCGCTGATCGAGGCGATCCGTGAAGCGGCGGCGACCGGTCGCGCCTGTGCCCCGGCGCCGATCGAGGGATGAGCATGAGTGAACGCATTCTTTCCCTGGCCAGCCTCACGGTGCTGGAGATCTCGCCGCCGCAGATGGTCGAGGTGGCGGCCCGTGCCGGTTACAGCCACGTCGGTTTGCGCCTGGTGCCGGCGACGCCGCAGGAGCATCACTTTGCCCTGGTGGCCGATGCCGAGCTGCGCCGACAGACCCTCAGCCGCCTGCGCGACACCGGCGTCGGTGTGCTGGATGTGGAGATCCTGCGGCTTGAGCCGCACACCCGGATCGCGGATTTCGAGGCGGTGCTGGCGGTCGGCGCGGAGTTCGGCGCCAGCGAGCTGCTGGTGGCCGGCAACGATCCCGACGAGGCGCGCATGACCGAGCGCTTCGCCGAACTGTGCGACCTGGCGTCGATCTACGGCCTGCACCCGCACCTGGAGTTCATGCCCTGGACCGATGCACGCAACCTGCAGCAGGCGGTGCGGGTGGTGGAGAACGCCGGTCGCGACAACGCCGCGGTGCTGGTGGACGCATTCCACTTCGATCGCTCGGCCTCGCGCCTGGAGGATCTGGCAAAGGTCGCGCCGGCGCGGCTGCGTTATGCCCAGCTATGCGACGTGGTCGGTCCGCGCCCGGACGATATGCAGGAGATCCTGCGCCAGGCCCGCAACGAACGGCGTTTTCCCGGGGATGGCGATTGCGACCTGGCGGGGCTCTTGCATTGCCTGCCGGCCAACCTGCCGTTGAGCCTGGAGATCCCCACGGTGAAATTGCTCGAGCAGGGCGTCAGCGCCCTGGAGCGGGCACAGATGGCCCTGGACAAGACCCGGGCGTTGTTGGCCAGGATTTAATGGATAGCCCAGATAGCCCTATCGCGGGCAAGGACTGGGCGCCCAGCCCTTGCCCGCGAAGCTGTTTTTCTACAAACAAACCCTATCTTGAGAGACCCCGCGGATGACCCTCAGCACACCCCTTTCCGGTGTCAACCAGCCCTTCAAGGGTATCCTGCTGGTCGTCGTGGCGACCTTCCTGTTCGCCAGTCACGATGCCCTGTCGAAATACCTTTCGGGGTTCTATCCGATCATGATGGTGGTCTGGGCCCGCTACCTGGTTCATACCCTGCTGATGGCCGGGATCTTCCTGCCGCAATCGGGCCTGCGGGTGTTGCGCACCAAGCGGCCGTTGCTGCAAATAGCGCGGGCCTTGTGCCTGCTCGGCACCAGCCTGCTGTTCACCTCGGCGCTGCTGTTTATCCCGCTGGCGGAAGCCACGGCGGTCAACTTCCTGGCGCCGGTGCTGGTCACCGCGCTCTCGGTGCCGCTGCTGGGCGAGCGGGTCACGAAGGGCCAGTGGCTGGCGGTGATCTGCGGTTTTATCGGGGTGCTGATCATCGTTCACCCGGGTGGCGACCTGTTCACCCCGGCGGTGCTGCTGCCGTTCTGCTCGGCGCTGTTTTTCTGCTTCTACCAACTGCTGACCCGCAAGCTCGCCGAGCACGACAGCCCGACCACTAGTAACTTCTTCGCCGGCCTGTGCAACACCCTGGTGATGAGCGCACTGGTGCCGTTGTTCTGGCAGGTACCGAGCTTTGTCCATGGCGCGCTGATGCTGGCGCTGGGGGCCTGCGGCATGACCGCCCACCTGTTCCTGACCCAGGCCTTCCGCCACGCGGCGCCGGCGCTGCTGGCGCCGTTCGGCTATTGCCAGATCGTCTTCGCCGGGTTGCTGGGCTGGCTGTTGTTCAGCCATACGCCGCAGCCGATCACCCAATTGGGCATCGCGGTGATCTGCCTCAGCGGCCTGGCGGCTGCCTGGCAACAGCGGCAGCGCTGAGTGGCGTTGGCAGCGGGGGGACAACCGGTATCGACTGAGAGAAGGGGGGAGAAAAAAGCAGGCCCGGAACCGGGCCTGCGAGAGGAAAGCGTCAGTCTTCTACTTTCGGAATCTTGCGGGGAGCCATGAAGTACATCCAGGTCAGGGCGATGAAGTACATCGCCGGGATCAGGGTGAACAGCACGGTGTAGTTGTTGTTGGTGACGGTCAGGATATGGCCCACCAGCTGGGTCATGAACATGCCGCCGATGGCCGCGCACATGCCGCCGAAACCGAACACCGTGCTCATCATGTGCTTGGGCGTGTAGTCCATCACCAGGCTCCAGATGTTGGCGGTCCAGGCCTGGTGCGCGCCGATGGCCAGGGAGATGGCGAACACCGCCAGCCACAGGTTGCTGGCCCCGGCGGCCATGATCACGCCGACGATGCAGCAGGCGAACAGCAGCATGGACATCAGGCGCGCCTTGATCGGGTTGACCCCGCGGCCGATCAGGAACGACGAGAGGATGCCGCCGCCAACGCTGCCGAAGTCGGCGGTCAGGTAGATGATGATCAGCGGGATGCCCATCTGGGTCACGTTGATGCCCAGGTTGTACTGTTGGTTGAGGAAGGGTGGCAGCCAGTACAGGTAGAACCAGAACACCGGCGCGGTGATCGCGTAGGCCAGGGCGAAGGCCCAGGTGCCGCGCATGCGCAGGATGCGCGAGAAGGGCACACGGGTCTGTTCCGGTTCGACTTCTTTCTGGATGTACTCGAGCTCGGACTGTTTGACGCTCGGGTGATCTTCCGGGTTGAAGTACTTCAGGCCCCAGAACAGCAGCCAGATGCCGCCCAGCGCAGCCATGCACAGGAACGCCGCCTGCCAGCCCCAGGCGTGCAGGATCAACGGCAGCAGCATTGGCGTGAACATGGCGCCGACGTTGGTCCCGGCGTTGAAGATGCCAGTGGCCACGGCGCGTTCGCCGGCCGGGAACCACAGGCGCGTGGTCTTCACGCAGGCCGGGTAGTTGGCGGCTTCGGTCAGCCCGAGGATGAAGCGGCAGACCATGAAGCCCGCGGCAGAGGTGGCCAGGCCATGAGCGCCGGTGGCCAGGCTCCACAGCAGCACGGCGAAGAAGAACACGCGCTTGACGCCGACCCGGTCGATCAACCGTCCTTGCAGGACGAAACCGACGGCGTAGCCGACCTGGAACCAGAAGTTGATGTTGGCGTAGTCCATCGCCGTCCAGCTCATTTCCTTGGCCAGGATCGGCTGCATCACACCCAGTGCGGCGCGGTCGATGTAGTTCAGGGTGGTGGCGAAGAACACCAGGGCGAGCATGCCCCAGCGGGTCTTGCCGACCGCCATGGCGCCGCGGATCTTGTCGCCGATGCCGCCGGAGGCGGTGCCGAGGCTCGGGGCCATGCGGGAGCTTTGAGAAGGAATCATGTGTGCCATCCGTTCAATGACTGACGAGGGACAACTCGTCGGGACTCAAGGGCGCGTGATCGATTGTCGGCTATGCGGACGGGCCGCGGGTGAACTCGATGATCGATCGGCTGAGTGCTTTGGTCGACGCGCGTCGGGCGCGGCGGTGGAAAGCGGGTTGATCAGCGTGCGGGCATGGTCAGCCCAGGGGCCATAGTGCGTCCGTCTGAAGGCGGCTGTTGGAGGCGTGGCCGGGTGAGGGCCAGAGGGCCAGGCAGAGAGGTGTGGCGTTGAGTGCAAGCATGAGGGTGTACCCGATTTTTGAAATTTTTATGGTGTGTTCTGGGTCTGGGTGATTGAAGCCGGCGGTTCGGTGCCGGCTCAATGTGCTGTCGATGGTGCGCAGTGGACGAAAAATCGTCAATTCGCCAACGGCCATTTTGTTCGATAATCGCACGAAAAACTAACTGGTTCGTACACTTTGAATTGCTGTCTGCAATGCCCGGCTCAATAATCCGCCGCATCCAATAACAAACGTACCTGTAGCCGCTGCCGCAGGCTGCGATCGCCCGCGAAGCGGGCGCGGGATCTTCAGTGCGCTGGAGGGCCTGCGGCAGCGGCCACAGGCACGGCGCCCGATCTGTGGTCATTACCGGGAGTTGAAACATGCAGCGTTCCATTGCCACCGTCTCCTTGAGCGGTACCCTGCCGGAAAAGCTCGAAGCCATTGCCGCCGCCGGTTTCGACGGCGTGGAGATTTTCGAGAACGACCTGCTCTACTACGACGGCAGCCCCCGGGAAATCCGCCAGATGTGCGCGGACCTGGGCATCGCCATCACTCTGTTCCAGCCTTTTCGCGATTTCGAAGGTTGCCGCCGCGACCGCCTGCAACGCAACTTGGAACGCGCCGAGCGCAAGTTCGACCTGATGCAGGAACTGGGCACCGACCTGGTGCTGGTGTGCAGCAATGCCGCGGCCGACAGCGTCGGCGACCGGCAGATCCTGGTGGACGACCTGCGCCTGCTGGCCGAGCGCGCTGGCAGACGTGGCCTGCGGATAGGTTACGAAGCCCTGGCCTGGGGCCGGCACGTCAATACTTATCAACAGGTCTGGGATATCGTCCGTGAGGCCGACCATCCGAGCCTGGGCGTGCTGCTTGACAGCTTCCACACCTTGTCGCTCAAGGGCGACCCGGCGGCGATCGCCGAGATTCCCGGGGACAAGATCTTCTTCGTGCAGATGGCCGACGCGCCGATCCTGGCCATGGACGTGCTGGAGTGGAGCCGGCATTTTCGCTGCTTCCCGGGGCAGGGCGATTTCGACCTGCCGGGGTTCCTCGCGCCGATCATCAAGAGCGGCTACACCGGGCCTTTGTCCCTGGAGATCTTCAATGACGGTTTCCGCGCCGCGCCACCGCGGGCCAACGCCGCGGACGGCCTGCGCTCGCTGCTGTACCTCGAGGAGAAAACCCGCCAGCGCCTGGCGCAGGAAGCCACGCCGGTGGCCAATATCGATACGCTGTTCGCGCCGCCGCCGGCCAGTGAATATGGCGGCACCGAGTTTCTCGAGTTCGCCGTGGACGAAGCGCTGGGCGCCAAGCTTGGCGGCTGGCTGGAACGCCTGGGGTTCGCCAGGGCCGGCCAGCACCGCTCGAAGAATGTCAGCCTGATGCGCCAGGGCGATATCAACCTGATCCTCAACTCCGAGCCTTATTCCTTTGCCCACAGCTTCTTCGAAGCCCACGGCCCCTCGGTGTGCGCCACGGCGATCCGGGTCAAGGACAGCGCCAAGGCGCTGGAGCGCGCGGTGGCCTACAAGGGCCAGCCATACCGCGGCTTGGTGGGCCCCAATGAACTGGAACTGGCCGCCGTGCGCGAGCTGGATGGCAGCCTGATCTACCTGGTGGACCAGGAGCAGGGCGGCCAGCACCTGTACGACACCGATTTCAATATGCTCCCGGGCGTGGTGGCCAAGGGCGGCCTCAAGCGCATCGATCACATGGCCATGGCGTTGCCGGCCGACAGCCTCGACAGCTGGGTGCTGTTCTACAAGAGCCTGCTGGATTTCACCGCCGACGACGAAGTGGTGCTGCCCGATCCCTACGGCCTGGTGAAGAGCCGGGCGCTGCGCAGCCGTTGCAGCACCATTCGTTTGCCGCTGAACATTTCCGAGAACCGCAAGACCGCGATCTCCCACGCGCTGTCCAGTTACGGCGGCTCGGGCGTGCATCACATCGCCTTCGATTGCGACGATATCTTTGCCGAAGTCAGCCGGGCCAAGGAGGCGGGCGTGCCGCTGCTGGACATCCCGCTCAACTACTACGACGACCTGGCGGCGCGCTTCGATTTCGACGACGAGTTCCTCAGCGAGCTGGCCTACTACAACGTGCTCTACGACCGTGACGCACAGGGTGGCGAGCTGTTCCATGTCTACACCGAGCCGTTCGAGGGGCGCTTCTTCTTCGAGATCATCCAGCGCAAGAATGGCTATGTCGGTTATGGCGCGGCGAACGTCGCGGTACGCCTGGCGGCCATGGCCAAGTCGCGCAGTGGCGGGGTACGGCACGCGAAGTTGTAGGAGTTTCGTAACGGCGGCGGCAAAGGGCCGCCGTCCTGCTTTCCTTCGCTGCGCGAGGCGGCCCATAATCGGCCGCGTGTGCAGCGATGGCCGTGAGCCCCAGAATGACAATGACCACAGAACTCTCCGTAGCGCCCGAGCAGCCCGTGATCGAGCCACGCAAGAGTCGCAAGAACAACCCGGAAAAGACCCGCGAGAACATTCTTCAAGAGGCTATTGTCGAGTTCGTGCAGCAGGGCCTGTCCGGTGCTCGGGTGGATGCCATCGCCGAGCGCATCCACACCTCCAAGCGCATGATCTATTACTACTTCGGCAGCAAGGAGCAGCTGTACGTCGAGGTGCTGGAGAAGCTCTACGGCGATATCCGCAACACCGAAAGCCGCCTGCACCTGGCGGAGCTGGCGCCGCGCGAGGCGATTCGCCGGCTGGTGGAGTTCACCTTCGATCACCACGACCGCAACGTCGATTTCGTGCGCATCGTCAGCATCGAGAACATCCATAACGCCGAATACGTGAAGCGCTCCGAAGCGATCAAGGCGATGAACAACACCATCCTGCATGCCCTGGGCGAGATCCTCCGGCGCGGGGCCGACGAGGGCGTGTTCCGCGCCGGCCTGGACCCGCTGGATGTGCATTTGCTGATCAGTTCGTTCTGCTTCTACCGCGTGTCCAACCGCCACACTTTCGGCGAGATCTTCCAGATCGACCTGCCCGACGAAGCGATCAAGCAGCGCCACCGCGAGATGATCTGCGAGTCGGTGCTGCGCTACTTGCAGGCCTGATCCTCTAGGCGGTTGAACCCCGCTGTCGATCGATCAGCTGGCACAGGGTTGCAACCGCATCCTGCATCGACTCCGCCCGGGTATTGCCAAAGCCCATCAGCAAGCCGGGGCGTGATCCGCCCTGGGCACCCACGAAAAAACCTGACAGCGGCGCGACGCCGATCTTCCGGGCATGGGCGGCGGCCGCGATCGCCTGGTCGTCGAGCCCATCGGGCAGTTCGGCGAGCAGGTGCAATCCGCTGGCGCTGCTGGCTACCGTCATGCGCTCGCTGCCGGCGTTGTGAATGGCCGCCAGCAAGGCGGCGCGACGCTGCGCATAAACCGCCTGGCTACGACGGATATGGCTGCCGAGGTGACCATTGCCGATGAACTCCGCCGCCGTCGCCTGGAGCGACAAAGGCACGCGGTGGCCGCTGCCATTGCGCACGTTGCGTAACACCTCCACCACCGCCTCGGGGGCGACCAGGAAGCCCAGGCGCAGGCCCGGCGCCAGCAGCTTGCTCAAGGTCCCGACATAAATGACCCGCCCCTGATTGCCGTCCAGGGCCTTGAGCGCCGGGGTTGGCGCGCCGCCGTAGCGAAACTCGCTGTCGTAATCGTCTTCGAGGATGAAGGCATCGGCATCGTGGGCCCATTGCAGCAAGGCCAGGCGTCGCGCCAGGCTCATGCCGACCCCCAGGGGATACTGGTGCGAAGGCGATACCAGGGCGAGCCGCGCGTCGGGCGCGAGCCGGCGGCCGGCCTGCACATCCAGGCCTTCTGCATCCACCGGAACGCCCACGGCCTGCACACCGGCCAGCAACACGCTGCGGTAGGCCGCGTCGTAGCCGGGGTTCTCGACCCAGACCCGCTCTCCCAGGTCGGTGAGCGCCAGGGTGGCAATCGACACCGCCGCCTGGGCACCGGGGGTAATCACAATGTGACTGGCCTGACACACCACTCCGCGCGCCGCGCCGAGGTACGCCGCCAAGGCTTCGCGCAATGGCAGGAAACCCTGCGGGTCGCCGTAGGACAGGTCGGGAAGTGGCCGGCGTCGCCAGAAGCGGCCTTCCAGGCGCCCCCACAGCGCATAGGGAAAGGCGTCCAGCGCCGGCAGGCCTGGGGTCAGCGGCCAGGCGGCCCGGGCCACGGACATCGAGTCGGTCCCCGTCAGCGCCCGGGCTCGGGTGGAACCGACGGGGGCCTCTGTCCGGGCGGGCGGCGAGGCCGTTTGCTCGGCGATCCGCGCCATGACGTAGGTACCCGAACCTGTCCGGGCTTCCAGGAACCCCTCGGCGATCAACTGCCCATAGGCTTCGGTCACGGTCATGCGCGATAACCCCAATTGTGTCGCCAGCACGCGTGAGGCGGGCAGGCGGATCCCGGCCTTGACGCTGCCGTCGGCGATGCCTTTGCGCAGGAACAGCAGCAATTGCTCGCGCAAGGACAAGTGGCCGTCCTTGGCCAGTTGCAGACGGTTCCAGATGGGATAGGCGGTTTTGCGGGTTTTCATCGGGGGCCTGGGGATCGCCGGTTGGCGGCAGCTGGAAAAGTGGTCTGGGATATTGATCGAAAGTGGATATTTTATACAGGCCATTCCCTGCGGATACTCCCTCGCCTTGCCAACACAGCCAGAGGGTTGCCCCGATGAAAACCGCCAGCATCAGAATCGCTGACCTGCTGCATCCAAGCGTTGCCGCGCTGATCTCGGTCATCGTCAATTACGGGGGAACCTTCATTCTGGTTTTCCAGGGGGCCAAGGCGGCCGGGCTGAGCCCGGAGCAGACCGCCTCGTGGATCTGGTCGATCTCGATCGGCGTCGGCCTGACCGGCGCCTGGCTGAGCTATCGCTACCGCGAGCCGATCATTACCGCCTGGTCGACACCGGGCGCGGCCTTCCTGATCGCGGTATTGCCGGGCACGCCTTACCCGGAAATGATCGGTGCCTTCATGCTGTCGGCTGCCGGCTTCGTGGTGCTGGGCATGTCGGGTTATTTCGAGCGGGTGGTGAAGCTGATCCCGCCGGGGATCGCGGCGGGCCTGCTGGCGGGCATTCTGTTGCGCTTCGGGATTGGCGCTTTCGACGGCGCGGGGGGCGATCCTTTGCTGGTGGGCGCGCTGCTGCTCAGCTATGTACTGCTACGGCGCTTTACTACGCGTTATGCGATTGTCGGGGTGTTGCTGATCGGCATCGTGCTGCTGCTCGGGTTGGGGCAGGTCAGTTTCGCCAGCCTCGAACTCAAGCCGGCCCTGCCGGTGCTGACCGTGCCGGTGTTCTCGCTGAATGCGCTGCTGAGCGTGGCCCTGCCGTTGTTTCTGATCACCCTGACCGGCCAGTACATGCCCGGCATGCTGGTGCTGCGCAACGATGGGTTCAAGACCAGTGCCAATCCGATTCTCACCGCGACCGGCCTGGGCTCCTTGCTGATGGCGCCGTTCGGTTCCCATGCGTTCAACGTCGCCGCCATTACCGCTGCCATCTGCACGGGCAAGGAGGCGCATGAAGAACCGGCCAAGCGTTATCTGGCCGGGCTCGCGTGTGGGGTGTTCTATCTGTTGGTGGGGATCTTCGGCAGCACCCTGGCGGCGCTGTTCGTGATCCTGCCGGCGACCTTTATCACCACCCTGGCGGGCCTGGCCCTGCTGGGGGCGATCGGCGGCAGCCTCGCCACCGCGCTGGTCGAGCCGAGTGGCCGGGAAACCGCCTTGATCACCTTCCTGGCGACCGCCGCCAATATCACCTTGTTCGGGTTGGGCGGTGCATTCTGGGGCTTGCTGGCGGGGTTGCTGGCGCACGGCGTGATGCACGGACGGCTGCGGCCAGCCGGTCGCCATGAATGCGCCTAGTCGCCATGCATGGCCGCGGGGAGTGTGGCAGGTACCTGTCGAGAGCGGAGCCGATTACAGCTCCGCACTGACCCGGTCAGGCACTGTCAGCCATTCATGCTCTGGAAATGCGCGAGCATGCGCTGGGCATCCGGCGTTATGCCGCTGAACAGCTCGAACGCCTTCACCGCCTGGAACACCGCCATGTTGCCGCCGTCCAGGGTGCGGCAACCGAGGGCGCGGGCGTTGCGAAGCAGCTCGGTTTCCAGGGGGAAGTAGACGATCTCCGCGACCCACAGCCCAGGGCGCAGCAACTCGACCGGTACCGGCATGCCCGGCAGCTTGGCCATGCCCACGGGCGTGGTGTTCACCAGGCCGTCGGCGGCGGCCAGGGTGGCGGGCAGGTCGACGCCGGCCTTGGCCCGGCCAGGGCCGAAATGCTGGTTGAGGTTATCCGCCAGGCTCTGGGCGCGGGCGCTTTCCACATCGAAGATGCTCAGTTGCTGCACGCCTTCGCTGAGCAGCGCATGGGCCACCGCCGCACCGGCGCCGCCGGCGCCCATCTGCACCACGCGCGCCAGGGCCACGTCTTGCAAGCCGCGGCGGAAACCTTCGGCAAAACCCAGGCAATCGGTGTTGTGGCCGATGCGCTTGCCGTCCTTGAGCACCACGGTGTTCACCGCGCCGATGCCGCGGGCTTCCGGCGACAACTCGTCGAGCAGCGGGATGATGCTTTGCTTGCACGGGAAGGTGATGTTCAACCCGGTGAAGTTCATGCGTTCGGCGGCCAGCAGCAGGTCGGGCAGGGCGTTGCTGTCGAGTTGCAGCTGGTCCAGGTCGATCAGCCGGTACAGGTAGCGCAGGCCCTGGGCGTCGCCTTCGTGCTCATGCAGCGCAGGGGTGCGCGAGGCCTGGATGCCGGCGCCGATCAGTCCGGCCAGTACTGTGTTCTGCTGGGTCATGCCTGGGCTCCTTGAAAACGCTGGCTGAAATGCGCCAGTGCCAGGCGATAGCCATGGCTGCCGAAGCCGCACATTACCGCCAGGGCGATGCCCGAGACAAAGGAGTGATGGCGGAACGGTTCGCGGGCGTGGACGTTCGACAGGTGCACTTCGATCACCGGCAGCTCGCTGGCCACCAGGGCATCGCGGATCGCCACCGAGGTATGGGTCCAGGCCGCCGGGTTGATCACGATCCCGGCGCAACGGCCACGGGCGCCGTGAATCCAGTCCAGCAGCTCGCCTTCATGGTTGGTCTGGCGAAACTCCACGCTCAGGCCGAACTCCTCGGCGGCACGCCCGCACAGGGCGGAAATGTCGGCCAGAGTCTCGTGACCATAGGTGGCGGGTTCGCGGGTGCCGAGCAGGTTCAGGTTCGGGCCGTTGAGCACCAGAACGATAGGGCGCATGGGGGGAATTCTCCGTTGTTATTGTGGGCGTGGCTTGAGCGGCCAGCGGCTGGAGCTAAATTGTACTAACTAGTTAATTTGGTCAATTGCGACGGGAGAAGGCAAGGCAGGTCCTGTCATTAAGTGTTCGGTGATCGAACATGTTCATGCCGCAGCCAGCGAATGCTTGCCACCTGGCCAGGGTTGCCGGAGCTTGCGGACCGGCCTCAATCACGCCAGGCGAGGGTTCATCGATATAAGGTGGCAGTGCACAAGGCGCAGGCGTTGTCATAAAAGGGCGCAGCCACAAAAAAGCCGTCGCAGGGACGGCTTTTTTGTGGTTCGCGACAGGCTATCAACGCCGGGTCAGCAAGACCCCGGATTCCATGTGGTGGGTCCACGGGAACTGGTCGAACATCGCGCAGCGGGTGATGCGGTGGCTGTCGTGCAACTGGGCGATGTTGGCCGCCAGGGTCTCTGGGTTGCATGAGATGTACAGGATGTTGTCGAAGCGCCGGGTCAGCTCGCAGGTGTCCGGGTCCATGCCGGCGCGCGGCGGGTCGACGAACACGCTGCCGAACTCGTAGCTCTTCAGGTCCACGCCCTGCAGGCGACGGAACGGACGCACTTCGTTCAGCGCCTCGGTCAGCTCTTCGGCGGACAGACGCACCAGGGTGACGTTCTCCACCGCGTTTTCACTGAGGTTGCTCAGGGCCGCGTTGACCGAGGTCTTGCTGATCTCGGTGGCCAGTACCTTGCGCACCCGGGTGGCCAGGGGCAGGGTGAAGTTGCCGTTGCCGCAGTACAGCTCCAGCAGGTCGTCCGGGCGATCGCCCAGGGCGTCGTAGGCCCAGTTGAGCATCTTCTGGTTGACCGTGCCGTTGGGCTGGGTGAAGGCGCCTTCGGGCTGGCGGTAGCTGAAGGTGCGCCCGCCGACTTCGAGTTTCTCCACCACGTAATCGTGGCCGATCACTTCGCGCTTGCCCTTGGAGCGACCGATGACGCTGACGTTCAGCTCGGCCGCCAGCTGGCTCGCCGCGGCGTGCCAGTGTTCGTCCAGCGGGCGGTGATAACACAGGGTGATCATCGCGTCGCCGGCCAGGGTGGTGAGGAACTCGACCTGGAACAGCTTGTGGCTCAAGGCGCTGCTGGCTTGCCAGGCGGCCTTGAGTCGCGGCATCAGCTGATTGATGCGCAGGCTGGCGATCGGGAATTCTTCGATCAGGATCGGCGTGCGTTTGTCTTCCTGGGAAAACATCGCGTAGTGACGCTCGCCGGCTTCGCGCCACAGGCGAAACTCCGCGCGCAGGCGGAAGTGCTGCAGCGGCGAATCGAAGACCTGTGGCTCGGGGGCATCGAACGGCGCCAGCAGTTCACGCAGGCGCGCGACCTTGTCGGCGAGCTGGGTGGCGTAAGCCTGGGAATCGAAAGTCATGCGTTGAACCAACCCAACTTGATCACAAACAGTACCGACAGAATTACCAGCGGCGCGTTCAGCTCACGGGCACGGCCCGACAGCAGCTTGATCGCGGTCCAGGCAATGAAGCCGAAGGCGATGCCGTTGGCGATGGAGTAGGTGAACGGCATGGCCAGGGCGGTGACCACCACGGGGGCGGCGACGGTGATGTCGTCCCAGTCTATTTCCGCCAGGCCCGAAGTCATCAGTACCGCGACGAACAGCAGGGCCGGCGCGGTGGCGAAGGCTGGGACGCTGGCCGCCAGCGGCGAGAAGAACAGCGCCAGGAGGAACAGGATCGCCACGACGATGGCGGTCAGGCCGGTGCGGCCACCGGCGCTGACGCCCGCGGCGGATTCGATGTAGCTGGTGGTGGTCGAGGTGCCCAGCAGCGAACCGGCCATGGCCGCGGTGCTGTCGGCGATCAGGGCCCGGCCCATTTTCGGCATGTGGCCGTCCTTGCCCATCAGGCCGGCGCGCTTGGCGACGCCGATCAGGGTGCCGGAGTTGTCGAACAGGTCGACGAACAGGAAGGCGAAGATCACGCTGACCAGGCCGATGTCCAGCGCGCCCTTGATGTCCAGTTGCAGGAAGGTCGGCGCCAGCGAAGGCGGCATCGAGGTCACGCCGCCGAACGGGGTGAAGCCCAGGGCGATGGAGACGATGGTCACCGAGAGGATGCCGATCAGGACCGCGCCGCGGACTTTCAGGGCTTCCAGGGCGACGATCAGGGCGAAGCCCAGGGTCGCGAGGATCGGTGCCGGTTGCTTGAGGTCGCCGAGGCCGACCATGGTCGCCGGGTTGCTGACCACGATGCCGGCGTTGTGCAGGGCGATCAGCGCCAGGAACAGGCCGATACCGGCGGCAATCGCCGAGCGCAGCGGCAGCGGGATGCTGTTGATGATCCATTCGCGGATCTTGAAGATCGACAGCAGGAAGAACAGCACCGCCGAGATGAACACCGCGCCCAGCGCCACTTGCCAGGTATGGCCCATGTGCAGGACCACGGTGTAGGTGAAGAAGGCGTTCAGGCCCATGCCCGGAGCCAGGGCGATCGGGTAGTTGGCGATCAGGCCCATCACGGTCGAGCCGATGGCGGCGGCCAGGCAGGTGGCGACGAACACCGCACCCTTGTCCATGCCGGTCTCGCCCAGGATGCTCGGGTTGACGAAGAGAATGTAGGCCATGGCCAGGAAGGTCGTGAGGCCCGCGAGAATCTCGGTCCGCACATTGGTGTTGTGTGCCTTGAGTTGAAACAGCCTTTCCAGCATGTCTGCTCCCCGTGGCGCGCTGGGCGCCGTGAATGTATCGACCCAGACAGCAAAGCACAGACCCTGAAAAAGCGTCCGGGGATTTTGTGCGGGTCGGAAAAAGCCGCGCATCATACCAGCAGCGCAGGGCTATGGCTGCGATCCTCGGCGATGTTTTGCCCGAGTGGCGACTGGGGCATACTGCGCCGACGTTTTGGGGGGACTTATGCACAGCACGATAAAAACGATGGCCTTGGCGGTAGTGGCCAGCAGCCTGTGGTTGGGCGCGGCGCCGGCCATGGCCCGTTCCGCGCCGCCCTTGAGCCAGGTGGAAATCCTCAAGGTCGAGTCGCAGTCCTGCGGCCTGGAGGATGTGTCGGACGGACGCGACAAGACCGCCTGCGATCACCAGGGCCCGAACATCAAGGTGTACGTGCTGGAAATCGGCTATGGCCGCCAGCCCCGGGTGGCGCTGGACGGCTTCGAGGTCAACGGCACGCGCGCGGCGGTCTGCGAAGAGGGTTCCAGCCTGGTGCCGTGCGGCAACTCCGGGACCACCGTCGGCTACATCTATACCTTCGACCTGGCCGGCAGGCAGGAAGGGACCTTCACCTTCAGCAACACCTCGCTCAACGCGCCGGGCAACAGCATGAGCGCGCAGATCTACATCAAGTGACGGCAGCGGCCGAACGCGGAGGGCTTTAAAGCTGACTAAGCTTTAAAGACCCTACCGCGGACACAGCCCATGACCTTTAGAGCCCTGATTCCCCTCGCCGAGGGCGTCGACGACCTGCAAAGCGTGACCCTGATCGATGTGCTGCGCCGTGCCCAGGTCGAAGTGCTGGTGGCCAGTATCGAAGGGCGGCGCATGCTCACTTGTGCCCGCGGCACCCGCATGACCGCCGACGGCATGCTGGTGGATGTGCTGGCCCAGCACTTCGACCTGATCGTGCTGCCCGGTGGCGCGGTTGGCGCGCAGCACCTGGCGGCCCATCAACCGCTGATGCAATTGGTCAAGGACCAGGCCGCCGCCGGGCGCCTGTTCGCCGGCATCGCCGAAGCGCCGGCCCTGGCTTTGCAGAACTACGGGGTGTTGCGCCAGCGGCGCATGACCTGCCTGCCCAGCGCCAGCCATCAACTGTCGGGCTGCAACTTCGTCGACCAGCCGGTGGTGGTGGATGGCAACTGCATCACCGCGCAAGGCTCGGGGGCGGCCCTGAGTTTTGCCCTGACCCTGGTGGAACAACTGTGCGGCAGGGGCCGGCGGACGGTGGTGGAGGGGGAGTTGCTGGTTTAGCGATCAGCAGACATGAGCGGCAATGGGCTCGATGCGTGGTAACAAGGCTTGTTCGGTCTGCCAGATATCGTAGTCGGCCTGTACCGCCAGCCAGACCTTGGCTTTACCTATTCCGGCGCGTTCCAGCCTTACCGCCAATTCCGGCCGGATCGGCGCGTGGCCGTTCAGCACCTTGGAGAGATGGGGGCGGGCGTAGCCAAGATGCCTGGCCAGTTCCGTCACGCTGATTCCCAACTCGGGCAATACGTCCACACGCAGTGTTTCACCGGGATGTGGCGGGTTGTGCATGGGCATGATCCTGCCTCCTGTTCAGTGGTAATCCAGATAGTCGACCAGCTCGATATCCGAACCCGTAAAACGAAAAATCACTCGCCAATTGCCCGATACGGTCAGTGACCAGTATTCGCGACGCTCGCCCTTGAGCGGATGCAACCGCCATCCCGGGAGGTCGAGGTCGTCAGGCTCTGTCGCGTGATCCATGAAAGGCAGCATGCGCGCCAGGCGCCTCGCATGATCGGCTCGGATCCCTCGAGTCGATCCCGTTTCATAGAAGGCCTTGAGGCCTTTGTGCTGAAAGGATTTGATCATGCGGCGAGTGTAAGGCGATACCTTACACTCTCCCATCGGATATGTATTGCAACGCGTGAACCGGACGATCAACGGCGACGTCCTGTGAGGTTCCTGCCTGCCTCGAATCAGGCCTTGGCTTCTTCTTCCACCGGCCCATGCATGCGATCGCGACGGGCCAGGGTCGGGAACAGTTTTATCCACACCCCGGTCACCAGCAGGGTGCCGACTCCGCCCAGCACTACCGCCGGCACGGTGCCGAACCAGTGGGCGGTGAGCCCGGACTCGAATTCGCCGAGCTGGTTGGAGGCGCCGATAAACAGGCCATTGACGGCGCTGACCCGGCCACGCATTTCGTCCGGGGTTTCCAGCTGCACGAAGGAAGCGCGGATCACCATGCTGATCATGTCCGCCGCGCCCAGCACCACCAGCACCGCAAGCGAGAACCAGAACGAGGTCGACAGGCCGAAGGCGATGGTGGCGACGCCGAATACGCCGACGGCGCTGAACATCACCCGGCCGACATGGCGGTCGACGGCAAAGCGCGCCAGCCACAGCGACATCAGCAGTGCCCCCACCGCCGGCGCCGAGCGCAGCAAGCCCAGGCCCCAGGCGCCGGTGAGCAGGATGTCCTTGGCGAACACCGGCAGCAGCGCGGTGGCGCCGCCCAGCAATACGGCGAACAGGTCCAGGGAGATCGCCCCGAGAATGTCCGGGCGGCTGCGAATGAAGCGCACCCCGGCGAGCAACGAGTCCAGGGTGGCCTTGCCTTTGTTCAGCGGCGTCTGCCGCGCGGGCAGGTTGAGCATCAGGCAGCAGGCGATCACATACAGCAGCACGGTCGGGCCATAGACCCACACGCTGCCAAAGGCGTAGAGCAGGCCGCCGAGGGCCGGCGCGACGATGGTCGCCGATTGCTGGGCGGACTGGGCCGCCGCCACGGCGCGCGGGAACAGCGCGCTGGGCACGATGCTCGGCAGCAGCGCCTGGGTGGTCGGCATCTCGAAGGAGCGGGCGGCGCCCAGCAGGAACGCGAGGATGAAGATCATCTCGCGAGTGACGTTGTGGGTGGCGCTGCCGATGGCCAGGGACAGGGCGATCAGCGCCTGCAGCGACTGGCAGATGGCTGCCACCTTGCGCCGGTCATAGCGGTCGGCCACATGCCCGGTGTGCAGCATGAACAGCACCCGCGGCGCGAACTCCACCAGCCCGACCAGGCCCAGGTCGAGCACGTTGCCGGTCAGTTGGTAGAGGTTCCAGCCGATGGCCACGGTGAGCATCTGGAAGCCGCTGGCGGTGAAGATCCGCGCCAGCCAGAAAGCAATGAACGGACGGTGATGGCGAAGCAGCAGAGGGTCTTGGCTGGGCATCTGAAAGGCAGGTCTGGGCGTTGAGTAGGGCGAGGTTATCACCAAGGTGTAACCAATAGTTGCAGAATCGTTAGCCCCGCATCTATCCCGGTTATTCGAAATAGCCCAATCCCTGTAGCCGCTGCCGCAGGCTGCGATAAGGGCCGAAGGACCTTCGACGGAGCAGAAATCGCCACGACCGTTCCGGTCGATCGCAGCCTGCGGCAGCGGCTACAGGGAGAGCAAAACTTCGGGGAAACCCCGTGCTTGACGTGGTGAGGCAACCTGTCACGCGACAAAAGACCACACAAACCAACGGCGAAAATGCGACTACTCTTTCAACGTTGATTGATCCAGATCAAAACCTTTTCCAAGGTTGGGTCTGGTGGCCAGATGGCCAGACTCCCTGCGTTGCGATGGGTTTAAAAAGAACGAATTCGAATTCGCCACACTCCAGATCCGTGGGGGCAGTGGGTGCAGGCCTCCAGCCGGCAGCCGGTATTACCTGACAGAGGAAAGCTTATGTTCGGTTTGGAGGCACTAGATCTCGCCCGAATTCAGTTCGCGTTCACTATCTCGTTCCACATCCTGTTCCCCGCCATTACCATCGGTCTGGCGAGTTACCTGGCGGTGCTCGAAGGTTTGTGGCTCAAGACCCGCGACGATACCTACCGTGACCTGTACCACTTCTGGTCGAAGATCTTCGCCGTCAACTTCGGCATGGGGGTGGTCTCGGGCCTGGTCATGGCCTACCAGTTCGGCACCAACTGGAGTCGCTTCTCCGATTTTGCCGGCGCCGTTACCGGGCCGCTGCTGACCTATGAAGTGCTCACCGCATTCTTCCTCGAAGCCGGTTTCCTCGGGGTCATGCTGTTCGGCTGGAACCGGGTCGGGCGCAAGCTGCACTTCTTCTCCACGGTGATGGTGGCCATCGGTACGCTGATTTCGACCTTCTGGATTCTCTCGTCCAATAGCTGGATGCAGACCCCGCAAGGCTACGAAATCATCGACGGCCGCGTGATTCCGGTGGACTGGCTGGCGGTGGTGTTCAACCCGTCGTTCCCGTACCGCCTGGCGCATATGGCCACGGCGGCCTTTGTCGCCACCGCGTTCTTCGTCGGTTCGTCCGCTGCCTGGCACCTGCTGCGCGGCCGTGACAACCCGGCGATCCGCCGCATGCTCTCGATGGCGATGTGGATGGCCCTGATCGTCGCGCCGATCCAGGCCGTGATCGGCGACTTCCACGGCCTCAACACCCTCAAGCACCAGCCGGCGAAAATCGCCGCGATCGAAGGGCACTGGGAAAACGTCGGTAACGAGCCGACTCCGCTGATCCTGTTCGGCTGGCCGGACATGAAGGCAGAAAAGACCAAGTTCGCCGTCGAGATCCCGTATCTGGGCAGCCTCATCCTCACCCACTCGCTGGACAAGCAGGTGCCGGCGCTCAAGGAGTTCCCGCCGCAAGACCGGCCGAATTCGACCATCGTATTCTGGTCGTTCCGGATCATGGTCGGCCTGGGCATGCTGATGATCCTCACCGGCCTGTGGAGCCTGTGGCTGCGCAAGCGTGACCGCATCTACCAGAACCGCGCGTTCCTGTACCTGGCATTGTGGATGGGCCCATCCGGGCTGATCGCGATCCTCGCCGGCTGGTTCACCACCGAGATCGGCCGCCAGCCGTGGGTGGTCTACGGGCTGATGCGCACCGCGGATGCGTCTTCTGGACATAGCCTGACGCAGATGAGCATTACCCTGGCGCTGTTTGTCGTGGTGTATTTCGCGCTGTTCGGGGCAGGCCTGGGCTACATGATGCGCCTGGTGCGCAAGGGGCCGAAGACCAACGAAGGCACGGAAGTCAGCCACGGTGGTCCTGGCCAGAAACGCACGCCGGCCCGTCCGCTGTCGGCCGCCGACGACGATGCCGAAGACAACGGCACCAGCCTGAACAAGGGGAATTGAGTCATGGGTATCGATCTTCCGCTGATCTGGGCCGTGATCATCATCTTCGGCATCATGATGTACGTGGTCATGGACGGGTTCGACCTGGGGATCGGGATTCTCTTCCCGTTCGTCAAGGACTCCCGCGACCGTGACGTGATGATGAACACCGTCGCCCCGGTCTGGGACGGCAACGAAACCTGGCTGGTGCTGGGCGGTGCCGCGCTGTTCGGCGCCTTCCCGCTGGCCTATTCGGTGGTGCTCTCGGCGCTGTACATGCCGCTGATCCTGATGCTCATCGGCCTGATCTTCCGCGGCGTGGCCTTCGAGTTCCGCTTCAAGGCCAAGGAAGCCAAGCGCCACATCTGGGACAAGGCCTTCATTGGCGGCTCGGTGGCGGCGACTTTCTTCCAGGGCTTGGCGCTGGGTGCCTTCATCGATGGCCTGCCGGTGGTCGACCGCCAGTACGCCGGCGGTTCGCTGGACTGGTTCACGCCGTTCACCCTGTTCTGCGGCGGCGCGCTGGTGGTGGCCTATGCCTTGCTCGGCTGCACCTGGCTGATCATGAAGACCGAAGGCAAGCTGCAGGAGCAGATGCATGACCTGGCGCGGCCGTTGGCTTTCGTGCTGCTGGCGGTGATCGGTGTCGTCAGTATCTGGACGCCGCTGGCCCACCCGGAAATCGCCTCGCGCTGGTTCACCCTGCCGAACCTGTTCTGGTTCCTGCCGGTGCCGATCCTGGTGCTGGTGACCCTGTACGGCCTGCTGCGCGCGGTGGCCCGCAATGCTCACTACACGCCGTTCCTGCTGACCCTGGTGCTGATCTTCCTCGGCTACAGCGGCCTGGGCATCAGCCTGTGGCCGAACATCGTGCCGCCGTCGATCTCGATCTGGGACGCCGCCGCGCCGCCGCAAAGCCAGGGCTTCATGCTGGTGGGCACGCTGTTCATCATCCCGTTCATCCTGGGTTACACCTTCTGGAGCTATTACGTGTTCCGCGGCAAGGTCACCCACGAAGACGGTTACCACTAGTCAATGCGCCGCTCCCCGTGCGGGAGCGGACCTGCTCGCGATGGCGCCCCGAGCGACGCCATCGTCTCCATTCCGAGAGGAGTATTCGATGATGGCTGGTAAACCCACGTTGCAGGAAATCGAAGAAGCCGAGAAGAAACCGCTCTGGCAGCGCCTGGGCTGGCTCGCCGGGATCTGGGTCGGCAGCGTGCTCGCGCTGTTTATCGTCGCCAGCCTGATGCGCATGTTCATGAACGCCGCGGGCCTGACCACGCACTGATTTTCACCACCGCTCATCCCATCCCGTTGCCTTGCGGCACGGTTTTATAGCCCTCCTCTGGAGGGTTTTTTTTGGCCTGGGGTTTTATAAGAGAAAGGGGGCTGGCGATGGCCGTGCAGTCGACCGCGAATGGGGCGGCTGCCGGGGGGATTATTTGCGCGCCTTGAGAATCACGAACTTGGGCGTGGCGGCCACTTGCTCGACGCCGCGGAACAGCCGCGCCAGCTTGCTGTGATAGCCCAGGTGGCGGTTGCCGACGATGTACAGCGCGCCGCCCACCACCAGGGCTTCGCGGGCCTGCTGGAACATGCGCCAGGCGAGGAAGTCGCCGACCACCTGCTGCTGGTGGAAGGGCGGGTTGCACAGCACCACGTCCAGCGACTGCGGTTCCTGCCCGGCCAGGCCGTCACCGGCGCGCACGGTCACTTCGCGCTGGCCCAGGGTCGCGCGCCAGTTCTCCAGGGCCGACTGCACGGCCATGAAGGATTCGTCCACCAGGGTGTAATGGGCGTCGGGGTTGTGCAGGGCGCTGGCGATGGCCAGCACGCCGTTGCCGCACCCCAGGTCCGCGACCCGGGCCTTCCCGAGGTTTTTCGGCAGGTACGGGAGGAAGGCGCGGGTGCCAATGTCCAGGCCTTCGCGGCAGAACACGTTGGCATGGTTGAGCAGCTCGATGGCGGGCTCGTCGAGCTTGTAGCGGGTCGGGTAAGGCGAAACCGCCGGGGTTTTCGCCTCCGGCGTGGCGATCAGCAAACGGGCCTTTTTCACCGCCAGCGAGGCTTGTACCGGACCGATGTAGCGTTCCAACAGGTCGCCGGCGGCCCGTGGCAGGTGCTTGACCATCGCCGCTGCCACCACCTGGGCGCCCGGGGCCAGTTGGCCTTGCAGGCGGATCAGCTGTTCTTCCAGCAGGGCCAGGGTCTTGGGCACGCGGATCAATACGCGGTCGAACGGCCCGGTCAACGGCTCGCTGGCCGGTACCACTGTTACGGCGTCGAATGGCCGGCCATTGCGCACCAGGTTTTTCTCCAGCGCCAGCGCGCCGAGAAACGAGTCGCCGCTGCTGTGCACCTGTACGCGCCCGACCAGGCTGGCCGCCAGCGCGCCGAAACTGTCGTTGAGCACCAGCACCCGGGTGTCCGCCGTCGGCTGCTGTTCGGCCAGGTGATTGAGCAGGTACTCGTCCGCCGCGTCGAAAGCTTGCAGGGGCTCGTTCTGTTGTTCGGGCTGGCGGATCAGGTCGAGCTGGGCGAAGGGGCTTTCGAGCAGGGGCATGGGACGGACTCTTGGTAATCGGTGAATGTCCTGCCGGCGGGAGGGGCGCGATGCGGGCTGGACCGTTCGGGCAGGTGGCGCGCAGGCCGCGTGGCAGGTGCCCGAAGAGGGGCCAATGGTACGTTTTTTTGCGCTCGATTGCCCGCGCTCTATGCCATTACAAACCACCGGTGTTTCTGCCGCGCGCTTTGCGGGACACTAAGGGCATTCGCTTATTGGAGCCTGCCATGACTGCCAGTGCAGAAAAATACACGCGCCAGACCTTGCTCGACGTCCAGCCCCTGACTCCCAGCCTGTTTACCCTGCGTGCCACGCGGGACGCGGGTTTTCGCTTTCGCGCCGGGCAATTCGCCCGCCTGGGGGTGACCAAGGCCGATGGCAGCACGGTGTGGCGCGCGTACTCCATGGTGTCTTCTCCCTTCGACGAGTTTCTTGAGTTCTTCTCCATTGTCGTGCCCGGCGGCGAGTTCACCAGCGAGCTGAGCCGGCTGGGGGAGGGCGATACCCTGATGGTGGACCGGCAGGCGTTCGGTTATCTGACCCTGGACCGTTTCGTCGATGGTCGCGACCTCTGGTTGCTGTCCACCGGCACCGGGATCGCGCCTTTTGTTTCGATCCTGCAGGACTTCGAAGTCTGGGAGAAATTCGAGCGGATCATCCTGGTCTACAGCGTGCGCGAAGCCAAGGAGCTGGCTTATCAGCAATTGCTGGCCGAGCTGAGGGAGCGCGATTATCTGGCGGAAGTTGCCCACAAGCTGCAAGTCATCACCACGGTGACCCGTGAACAGCATCCGGGCAGCCTCAACGGGCGGATCACCCATCTGATCGAGAGCGGCGAACTGGAACGGGTCGCTGGCGTGCCCCTGAGCGCCGAGCACTCGCGAGTGATGCTCTGCGGCAACCCACAGATGATCGACGACACCCGCGCCTTGCTCAAACAACGGGATATGCACCTGAGCCTGACCCGGCGGCCCGGGCAGGTGGCGGTGGAAAACTACTGGTAAAAAAATGGCGCCGCCTGCATGACTGGCAGGGGGCGCCGTTTTGTTGCGGCAGGAGTCTCAGGGCTTGTTGTTCTGCGCCTTGAGCAGGTCGCGGATCTCCCCCAGCAGCTCTTCTTCCTTGGTCGGGACCGGCGGCAGGGTGGGCGCCACGGCCTCTTCGCGCTTCAGGCGGTTGATCGCCTTCACACCCATGAAGATGGCAAAGGCAACGATGATGAAGTCGATCAGGCTCTGGATGAATTTGCCGTAGGCCAGCACCACGGCCGGCGTCTCGCCGACAGCTTCCTTGAGCGTGATCGCCAGATCACTGAAGTCCACCCCACCGATCAGCAAGCCGATTGGCGGCATGACTACATCGCCAACAAACGACGAGACGATCTTGCCGAATGCGGCGCCGATGATAATACCGACGGCCATGTCGACCACATTACCTTTGACCGCGAAGGCCTTGAACTCACTTAGCACGCCCATAGGTTATTCCTTGTTACAGATGAGGTTGGTGAACGCAGTGTAATTCAGCACAAGGTATCTTGCTTGCAACAACTGCTTACAGCGTTCGCAGTTATCGACCGAGTTAACGGCAAATAGTTTACAAAGTGCCATCAATCGCGCGCGAAATACCCGCGCTTGCTCTTAGATACCAGAATGTTTTTTCAATCAGACTGTTGCGACTTTTCTATTTAGAGTTCGACTCTTTGGTCACTAGCCTCTGACAGGCGCACCTGGATGCGTTCGATTAAAACCAGAGGAATAAAACATGACCATGATCATTGGCCTTGGGAGTTTTTCCCAACGACGCGTATTGGGCGTACTCGCCGCCAGTATGCTTTCTCTTTCCGTACAGGCCGCCACTCTGACCCGCGATAACGGGGCCGCGGTGGGCGATAACCAGAACTCGCAGACCGCGGGCGCTACCGGACCGGTATTGCTGCAGGATGTGCAGTTGATCCAGAAGCTCCAGCGTTTCGATCGCGAGCGCATTCCAGAGCGGGTGGTGCATGCCCGTGGTACCGGTGCCCATGGTTCCTTCACCGTGACCGACAGCCTGAGCGACCTGACCAAGGCCAAGGTATTCGCCGCCGGCCAGGTAACACCGGTATTCGTGCGTTTTTCCGCGGTAGTGCATGGCAACCACTCGCCGGAGACCCTGCGTGACCCGCGCGGTTTTGCCACCAAGTTCTATACCGCCGATGGTAACTGGGACCTGGTCGGCAACAACTTCCCGACTTTCTTTATTCGCGACGCGATCAAATTCCCGGACATGGTGCATGCGTTCAAACCTGACCCGCGCACCAACCTGGATGACGATTCCCGGCGCTTCGACTTCTTCTCCCATGTTCCGGAAGCCACCCGGACCCTGACCGAGCTGTATTCCAATTCCGGCACTCCGGCCAGTTACCGGGAAATGGACGGTAACGGCGTGCACGCCTACAAGTTGGTGAATGCCAAGGGCGAAGTGCATTACGTGAAGTTTCACTGGAAGAGTTTGCAGGGCATCAACAACCTCGATCCCAAACAAGTGGTCGAGGTGCAGGGGCGTGATTACAGCCATATGACCAATGATCTGGTGACGCATATCAACAAGGGCGACTTCCCGAAATGGGACCTGTATGTCCAGGTCCTGAAGCCGGAAGATCTGGCCAAGTTCGATTTCGACCCGCTGGATGCCACCAAGATCTGGCCGGGCGTGCCTGAGCGCAAGGTCGGGCAGATGGTGCTCAACCGCAACCCGGCCAACGTGTTCCAGGAAACCGAACAGGTGGCCATGGCCCCGGCCAACCTGGTGCCGGGCATCGAGCCGTCGGAAGACCGCCTGCTGCAAGGCCGGGTGTTCTCCTATGCCGATACCCAGCTGTACCGCCTGGGCGCCAATGCCCTGCAATTGCCGATCAACGCGCCGAAAGTCGCGGTGAACAATGGCAACCAGGACGGCGCAATGAACAGCGGCAGCACCAGCACCGGCGTGAACTACCAGCCGAGCCGCCTGATGCCGCGTGAAGAGCCGCAAAGCGCGCGTTACAGCCAGCTGGCGCTGAGTGGCAGCACCCAGCAGGCGAAGATCCAGCGCGAGCAGAACTTCAAGCAGGCCGGCGATCTGTATCGTTCGCTGAGCCAGAAGGAGCGTCAGGACCTGATCGAGAACTTCGGTGGCTCCCTGGCGACCACCGATGACGAGAGCAAGCACATCATGCTGTCGTTCCTTTACAAGGCCGATCCGGAGTACGGCACTGGCGTGACCAAGGTGGCCAAGGGCGACCTGGCCCGGGTCAAGGCCCTGGCCGCCAAGCTGTCGGATTGATCCCACCCTGCGTCACGCCCCTGGCGTGACGCTTCCTCTTTATATAGGCGCGAGGCTTGCCCGCGAAAGGCCGCAAAGCGGCCCCAATACCGGTGATGGCGTTCTAGCTGACGAACGTTTGCCCGGGCTGAAGTCATCGCGGGTAAGCCTCGCTCCTACAGAATCTTTGAGACAAGGGAGTCGCACCATGCGCCTGTTCATTTCGCTGCTGCTGGCCGCCTGCTCGCTGGGCGCTCATGCGCAGCAACCGGCCCCCGCGGACCCGGTGGCGGTCAAGGTCCAACTAGAGAATTACTACTTCGATGCGGCCCGTCGCGGCGACGTCGAGATGCTCAATACCTTTATCGAGGCCGGTTATTCCCTCGATACCCAGGACGAGAAGGGCTACACCGCCCTGATCCTCGCGGCATATCACGGCCAGGGGCCGGCGGTGGAGCGTTTGCTGGCCGCCGGTGCCGACGCCTGCGTGCAGGATAAAAGAGGCAACACGGCGCTGATGGGCGCCATTTTCAAGGGCGAAGTGAAGATCGCCCGGCGCTTGCTGGCCACCGACTGCAACCCCGACCAGCGCAACGGCGCCGGCCAGACGGCGGCGATGTACGCCGGGCTGTTCAAGCGGGTGGAGCTGCTCGACGCCCTGGCGACCAAAGGCGCCGACCTGAATGCCGAAGATTCGCTGGGCAACAGCGCCACGCGTCTGGCCGAGGGCGAAATCCGCACGGTGGCGCCGCGCTGATCCGCTCCAGCTGAGCTATCATCGCGGTTTTGCCCGGGGGATCAGATGGCCAAGGCCAAGCGCATGTACGGCTGCACCGAGTGCGGCGCAACCTTTCCCAAATGGGCCGGCCAGTGCGGCGAATGCGGGGCCTGGAACACCCTGACCGAAACCATGGTGGAAAGCGGCGGTGCCGCGGCCCCCAGCGGTCGTACCGGCTGGGCCGGGCAGCAGGCGCAGATCAAGACCCTGGCCGAGGTCAGCGTCGAAGAGATCCCGCGCTTTTCCACGGCTTCCGGCGAGCTGGACCGGGTGCTCGGCGGCGGCCTGGTCGACGGTTCGGTGGTGCTGATCGGCGGCGACCCGGGGATCGGCAAGTCGACCATTCTGTTACAGACCTTGTGCAACATCGCCACCCGCATGCCGGCGCTCTACGTCACAGGCGAAGAATCGCAGCAACAGGTGGCGATGCGCGCCCGGCGCCTGGGCCTGCCCCAGGACCAGCTGCGGGTGATGACCGAAACCTGTATCGAAACCATCATCGCCACGGCCCGGCAGGAGAAGCCCAAGGTCATGGTGATCGACTCGATCCAGACCATCTTCACCGAGCAACTGCAATCGGCCCCCGGCGGTGTTTCCCAGGTGCGCGAAAGCGCGGCGCTGCTGGTGCGCTACGCCAAGCAGAGCGGCACGGCGATCTTCCTGGTGGGCCACGTGACCAAGGAGGGCGCGCTGGCCGGGCCGCGGGTCCTTGAGCACATGGTCGACACCGTGCTGTATTTCGAAGGTGAATCCGACGGCCGCCTGCGCTTGCTGCGGGCGGTGAAGAACCGTTTCGGCGCGGTCAACGAACTGGGCGTGTTCGGCATGACCGACCGCGGCCTGAAAGAAGTTTCCAATCCTTCGGCGATCTTTCTCACCCGTGCCCAGGAAGAAGTCCCGGGCAGCGTGGTCATGGCTACCTGGGAAGGCACCCGGCCGATGCTGGTGGAAGTCCAGGCGCTGGTGGATGACAGCCACCTGGCCAATCCGCGGCGGGTCACCCTGGGCCTGGACCAGAACCGCCTGGCGATGCTGCTGGCGGTACTGCACCGCCACGGCGGCATTCCGACCCACGATCAGGACGTGTTCCTCAACGTCGTCGGCGGGGTCAAGGTGCTGGAAACCGCCTCCGACCTGGCGCTGATGGCGGCGGTAATGTCCAGCCTGCGCAATCGGCCCTTGCCCCACGACTTGCTGGTGTTCGGCGAAGTCGGCCTGTCCGGCGAAGTGCGCCCGGTGCCGAGCGGCCAGGAGCGCCTCAAGGAAGCGGCCAAGCACGGCTTCAAACGGGCCATCGTGCCCAAGGGCAATGCCCCTAAAGAGCCACCGCCGGGCTTGCGAATCATTGCGGTAACCCGTCTGGAGCAGGCGCTGGATGCGCTCTTCGAATGATCCCTTACTGAAAGGAAGCAGTTGATGCGGATGACAGGAGCGGGCCTCGGCGCCCTTGGTTTTACGCTGTTGTGGGCCAGCGGCCTGGCTGTGGCCAGCCAGGAAGATGCGCCGCACGGCTATCGGATCGCCCAGGAACTGCTGGTCGGCGACGGCACGGTGCTCGAGGTGCTGGAAGACCGGCGCATCACCGCGCAACTGCATGCGCAGAGCTGGGGCAGCGGCCTGGACGAGGAAACCTTCGACGAGTCGACGGACAGCGAGCACCAGCCGCAACTGGAGGCTCGGGTGCGCCTGGTGTCGGAGGTCGGCGAAGTGCTGGCCGAGCAGTCCCTGGGCTACCCGCTGGCGAAGGTGGAGAAGGCGCCGCTCAGCGGCCTGCCATACCCGGCGTTTTTCCTCACCGTCGATCAGACGGCCCCAATGGGCAGCTATAGCGGCCCGGCCACGCAGATCCTGGCGCCGACGCAAAGCCGCTTGGAGCCCGTATTGTATCGGGACGAAAACGGGGAGCAGCGCCCGCTGGCGATGGCCCAGACCGGCAAGGCGGCCTGGCAGATCCTTCCATCGGCATCGGGGGCTACCGAGTCGATCGCCCAGGTGTCTTCAGCGCCTGCCAGCGAGGGTGACGATTTTGTGACCACCTACCGGATTTATCGCTGGGTGGACGGGCAGTGGACCGCCGCCAGTCGGCAACAGCCCGGTTATTGGGATATGGAAAGCGAATTCCCCGAGCCCTCGGCGTTCCCCTGAACGGTTGACGGGAAGAGGCGGCGCTCAAACCTCCAGCAGCGCCCCCAGCTCGCGCTCCAGCTCCTGCGGGTCGGCGAGATTCAGTTCGATCAGCCGGCGCAGATGTTCGATCGACTCCAGGTCTATATGCAGGCAGACGAAGCCCAACTGACCGTGATCGTCGTGCGCCAGTCGCACGTCCATGCGTACTTCGGCGTCATCGCTCAAATGGATATCGGCTTCGAACGGCTGGCTTTCGTCCCCCAGCCAGGGATCGGGGCGCTGGATCAGCATGCCCCTGAGCGAGAGATCGACCAACTGCACGGACCAGCGATAAGGACCCTGGCTCAGTTCGGTACGGGCATCGAAGGCGATGCGTTTGAAACGGCGACGATCGGAATGGTGTTCGCTCATGAGCAGCCCCCCTGCATGGTGAAATGACTATAGACCCGGGTTTGCCCAACCCGCTACAGCCAGCGGCGCACCTTGCGGCAATAGTCACGGTAGCGGTCGCCGAACAACTCCAGCAGATGGTGCTCGTCCGGCCGGATCACCGTCAGGTTCATCAGGTAAATCAGCAGCGGCAACAGCAGCCATGGCCACAGGCTGCCGAGCAACAGGGCGATGGCGCAGTAACCCAGGGTGTCGCCGAGATTGATGGGGTTGCGCGAGATTGCGAACGGACCATCGCACAGCAGACGCCGGGGTTCGCCGGCATTGCTGGTGGTGGTGTGCCGTTGCCTGAGACGCCACATCGCCCTGAACGACAGGCCCTGGCCGCCGATAATCAACAGCAGGGCCAGGGTGCGCAGCCAGCCGTTGACCGGGATCGGCAAGGGCACACCGTCGGCAAGCGACAGCGCCGCCACCAGGAACAGTAGATACAGCAGCGGCGGTGACAGCGGCGGTGACAGCGGCGGCCTATTGGGCGGCGCGGGCATGGGCACTCCAGGCGACGAGTCGTTAAAGATGCGACCGCTTTTTCGCTCGGGTGGTTCAGTGCTTCCGCAAACGCTTGCACCGAGGCGGTGCAAAACCTAGGAAAAAACTCAAAAGGACGCTCTAGACCAACGTGGGGGGTGGCCTTTGGGGCCAGTAGCGCTAAACTCGGGATGGCTGTCTTTCTTGTCCACCCTGGCTGGAATAATAAAATGAAAAATAATAATAGCCCGCTACGCCACTTACCCTGGCTGGTGCTGGCAATCGTAGGAGCGTGCGCCCTCGGCGTAGTGGCATTGCGCCGCGGTGAGGCGATCAACGCCTTGTGGATCGTGGTCGCTGCCGTGGCCATCTATCTGGTCGCATACCGTTACTACAGCCTGTTCATCGCTAACAACGTGATGCAGCTCGATGCGCGCCGGGCCACCCCCGCCGTGCTCAACAACGACGGTCTGGACTACGTTCCGACCAACAAGCACATTCTCTTCGGTCACCACTTCGCGGCCATCGCCGGCGCGGGCCCGCTGGTGGGGCCGGTACTGGCGGCGCAGATGGGCTACCTGCCCGGCACGCTCTGGCTGATTGCCGGGGTGGTGCTGGCGGGGGCGGTGCAGGACTTCATGGTCCTGTTCATGTCCACCCGGCGCAACGGCCGTTCCCTGGGCGACATGGTTCGTGAGGAAATGGGCCGGATCCCGGGGACCATCGCGCTGTTCGGCTGCTTCCTGATCATGATCATCATCCTCGCGGTGCTGGCGCTGATCGTGGTCAAGGCCCTGGCCGAAAGCCCGTGGGGCATCTTCACGGTGATGGCGACCATCCCGATCGCGATGTTCATGGGCGTCTACATGCGCTACATCCGCCCGGGCCGCATCGGTGAAATTTCCGTCATCGGCGTGCTCCTGCTGCTGGGCTCGATCTGGCTGGGGGGCCAGATTGCCGCGGATCCCGTGTGGTCCAAGGCCTTCAGCTTCACCGGCGTACAGATCACCTGGATGCTGATCGGCTACGGTTTCGTCGCCGCGGTGCTGCCGGTATGGCTGATCCTGGCGCCTCGCGACTACCTGTCGACCTTCCTCAAGATCGGTACCATCATCGCCCTGGCGATCGGCATCCTGATCACCATGCCCGAGCTGAAAATGCCGGCGCTGACCCAGTTCACCGACGGCACCGGCCCGGTCTGGAAAGGCGGCCTGTTCCCGTTCCTGTTCATCACCATCGCCTGTGGCGCGGTGTCCGGCTTCCACGCGCTGATCTCTTCCGGGACCACGCCGAAGCTGCTGGATAACGAAACCAACGCCCGTTACATCGGTTACGGCGGCATGCTGATGGAGTCCTTCGTGGCCATCATGGCGATGGTTGCCGCTTCGGTGATCGAGCCTGGCGTGTACTTCGCCATGAACAGCCCGGCGGCCATCGTCGGCGGTGACGTGGTCACTGTGGCGCAGACGGTCAGCAGCTGGGGCTTCGCCATCACTCCGGACGCCCTGCAAGCGGTGGCCAAGGACATCGGTGAAACCACCATCCTGGCTCGTGCCGGCGGTGCGCCGACCCTGGCGGTCGGTATCGCGCAGATCCTGCACACGGTGCTGCCGGGCGAGAACACCATGGCGTTCTGGTACCACTTCGCGATCCTGTTCGAAGCGCTGTTCATCCTGACCGCGGTGGACGCCGGTACCCGTGCCGGTCGTTTCATGCTGCAGGACCTGCTGGGTTCCTTCGTGCCGGCACTGAAACGCACCGAGTCCTGGACCGCCAACCTGATCGCCACCGCCGGCTGCGTGGCCCTCTGGGGTTACCTGCTGTACCAGGGCGTGATCGATCCGCTGGGTGGCATCAACACCCTGTGGCCGCTGTTCGGCATCTCCAACCAGATGCTGGCGGGTATCGCGCTGATGCTCGGCACCGTGGTGCTGATCAAGATGAAGCGTCAACGCTACATCTGGGTGACCTTGCTGCCAGCCGCCTGGCTGCTGATCTGCACCACCACCGCGGGCCTCATCAAGCTGTTCGACGCCAACCCGGCAGTCGGTTTCCTGGCCCTGGCCAAGAAGTACAGCGATGCCCTGGCCAATGGTCAGATCCTCGCGCCGGCCAAGGACATCACGCAGATGCAGCACGTGATCTTCAACGCCTACACCAACGCCACGCTGACGGTGCTGTTCCTGCTGGTGGTATTCAGCATCCTGTTCTATGCACTCAAGGTGGGTATTTCCGCCTGGGGTAAAAAAGAACGCACGGATAAAGAATCGCCATTCCATGCACTGCCAGATGCTTGATCGAGGACTGCAATCGTGTTCAATGACCTGAGTCGCCTCGGTAAATACCTCGGTCAGGCCGCGCGCCTGATGGTCGGCATGCCCGACTACGACAACTACGTCGAGCATATGCAGACCAAGCACCCGGACAAGCCGGTGATGTCGTACGAGGCGTTCTTCCGGGAACGCCAGGAAGCACGGTACGGCGGCAAAGCCGGGCCAAAATGCTGTTGAAGCACGATCATTGAGCGACACCCCACTGTAGGAGCCCGGCTTGCCGGCGGTAGCGATCTTCAGGACGCTATCGCCGACTGGCCCGGCTCCTACAGTCTTTTCTGCCCATGGGAGATTTCGTTTTGTTAGCCCCAATCCCCGTCACCGTTCTCAGCGGCTTCCTCGGCGCCGGCAAGACCACCTTGCTGCGTCACCTGCTCAAGGCCGGGCACGGCCTGAAAATCGCCGTGATCGAAAACGAATTCAGCGATGCCGGCATCGACACCCAGTTGCTGGGCGACGAGCCGGTACAAGTGATGACGCTGTCCAATGGCTGCGTCTGCTGCACCATCCACACCGATCTGACCAAGGCGCTGTACCTGTTGCTGGAACGGCTGGACAGCGGCGAGATCACCTTCGACCGGCTGGTGATCGAATGCACCGGGCTGGCCGACCCCGCGCCCGTGGCCCAGACCTTCTTCATCGACGAAGAGCTACGCGAGCGCTATATCCTCGACGGCATCATCACCCTGGTGGACGCCAAGCACGCCGAGCACCACCTGACCCAGACCATCGCCCAGGCCCAGATCGGCTTTGCCGACCGCTTGCTGGTGAGCAAGCGCGACCTGGTGGACGAGCAGACCTTCAACGCGCTGAGCGAGCGCCTGACCCGGATCAACCGCCGTGCGCCGATCCGTGTGGTCGAGCATGGCCGCATCGACCTGGCCGAACTGCTGGATGTGCGTGGCTTCAACCTGAATGCCGACCTGGGTGGCGGAGTCAGCCTGCGTCCGGTGAGCAAGGCGCCCTCCATCGATCGTATTTCCAGCCTGGTGCTGCGCACCGACGCGCCGCTGGATATCGACCGGCTCAGCGAGTTCATGAACGAACTGCTGGAAGAGCACGGCAAGCAACTGCTGCGCTACAAGGGTGTGCTGAACATTGCCGGCGAGCCACGGCGCCTGGTGTTCCAGGGCGTGCTCAAGCTGTACGGTTTCGACTGGGATACCGAATGGACCGAAGGCGAGACACGGGAGAGCGTGATTGTGTTCATTGCCGACGATCTGCCGGAAGAGAAGATCCGTGCCGGGTTCGCCCGGATGGCGGCGCAGTAGTTTCGTTACACATTTGCCACGAGGTCATCGCGAACAAGCCCGCTCCGGTCCGCAGGAGCGAGCGTGCTCGCGAAACGCTGGTTACTGCGAACCCGCGCTGGCCTTGAGCAACCTTTCTTCCAGGTGATCCAGGTGCCCGGTCATCAAGGCGACCGCGGCCTTGACATCACCGTCTTCGATGGCATCGACAATCGCCGCGTGCTCTTGCCAGGCGCAATGGCTGCAGGCGCGGGTTTCATGGTGGGCAATCGCCAGTGACGTCAGCGGCACCAGGCTGCCGAGGAAGTGCGCCAGCGGCGCGTTACCAGCCACTTCCGCCAATTGCAGGTGGAACTCGCCGGACAGACGGATCGCCGGGCCACGCAAGCCGCGGTCGATGCAATCGCGCTCAGCGGCGATCAGCTCCCGCAGACGCTTCAGGTTACGTGGTGCCGATTGCTGGCAGGCGAGCCTGACCAGGGTGATTTCCGTCAGGCGTCGGGCGTGCAGGATCTGCCGCGTCTGTTCATGGTCCGGTGCTGCCACCTGGGGACGGTGGTTGGGCCGCAGGATGATCACCTGCTGGTGGGACAAACGCGCCAAGACCTGGCGAATGATGCTGCGACTGACCCCGAACACTTCGCCGAGGCTGTCCTCAGTGAACCGGCTGGCGGGGGCGATGCGTTGTTCGAGAATGGCATCGAAAATCTGCGGGTAGACATCGTCGACCAGCAGTTTTTTCTCGCCGCTGCGGCGCCGTGGCAGGGCAGCGGGGAGGGGGAATGCAAGTTTGTTCAAGGCGTAGCTGGCCATGGCCTGTCTCCAGTCCGGTTACCGATACGAAAGTGTTGTGCGGCTTAGTTGCCCAGATGGTCGTCCGGGATGTTCAGCTCGATGCCCATGCGCTGGCCTTCCCTGAGGATGTGCCGGCGCATTTCAGCACTGGCCAGCGCGCTGTTCTTGTTACGGATCGCCCGGACCACCGCTTCGTTTTCTTCCAGGCGTTCGGCCAGGTGCTCCGGCGAGTTGCGCAGGATTTCCGCGCTCTGCTTGAGGGCGTTGCTGGTCTGCTGCACCACGTTCTGGAAGATCGGGTTGGAGGTCAGGGTGAACAGTTCTTCATGGAAGGCGATGTAGGCGTTCATTCCGGCTTCGCTGTCGTTGGCGTCCAGGGCTTCGCGCATGTCCATGAGGGTCAGGCGCAACTGGCCCACTTCCTTGCTGCTGATGGACTGCGCCACCAGGCCGACGATGAACGGCTCGAGGGTGTAGCGCAGTTGCAGCACGTCCTCGAGGCTGGCGCCCGCCACGCCGTTGTCCGTTGCCGGTTGTTCGTTGAGGCTGGCCTCCAGCACCACCACGCCTTTGCCGGGCATGGAGCGCACCAGGCCCAGGGTTTCCAGAACAGTCACCGCCTCACGCAGGCTCGGGCGGCTGATGCCCAGTTGCTCGGCCAATTCACGTTGCCCCGGCAGCATGTCGCCGGAGCGCCATTGGCCACGGGCCAAGGCCGCCCGCAGCTTTTCTACCACTGAATTTACAACCGTTGACGAGGTGATCACTGTTCACTCCCTGGAATATGGCGGATGAGGCCCATGGCAGGCGCTGATTGTTGTGCCTGCCGGCGAGAGGTACAAGGCATGCCTCAGAACTCCTGCTGCTGCGCGCCAGGCAGCGGTTTTCGCGGCTGGAAACCATAACCCTGCTGGCCGCTCAGGACTTTGTTGGCCCGTTGAATATCGATGTCTTTTTCCCAGCGGGCGATCGCCACGGTGGCGACGCAGTTGCCGATCAGATTGGTCAGCGCCCGGCCGATGCCCATGAACCAGTCCACCGCCAGCACCAGCACCAGGCCCACCACCGGGATGGCCGGGATTGCCGTCAGGGTGGCGGCCAGGATTACCAGCGCCGAACCGGGAATCCCGTGGGCGCCTTTGGAGGTGATTAGCGACACCAGCAGGATGGTCAGCAGGTCGGACATCGACAGCGGCGTACCGGTGGCATTGGCGATGAAGACGATGGCTAGGGTCAGGTAGATCGAGAACCCGTCGAGGTTGAACGAATAACCCGTCGGGATGACCAGGCCGACCGTGGAGCTGCCGATGCCCAGGTGCTCCAGTTTGCGCATGATCTGTGGCAGTACGGCGTCGGAGGAGGCGGTGCCGAGGACGATCAGCAGCTCTTCGCGCAGGTATTTGAGGAACGGCAGCATGCGCAGGCCGGAACAGCGCATGACCAGCCCGAGAATCACCGCCACGAAGGCGAAGCAGGTCAGGTAGAACAGGCCCACCAGGCTGCCCAGGTGCTGCAGCGAATCCAGGCCGTATTTGCTGGTGGTGAAGGCGATGGCGCCGAACACGCCGATCGGCGCCAGGCGCACGATCATGCCCATGATGCGGAAGATGATGTGGCTGAGTTCGTTGATCAGCCGCGAGATGCCGGAAGCGGCTTCGCCCACCAGGTTCAACGCGCTGCCGAACAGCACGGAGAACAGCAGCACCTGCAGGATGTTGTTTTCGGCGAAGGCGCCCAGTACCGAGTTGGGGATCAGCCCCATCAGGAACTCGGAGGTGCCGTGCATGTGCTGGCTGCGTTGGGCGATGTCGCCCATGTCGGCGGCGGACAGCTGTTCCAGATGGATATTGGCGCCGCTGCCGATGCCGGTGGTGAAGGCGAAGACCAGGCCGATCACCAGGGCGATGGTGGTCAGGACTTCGAAGTAGATGACCGATTTGAGCCCGATGCGTCCGACCTTTTTCAGGTCGCCGGCGCCGGAGATGCCGCTGACCACCACGCAGAAGACGATCAGGCCGATCAGCATCTTGATCAGCTTGATAAAGGCATCGCCCAGTGGCTTGAGTTGCGAGGAGTATTCGGGGAGTGTCAGTCCGCACACGATGCCGAGCATCAGTCCGAGGACTACCTGGAGGAAAATCGAACGCGAGCACCATCTGAGCATGAGGGGAATCCTGGTCGGTGTCCCGGCTGCCGTGCGCGGAGCGCATCAGATTCGGGACTTAATTATTGTGGTCTTACCGGTATGTCCAGTGCAGGCGCAGTCTATGCCCGAGTTTCCCGCGAATACAAGGGCAAATCCGAAAATTGGCATGACCGGTCTGACCAGTGGTGCTGGTTGTGCAGCCGCTGCCGCAGGCTGCGATAAGGCCGAAGGCCTTCAGCGATCCCAAGAGCACGACCACTACGTGGCCGATCGCAGCCTGCGGCAGCGGCTACAGGTCCCGGGCCAGGCAATTTGCGGACGAAAAAAAGCCCGGCGCGAAGGCCGGGCTTTTCAGGTAACGGTCTGCTAATTAAGCGCCGTATACCGGCAGCTTCTTGCAGATGGCTTTGACTTTCTCACGAACGGCGTCGATCACCGCTTCGTTGTTCAGGTCGGCCAGGATGTCGCAGATCCAGCCCGCCAGTTCCTTGCACTCGGCTTCCTTGAAGCCACGAGTGGTCACGGCCGGAGTACCGAAGCGCAGGCCGGAGGTGACGAACGGGGAGCGTGGGTCGTTTGGCACGGAGTTCTTGTTCACGGTGATGAAAGCCTTGCCCAGGGCGGCATCGGCGTCTTTACCGGAGATTTCCTGCTTGATCAGCGACAGCAGGAACAGGTGGTTCTGCGTACCGCCGGAAACCACGTCGAAACCGCGCTCGATGAACACGCCGGCCATGGCCTGGGCGTTCTTCACCACTTGTTGCTGGTAGGCCTTGAACTCAGGCTGCAGCGCTTCCTTGAAGCAGATGGCCTTGGCGGCGATCACGTGCTCCAGCGGGCCACCCTGGGCGCCCGGGAATACCGCGGAGTTCAGCTTCTTCTCGATGTCGGCGTTGGCGCGAGCCAGGATCAGGCCGCCACGTGGACCGCGCAGGGTCTTGTGGGTGGTGGTGGTTACCACGTCGGCGAAAGGCACCGGGTTCGGGTAGACGCCAGCGGCGACCAGTCCCGCAACGTGAGCCATATCAACAAAGAGGTAGGCACCGACCTTGTCGGCGATTGCGCGGAAACGTGGGAAGTCCAGGATCTGCGAGTAGGCAGAGAAACCGGCCACGATCATCTTCGGCTTGTGCTCGACCGCCAGGCGCTCGACTTCGTCGTAGTCGATCAGGCCGTTGGCATCGATGCCGTACTGGATGGCGTTGTACAGCTTGCCGGAGGAGGAAACGCTGGCGCCGTGGGTCAGGTGACCGCCGTGGGCCAGGCTCATGCCCAGGATGGTGTCGCCAGCCGACAGCAGCGCCAGGTAAACGGCGGCGTTGGCTTGCGAGCCGGCGTGCGGCTGGACGTTGGCGTAGTCGGCGCCGAACAGTTCCTTGGCACGGTCGATGGCCAACTGCTCAACCACGTCTACGTATTCGCAGCCGCCGTAGTAACGCTTGCCTGGGTAACCTTCGGCGTATTTGTTGGTCAGCACCGAGCCTTGAGCTTCCATCACCGCAGGGCTGGTGTAGTTTTCCGAAGCGATCAGCTCAATGTGCTCTTCCTGGCGCTGAGCTTCTTGCTCCATGGCGGCAAAGAGATCGGCGTCGTACTTGGCAATAGTCAAATCACGGCTGAACATGGCGGTCCTCAAGGATCGGGGCAGAAAAGGGGGGCATTCTAACCCAACGGGTTTTAGATGGCATATGAAAGGACATCATGTCGCAGACAAGTGGTGTTCATGAGTTGCCCAGGCTGAGTCCTGTAGCCGCTGCCGCAGGCTGCGATCTGCTCTTGAGGCCACTGAAGGCCTTCGGCCTTATCGCAGCCTGCGGCAGCGGCTACAGGGAAGGCGAGGTTGATCAATCGAACATGAACAGCGCGTCGTTGCTGAACTGCCCTTCGAAGCTGTTGGCCGGCATCGGCCGGCCAAACAGGTAACCCTGGACTTCGTCGCAGCCGTGTTCGCGCAGGAAGTCCAGTTGCTCATGGGTTTCCACACCCTCGGCGATCACTGCCAGGTTCAGGCTGTGGGCCATGGCGATGATGGCGCGGGCGATCTGCGCGTCTTGCTCGCCGGACGGCAGGCCGTCGACGAAGGTGCGGTCGATCTTCAAGACATCGATGGGGAACTGCTTGAGGTAGTTCAGCGATGAATAACCGGTGCCGAAGTCGTCGACTGCGATGCTCAGGCCGAGGTTCTTCAGGCCGTCGAGGATCTGCATCGCCTCGCTGACTTCGCGCATCAGGATACTTTCGGTCAGTTCCAGCTCCAGGCAGGCCGGCGGCAGGCCGGTGTCCTTGAGGATGGTGGCGATCCGCATGCCCAGCTGGCCATCGGAGAACTGGCGGGCCGAGATGTTCACCGAGACCTTCGGCACCCGGACCTTGGCCTGGTGCCACGCCTTAAGCTGGCGACAGGCTTCGCTGATGACCCAGTCGCCGACATCCACCACCAGTCCCAGTTCTTCGAGCACCGGGATGAAGTCCCCCGGCGGTACCAGCCCGCGTCGCGGATGGCGCCAGCGCAGCAGGGCCTCGGCGCCGGTCAGGCGCTTGCCGTCGCCGCTGAACTGCGGCTGGTAGTAGAGGATGAATTCCTGCTGTTCCAGGGCGTGGCGCAGGTCGCTTTCCAGCTCCAGGCGTTCCAGGGCGCTGGCGTTCATGTCGGCCTGGTAGAACTGGAAGTTGTTCTTGCCGCGCTCCTTGGCGTGATACATCGCGGTGTCGGCGTTTTTCATCAGCTGGCTCAGTTCGTTGCCATCCTGCGGGCTCAGGGCGATGCCGATACTGGCGGTGACGAAGAACTCACGGCCTTCGAGCACGAACGGCTTCACCAGGCTGGCGAGAATCTGTTCGGCAACATGGATCGCCCGGTTCAGGGCGATCTCGCGGCTGGTCCGCGGTTGCAGGAGCAGGGTGAACTCATCGCCGCCCATGCGCGCCACGGTGTCGTCATCGTCGACGCAATCGAGCAGGCGGGTGGCCATTTCCTTGAGCATGCGGTCGCCCGCGGCGTGCCCCAGGGAGTCGTTGATCGGCTTGAAACGGTCCAGGTCGAGGAACATCAGCACCACCCAGGACTTCTGCCGCTCCGCCGATTGCAGGGCGGTGTGCAGGCGGTCCTGGAACAGCGTACGGTTGGGCAGGTGGGTCAGGGCGTCGTAGTAGGCCAGGCGGTGAATGCGCTGCTCGCTGGCCTTGCGTTCGCTGATGTCGGTGAAGAAACACACGTAGCTGGCCAGGTCGCCTTCATCATCGAGCACCGCGGTGATGCCGACCCAGGCCGGGTAGTGCTCGCCGTTGCGCCGCTTGAGCCAGACCTCGCCTTCCCAGGTGCTGTGCTGGTGCAACTGCTTGAGCACATAGCGCAGGTGGGCTTCCTGTTGTTCGTCGACGGTGAGCATGTTCGGCAACTGGTCGAGCACCTGGGACACCGCGTAGCCACTGACCCGGCTGAACGCTTCGTTGGCCTGGACGATGTAGCCCGCCGGGTCGGTGATCAGGATCGCCGAGGTCGAGTGCTCGAATACCGTGGCCGCCATGCGCAGGTCTTTTTCCGCGCGACGCTGCTGGCTGATATCGCGGCCGACCCCGAGCACGCCTTCGAAAGCGCCGTGTTCGTCCCATACCAGCACCAGGCGCAACTCGATCGGAATCTTGCGCCCGTCGGCCCGCAGGCAGTCGAACAGGAACAACTGGGTCTGCACCTGGTTGCGCAATCGCGCCAGTTGCTCGGGTTTGTCCAGGGCCTTGCTGACCCGCTCCATCAGGGCGTAGATGCCGGTCAGTTGTTGCGGGTTGGCGATGGTCGATTGCCAGCCGTTCTGGAAGATCCACTCCGCGTCATAACCCAGTACCGACTGCACTGAGGGGCTGACATAGTTGAGGGCCATCTTACTGTCGGTGGAGAAAATCACGTCGCTGATGCTTTCGGCGAGCATGCGATAGCGTCGTTCGCTGTCGCGCAGGGATTCGCTGGCCTCGATCTGGTCGGTGATGTCCTTGGCCACGCCGATGATGCGCGTGACCTGGTCGTACTTGTCCCGCGCCAGGGCCTGTTCGCGGATGTCGAAACAGCGCCATTGGCCGCTGCGGTGGCGAAAGCGCAAATGGCACTGCAGCAACTGCAGGTAGCCGGCATGCCGCTGTTCCTGGCGCAGGCGGTGATAGAGGTCGGCGTCTTCCGGGTGCAGGAGGATTTCCCAGAAATACTCGCCCATCTGGTGCAGTTCGGTCTTGTTGTAGCCCAGGGTCTGGCCCAGGTGATGGTTGCTGAAGATCATCCGCTGGCTGATGACGTCCTGCACATACAGGTGGTCCGGCACGGTGCGCACCACATCCGACCAGAAACCCTCGCGCTCCAGCAGCGACAGCTCGATAAGCTTGCGGCTGGTGATGTCGCTGATGCTGAGGATCACCGCGCGATAGTCGCAGGGGTCTTCCGGCAGGCGCAGGACCAGCCACAGATGCTGGTCGTGGCCCTGGGCGTCGCTGAGGCGGATTTCCAGCTCCAGCTGTTTGTGCTGGTTGATCACGGTCTCCAGCAGCTGGTTGCCGATGGCGCTGCTGTGGAGCGGGCTGCCTTCGATCAGCAGTTTCCAGGCCTGTTCGCAGGAGTCGACGTTGAGCAGCCGCAGGGCCACCTGATTGACCTCGGTGACGCGCAGTTCTTCAAGCAGCAGCTGGCGCTGCTGTGGGTTGTGCTCCAGCCAGGCCTTGAGCTGTTCGCTGTCGTGCAGTTGCGCCTTGTCGAGAAATGCTGGCAGCCCGGAGATATCCAGGACACAGAGAGCGACCCCGGTGCCTTCGAAAATATCCTGATAGCGCCGACGCCCTTCGTGCAACTGACGCTGGCGGCGGCGCATGTTCAACAACGCGATCACCGGCAGCAGGGAAAACGCCAGCCCCAGCAGGCATTTGGCGATAAACGCCGGCAACAGTTGCTCGATCACCGCGCGCTCGTCGAACAGGCCGCGCAATTGCCAGTCGCTATTGCCCAGTGGCGCGACCAGCACGCTGTTGGCGATGTCGTCGGTGCTCACCGCGGTGCTGCTGCCGTCGTCGCGACTGAGGGTTTTCTGGTTCAGGCGGTTTTCAATGACCCAGGTCGGGTGAAAGCCCTGGTCGGGACTGGGCTCCAGGGACTGGACGAAAGACGGTGCCAGGCGCAGCACCCAGTAACTCTTGAGGGCGCCGCTGGGCTGGTGCAACAGCAGCTGTACCAGCGCGCCGTTGGTGGCGTTGCTGTAGTAATAGCGCTGGCCTCGGCTGCGGCTGGTCAGCTCGGCGAGCCATGCGGCGTCCTGGCCGTCGGCGCCACTGTCGCTGATGAGCTGGCCCTTGGCATCCAGCAGCGCGATGCTTTGCAGGTCGGGCAGGGACAGCTGCAGCTTTTTCAGCAGCAGTTGTTGCTGTTCGGCATTCTGTGGCGGCTCGACGATCGGCAGCAGGTTGAGGGCGATCTGCGCATTGAGTGCCAGGTTGAGGCTGATGTGCTCGGCCAGGTCGGCGTTGTAGTCGATCGCATGTTGACGCTGGTCTTTGCGGGTCTGTTGCAGTTGGTCGAGCAGTTGCCAGAACAGCAGGGCGAGCAGCAGCAGGACCAGGGTCGCCAGCACGCCTTTCACGGTGCCGCGCAGGGGCGAGCCGGACGCAGGTGCAGGTGCGCGCAGGGAAAAGGGCGGAGTGGCATTGGACAAACTGTGATCCTGCGGTTTGGCTGGACTGGCGCGACGTGCACTATAAGCCGGACGCCCGAAGGGCGGCTAGCATGCCTTGAGTTGTGGCAAAGTGCCAGTCCGGGCTGACTGGACCTTGCCCGGCCATTGAGGTAGCTTTGCCGGTTACGCGGGAGCGCTCCAGCTCCAGACAATCAGGCTTTTTCCGTACGCAGGCATTGATCGCGATCAAATGCCGGCGCCGCGCATGGCCTGGCCCGGGCTTCGCCCGCTCTCCATTCATCAGTCACTGACGCTAGGTTCATCATGGCTCAATACGTCTTCACCATGCATCGGCTGGGAAAAGTTGTTCCGCCGAAGCGGGAAATCCTGAAAAACATCTCTCTGTCGTTCTTCCCGGGCGCCAAGATCGGCGTGCTGGGCCTCAACGGTTCGGGTAAGTCCACCCTGCTGAAAATCATGGCCGGCGTCGACACCGAGTTCGAGGGCGAAGCCCGTCCGATGCCCGAGCTGAACATCGGCTACCTGCCCCAGGAGCCTCAGCTGGATCCGACCAAGACCGTGCGTGAAGTGGTCGAGGAAGCGGTCAGCGTGATCAAGGACGCCCAGGCGCGCCTGGACGAGGTCTACGCGGCGTACGCCGATCCGGATGCCGACTTCGACAAGCTGGCCGCCGAACAGGCCAAGCTCGAAGCGATCCTGCAGGCCAGCGATGGCCACAACCTGGAGCGCCAGCTGGAAGTCGCCGCCGATGCGCTGCGCCTGCCGGCCTGGGACGCCAAGGTCGAACACCTGTCCGGTGGTGAAAAGCGTCGCGTGGCCCTGTGCCGCCTGCTGCTGTCCGCCCCGGACATGCTGCTGCTCGACGAACCGACCAACCACCTGGACGCCGATTCCGTGGCCTGGCTGGAGCACTTCCTCCACGACTTCCCGGGCACCGTGGTTGCGATCACGCACGACCGTTACTTCCTGGACAACGTCGCCGGTTGGATCCTCGAGCTCGACCGCGGCGCCGGCATTCCTTACGAGGGCAACTATTCGGGTTGGCTGGAAGCCAAGTCCGATCGTCTGGCCCAGGAATCCAAGCAGCAGTCGGCCCATGAAAAGGCCATGAAGGAAGAGCTGGAGTGGGTGCGCAAGGGCGCCAAGGCTCGCCAGTCGAAATCCAAGGCCCGTCTGGCCCGCTTCGAAGAAATGCAATCGCAGGAATTCCAGAAGCGCAGCGAGACCAACGAGATCTACATCCCGGCCGGTCCGCGCCTGGGCGACAAGGTCATCGAGTTCAAGAACGTCACCAAGGGCTACGGCGATCGCGTGCTGATCGACAACCTGTCGTTCTCCATGCCAAAAGGCGCCATCGTCGGCGTGATCGGCGGTAACGGTGCCGGTAAGTCCACCCTGTTCCGCATGCTGATGGGCAAGGAAACGCCGGACTCGGGCAGCATCGAAATCGGCGAAACCGTGCAACTGGCCTGCGTCGACCAGAGCCGCGAGGACCTGGACGGCAGCAAGACCGTGTTCCAGCAGATCTCCGACGGTTCCGACCAGATCCGCATCGGCAACTACGAGATCCCGTCGCGTACCTACGTCGGCCGTTTCAACTTCAAGGGCGGCGACCAGCAGAAGTTCGTCAAGGACCTGTCCGGTGGTGAGCGTGGCCGTCTGCACCTGGCCCTGACCCTGAAAGAGGGCGGTAACGTCCTGCTGCTCGATGAACCGTCCAACGACCTCGACGTCGAAACCCTGCGTTCCCTGGAAGAAGCCCTGCTGGACTTCCCGGGCGCCGCCATTGTGATCTCCCACGACCGGTGGTTCCTTGACCGTGTCGCGACCCACATCCTGGCGTACGAAGACGACTCGCAAGCGGTGTTCTTCGAAGGCAACTACACCGAGTACGAGGCCGATCGCAAGAAGCGCCTTGGCGACGCGGCAGCCCAACCGCACCGTGTGCGTTACAAGAAACTGGCCTGATCCGGGCAAGTTGCCTGAAAGAAAACGGAGCCTTCGGGCTCCGTTTTTTTTGCCTGTTTTTTTGGGCTCGCCAATATGGGGCGCTGCTGGTGATTCTGGTCCCCTGAATGGTGCGTGAAATGCCAGAAATGGCGAAAAATTTATATCAATTGCACCATTTAAATTCATAACTGCGACATTTTGCGCTGTCATGGTGCTGTTCGAGTTGCTAAAGTCCCGGGCAAATCTGCGTTAACGACAATAAATTTGCCGAGACTTTCCCATGATCGAATCCGTCGAAGACTTCCTCGCCCGCCTGAAAAAGCGCGACCCGGACCAGCCTGAATTCCACCAGGCGGTGGAAGAGGTGCTGCGCAGCCTGTGGCCGTTCCTGGAGGCCAACCCGCATTACCTGACCTCGGGCATTCTCGAGCGCATCTGTGAGCCGGAGCGGGCGGTGGTGTTTCGTGTGTCGTGGGTCGACGATCAGGGTAAGGTCCAGGTCAATCGCGGGTTCCGCATCCAGATGAACAGTGCTATCGGCCCATACAAGGGCGGTTTGCGCTTCCACCCTTCGGTCAATCTTGGGGTGCTGAAATTCCTCGCCTTCGAGCAGACTTTCAAGAATTCCCTGACTTCGCTGCCTATGGGCGGCGGCAAAGGCGGCTCGGACTTCGATCCGAAGGGTAAGAGCGACGCCGAAGTGATGCGCTTCTGCCAGGCCTTCATGAGCGAGCTGTATCGCCATATCGGTTCAGACGTGGACGTGCCAGCGGGGGATATCGGCGTGGGTGCCCGGGAAATCGGCTTCCTGTTCGGCCAGTACAAGCGCCTGAGCAATCAGTTCACTTCGGTGCTGACCGGCAAGGGCATGAGTTACGGCGGCAGCCTGATCCGCCCGGAGGCCACCGGCTTCGGCTGCGTGTACTTCGCCGAAGAAATGCTCAAGCGCCGTGACGAGCGGGTGGAGGGCAAGCGCGTGGCGATTTCCGGCTCCGGCAACGTGGCGCAATACGCCGCGCGCAAGGTCATGGACCTGGGCGGCAAGGTGATCTCCCTGTCGGACTCCGAAGGCACGCTGTACTGCGAGGCCGGGCTGACCGAGGAGCAATGGCAGGCGGTGCTGGAACTGAAGAACGTCAAGCGTGGGCGCATCAGCGAGCTGGCGACGCGGTTCAACCTCGAGTTCCTTGCCGGCCAGCACCCCTGGGCGCTGCCGTGCGACATCGCGCTGCCGTGCGCCACCCAGAACGAACTGGACGCCGAGTCGGCACGCACGCTGCTGCGCAATGGCTGCATGTGCGTGGCTGAAGGGGCGAACATGCCGACCACTCTGGAGGCTGTGGATATCTTTATCGAGGCCGGCATTCTGTTCGCCCCGGGCAAGGCGTCCAATGCCGGTGGCGTGGCGGTCAGCGGGCTGGAGATGTCGCAGAACGCCATGCGCCTGCTGTGGAGCGCCGGCGAGGTGGACAGCAAGCTGCACGGCATCATGCAGTCGATCCATCACGCCTGTGTGCATTACGGCGAAGAAAACGGCCGGATCAACTACGTCAAAGGGGCGAACATCGCCGGCTTCGTCAAGGTCGCCGATGCCATGCTGGCCCAGGGCGTGGTTTAAGCCGGGTCGATGCGGATCACCTCGATCAGTTGATCACCCGCCGGCCGCTGCCACAGTACTTCATCGCCAAGCTGGGTGCCCAGCAGCGCCCGGCCCAGCGGCGAGCCCCAATTGATCAGGCCCTTGGCGACATCGGCCTGATCCTCTCCCACCAGTTGCACACACTGCTCGGTGCCGTGCTCGTCGGCGAAGATGACCCGGCTGCCGATCTGCACTTTCGACCGCGATGTCGCCTGGGGAACCACCTGGGCGCTTTGCAGGCGCTGGTTGAAGTAGCGCAGATCGCGCTCGATATCGGCCAGCTGCTGTGGGTCCGCCTGGTCGCCCAGCGCCGATTGTTCGTTGTGCCGGGTTTGCAGGAACGCGACCTTGGCTTGCAGTTCGCTCAGGCCCTGCGGGGTGACGTAGTTGGGCTGCGTGCTGATCTGCCGTTCCACTGGTTGGTCGGCCTGGGCGGCAGTCAGTTCCTCATTGACGAAGGCTCGGCTCATGGGCGTTTTCCCGTAATGGAGGTTTGGGCCATGGTCGCAGCCTTTTGGTTTCGGGCCATGCCTGAAAGCGACTTACTGTGAGCGATAGGCTCGCGCGGCGTCGCGGTCTTTTTCTTCTTGCCAGGCGCGTTCGCGTTCGTCCCAGTGACGTTCCCGATAATCGTTGCGGTCCTGGTTTTCCAGCATGGCCTGGCACTGGCGAAAGCCGTCGCTCCAGCCCTCGGCGTATTGCGGGTCCTTGAGGTAGCGCGGCACGTTCTTGCGAAATTCGCCGTTGATCGCCCCGGCGGCCTGGCGACCGCTGGCGCAGCCATCATCGAAGCCGTCGGCGAAGGCCGGTGGATAACCCTGCTTGAGCAACTGCTCGTGGGTCGTCTCACAACCGGTCATCAACGCCAGCAACGCTGCCACTACCGCATACCGCCACATCTCTGACTCCCACGCCGCTGAACGGCTGATAGAGAAAGTCTAGAAGGGGATTCGTCAGTGGTCTGTGAAAGCGCGGTAAGAATGCTACCGGGCGTCAGTAGTGGTACCACTTCAGTTCCAGCATCACCTCGTTTTCCGCCGTGGCCAGGTGGCTGAACTCGCGCTGGGCGCTCAGGCGCAGGCCCAGGTTGCGCGACAGCTCCCATTGCTGGTTGAGGCTCAGGCTGCGACGCACCTCGCCATTGGTGAAGTAATCGCCCTTGGCTTCGACGCTGAAGTTGCCCAACGGGTTTTTCCACAGCAGGCCGGTGTTGAAGCCGGCCGCCGGGGTGATGAAGCCGGCGAAATCGGCGTTGTGCTCGACGCGCACGGTGCCCAGGGCGAAGCCGAGCATGTTCTCGCTGAGCTGCCAGGTGCCGCCACCGCCACCGTTGACATGGCTGACCAGGGTTTCATCGTCGTGTTTGCCCGGCACCCGCTCCAGGCCGCCGGTGACCTGCCAGGACCAAGGTTGCAGCAGTTCGTTACGCGGCGTCAGCGAACGGATGGTCGCCAGGTCCAGTTGCTGCAGCTGCCAGTGGTTGCCTTCGTACTGGCGCAGTTTCATTTGCAGGATTTCGATCTGTGCGCCCAAGGGGAAACCTTCGGCGTTGTCATTGAGGTCGTGATAGGCCATGCGCAGCCCGTATTCGCCAAAGGCCTGGTCACCGCGGGTGCCCACGCCGACCTGCCAGGTGCGCGATTCATGGCCGTCTTCCGGCAGGCCAGGGCGCTCGATGGACAGTTCGGGCGGCGGGTTGCGATTGATCGCCCGCAACAGCTCGAAACTGCGCTGCGCCCGTTGCGGATCGCGCTCCTGGCCGTTGGCCCGGTAGCGCTCAAGGCGATAGGCCGCATCGATGATCAACGCCTGGCGGTCCCGTGGCAGGGCCTTGAAGGCGGGCTCCTGCAGCTGTTGCTGGTCGGCGCTGACCTTCAGCACCCATTGCTGTTCGTCGCTGCTCAACGGCTTGGCGCGCTCGAGCAGCTCACGTTCGCGGGACGGGCGGTACTCGATCTTCTCCACCAGGCCGGCTTCCTTCACCGCCTTGACGGTGTCGGTAGGAATCGCCGTCAACGGGAATTGCCCGGTCAGGCGCAGGCTCGGACGGGCTACTTGCAGCAGCTCGAGCAAGCGGTAGGAGCAGTTCTCGTCGAAGAAGAAGTAGTCGAACTTGATCTGCTTCAGTTCCCAGACGTGCTCGACCATGCGTTCGGTTTCGGCCTGGGTCAGGTTCAGCCGGTATTCCCACAGGTCGCGGTTTTCCAGGCTACGGTATTCCGAGAGCTTCTCCTGGTAGGGCACCAGGGCGAACAGGCCGGGATAGCCACCCATCAGGCCTTTCCAGGCATAGAGAATGCTGTTGTCCGAGCCTTCGATGTAGGCGCCGAAGTTGATCGCGTAGCTGAGCAGGGCGGTGTGGTTGCTTTGTACGTCGGCCTGGTCGATGCGCAGCAGGGTATGGCCGAACATCGACGACGGGCTGTTCAGGTAGGCCGCCGGGAAAATCATCACCGTGCTGTGGGGCGAGACGTCCTTGAACCACTGGTTGAACTCATTGCAGTCCACCGCCGGCAGATCGTTCAGGCTCAACTGGGCCTTGAGCCAGCGGGTGCGGGCGGGGTACACGCATTGAGCATGCTGGTTGCCGCTGCCGGCGGGGGCGTAGAGCGCGTCAAGGGTGGCCTTGAGTTCGGCGTCGGGGTGTTCGGCGCCGTCTTTGGCGAGGAAAAATTTCGGGTCGCTGACATAACTGCGCCAGCCACCGAGCTTGGCGGTTTCGTAGTGGCCAAGGGAAATCCAGAACGGATCGCTGGCCAGTTGCTGCAAACGTGAGTGGTCGATGTGTGGCGCGGCGGACAGCGGGGCGCAGACACAGAGCGCCAGGGAGGCAAGGCGTTTGAGCATGGTGGGCAACTTGAGTCGGAAAAAACAAAGACCCGGGAGGGGTCATGTCCGAAAAACAAAAGCCCGCTCCTCGAAAAGAGCGGGCGGGTCGAGATTAAGCCGGGGTGGCGTACTTGGCCAGGCGTGCATCGCTTTTCAGCACGGCCAGGGTGTTGGTGTGCACATCTTCCGCGGTCACGTCGGCTTTGCTGAAGATCTGCTGGAAGTGCTCGTGGGTGACGGCGGCGAAGTGCGCGCGGTCTTCGGGAGCGACGCCCAGGACCACGGCGTAGGTGGTCAGCGCTTCGCCTTCACCTTTGGCCATGTCTTCGGAGAGCTCGTTCATCATGCCATTCATGGCAAACCAGGATTTGCCGCCGTAAGTCAGCGCACTGTTGGTCGAGCAGCCGTTGGTGCCGGAAGTCATACCGAAGGTCGCGTTACCGGAGGTGCCGTTGGTGGTGGAGGCCAGGAAGTGAGCCGGAGTGCCGCGCTGTCCTTCGAACAGCAGGTTGCCCCACCCACAATCCGGACCGCCTGGCGCTTGGGCCATTGCATTGATGGAAACAGCGGTGAAGAGAGTACCGAGAAGAATCCGTTTCATAGCTTTGTTCTCTTTGTGTGCAAACCAATGGACAAGGGTTCTGGCCCATGTCGGCGCCAGTGGGCCGGTTATTAGTCCAGCCGCGCAGCTTGGAGTTTAGGCAGATTCCAAGGGTTCCGTGTTTTTTTGCATGACATTCCTTGAAATAGACGGTTTTTATGCTGTCTGCGTAGGGCCAGGGATCTATCCGCTTTCGCTGCGTAGCGCCTTGCCAGCCGCTGTACCCGGCGCCAGAATGCCCCATCTGCCCCGCCTGATGTAAGGAAGCCCGATGCCTGATCCTGTTGCTGCCAGCTTGCGTCTAGCGCCCGAAGCGCTGACCCGTCCGTTTTCCGCTGAACAGTTCAGCTTCTCGACCACCAATGATTTGGAGCCCTTTCGCGGTGTGCTTGGCCAGGAACGTGCGGTCGAAGCCTTGCAGTTCGGTGTGGCCATGCCACGCCCCGGTTACAACGTCTTTGTCATGGGCGAGCCCGGCACTGGCCGCTTCTCTTTCGTCAAACGCTACCTGAAGGCTGAAGGCAAACGTCTGCAGACCCCGTCCGACTGGGTCTACGTCAACAATTTCGATGAGCCGCGCGAGCCTCGCGCGCTGGAGCTGCCTTCGGGGGCCGCGGGTGCGTTCATCAGTGACATCAACGGCCTGATCGACAATCTGCTGGCGACCTTTCCGGCGGTCTTCGAGCATCCGTCCTATCAACAGAAGAAAAGCGCCATCGACCGCGCGTTCAACCAGCGTTACGACCGTGCCCTGGATGTTATCGAGCGCCTGGCGCTGGAGAAGGACGTCGCGCTGTACCGCGACAGCAGCAATATCGCCTTCACCCCGATGCTCGACGGCAAGGCGCTGGACGAGGCCGAGTTCGCGCAATTGCCCGAAGCCGATCGCGAGCGTTTCCATGAGGACATTTCCGCCCTGGAAGAGCGTCTCAACGAAGAGCTGGCGAGCCTGCCGCAGTGGAAGCGCGAGTCGAGCAACCAACTGCGTCACCTCAACGAAGAAACCATTACCCTGGCCTTGCAGCCGCTGCTGGCGCCGCTGTCCGAGAAGTACGCGGAAAACGCCGGTGTATGCGGCTACCTGCAAGCCATGCAGGTGTACCTGCTCAAGACCGTGGTCGAGCAACTGGTGGACGACAGCAAGACCGACGCTGTGGCCCGCAAGCTGCTGGAAGAACAGTACGGCCCGAGCCTGGTGGTCGGCCACCCGGCCAATGGCGGCGCGCCGGTGGTGTTCGAGCCGCACCCGACCTACGACAACCTGTTTGGCCGCATCGAATACAGCACCGATCAGGGCGCGCTCTACACCACTTACCGGCAGTTGCGTCCGGGTGCCCTGCATCGGGCCAACGGCGGTTTCCTGATTCTCGAAGCCGAGAAGATGCTCAGCGAACCCTTTGTCTGGGATGCCCTCAAGCGGGCCCTGCAATCGCGCAAGCTGAAGATGGAGTCGCCGCTGGGCGAACTGGGGCGCCTGGCCACCGTGACCCTGACCCCGCAACACATCCCGTTGCAGGTCAAGGTCGTGATCATCGGTGCCCGCCAGCTGTACTACACGCTGCAGGACCTGGATCCGGACTTCCAGGAAATGTTTCGCGTGCTGGTGGACTTCGACGAAGACATCCCGATGGTGGACGAGAGCCTCGAACAGTTCGCCCAGCTGCTGAAGACCCGCACTTCCGAAGAAGGCATGGCACCGCTGACCGCGGACGCGGTGGCGCGCCTGGCGACCTACAGCGCCCGGCTGGCGGAGCACCAGGGGCGCTTGTCGGCGCGTATTGGCGATCTGTTCCAGCTGGTCAGCGAGGCGGACTTCATCCGTCACCTGGCCTCGGACGAGATGACCGATGCCGGGCATATCGAACGGGCACTCAAAGCCAAGGCCACCCGTACCGGGCGGGTTTCGGCGCGGATTCTCGACGACATGCTGGCGGGGATCATCCTGATCGACACCGATGGCGCCGCCGTGGGCAAGTGCAACGGACTGACCGTGCTGGAAGTGGGCGATTCGGCCTTTGGCGTGCCGGCGCGGATTTCCGCCACGGTCTACCCGGGGGGCAGCGGTATCGTCGACATCGAGCGCGAGGTCAATCTCGGCCAGCCGATTCACTCCAAGGGCGTGATGATTCTCACCGGCTACCTGGGCAGTCGTTACGCCCAGGAATTCCCCCTGGCGATCTCGGCGAGCATCGCGCTGGAGCAATCCTACGGTTACGTCGATGGCGACAGTGCGTCGCTGGGCGAGGCGTGCACGCTGATCTCGGCCTTGTCGAAAACCCCGCTCAAGCAATGCTTTGCCATTACCGGATCGATCAACCAGTTCGGCGAAGTGCAGGCGGTTGGCGGGGTCAACGAGAAGATCGAAGGCTTCTTCCGTCTCTGCGAAGCTCGGGGCCTGACGGGCGAGCAAGGTGCGATCATTCCTCACGCCAACGTCGCCACCCTGATGCTCGATGAGAAGGTGCTGGCGGCGGTCCGCGCCGGGCAATTCCACGTGTATGCCGTGCGCCAGGCTGACGAGGCCCTGAGCCTGCTGGTCGGCGAGCCCGCGGGCGAGCCGGATGCGGATGGCCAGTTCCCGGAAGGCAGCGTCAACGCGCGGGTGGTGGAGCGCCTGCGGGTCATTGCTGAAATGGTCAGCGAGGAGGACCTAAAGGAAGCGGAAAAAGAGCAGGCGCAAGAGGCATTGGCGCAAACCAAGCCGGCATGAGCCTTGCCGCGACGAGGGCTTGGCCTTCGTCGCGGCGCCGGTCCGCTGGCGTCAACTTTCGCGAATAGACCATTCGGCGCCTGTTCAGCCGGTCAACTTTGCTTCTCAGGCTTTTCTTCCTATTCTCAGGCAAGGAGAACGACAGTCGTCACTGGATCGAAACAGTCTTCACATGAGGGCTGAATACCGGATCTACCGAGGGTCGCCGCCATGTCGCGCAACCTCTGCCTTACCCGCCAGTGTCTTGGCCTGGTTACCCGTATCGAGTGCAGTATCCGCCCGCTGGCGGGAGATAACGGAATGTGGACCCTACTGTTCGCGGCCGGAATGGCCGGCGAGCAACCTTCGGCCATCAAGGCCCAGGGACCTTTCTGTGGTCCCAGCGTGGCCGAGTCCATCCTTGATTCCATCGTCGAAAGCCTGACCACCCATGGTTATGAGTTGGCCGACGATCCGCAGATCTGGTGCTTGCACCTTCAGGCGCAACTACGGCAGATCAATGGCGAGCGCTGCCGTCATTGACGTAATCTCCCGTTAATCCCTACCGCTGAGTCCTACTCGGCGGGTGGTGGGTTCTCCAGCTTGTCGAGCTTGACCTCAAAGCCATATTCGACGGTGTTGAGTTCGCTGCGCTGGTAGGTTTCCAGCTCGGTGGGCTGCCCATAGAAATAATGCACGTCGAACAAGGCCGGGCCGCTTGCCGGCGCCTCATGGCTGACCGCAAGAATCTCCTTCAGGTACTGGCCGCTGGCGTCCTTGGCATAGAAGCGCCAGGCCTCGGACGGGAACTGGCGCTGGTCGACGATCAGCGCATTGCCCCGCAGCTCCAGGCCTTTGGGCAGCTGGCTGACGGGCAGGGCTTTCTTCTCGATGCTGGCCAGGAACAGCGGGATCGAACCGACGGCGTAAGCCGGGGTTTCCGGGAACAGAGTCAGGTCGTAAGTGATCGAGCTGCGCATCGGATCGACCTCGACTGCCTCCGATGGCAGTTCGATGGGCTCGCCACGTTTGCCGTTTTCGTTCTGGGTGAAGAAGGTCACGGGGCTGTCGCTGGTGGAGAAGGACGTGCCCAGCAACTCGTCATTGAAGGTTCTTGGGTGGTCGAACTCGATCCGCGCCGCGCTGGCGTCCTCGGTGGATTGATGAACGACCACGCTTTTCTTCAAGGTTTCTTGGTCGAGGTTGGCGCCCTTGAGGTAGTTCGGTGCCTGGTCGTCATACACCACTACCGGCATGGGCAGGGGCTGGATCTTGCTGTCGGTGGTCAGAGGGTCGAAGCGTCGCACCGGCAGATTGAGGTCTTTGCGGGTGATGGTGGCTGCGGAGAAGTCCAGCACATTGACTTCGAGCTTGTCGATCAGGCCGTTGAAATACACCTTGGTGTAATGGCTGTGCTGTTCGCGCTCGAAGGCTTTTCGCTCATTTTCAAGTTGCTGCTCGAACACTTGGCTCCAGGCCTTCTGTTTCTGCATTTCGCTGAGCTGTTTGGTGTAGAAGGCGATCTGTTGGCTGTTTTCGTTGATCGACCCGGAGCGCGAAAGGATCTGCCCGGTAGTGTCCCGTGCCTGCACCAGCAATGGGTTGAGCGGCGTCTCGCTGAGTTCGGGCGACAGTGGGGCGCTGTTGGTCAACTCGATTTCGGCGCTGTTCTTGTCCAGGGACAACAGTTTCACGCTGACATTCTTGTCGCTGCGTTGCTTGCCGATATCGGCCTTGCCCAGTTCGAAGGTGAGGACCTGACGTGGCGCGATCACTTCGGCCTTGCCTTGCAGCGTCACGGGTTGGGGCTGGTTCTTGTTTTCGACTTCCAGGCCTTCGATGAACGGGTAGGTCACCGTCAGGTCATCCGGGTTGGTCAGGTTGGAACTGGACGGGCTCAACTGGATGCCGGGATCGGTTTCCGACCATTCGGGCTGGAAGGCGATGACCTTGCCGTTGCTCAGGGTCACGGACTGCCATTCCAGGCCGTGGGGGAAGGGGAATTGCGCCGGCATGTTGAAGTTGAAGGGAAACACCGGCTGCAGGTCGGTCAGGTAATCGGAGTTGGAGGTCTTGCGCAGTACGAACAGGCCGTTGAGGTAGGTGTCGACCAGCGCCTGCGGGCTGGGGTAGTGCTGGAGCAGGGCCAGGGCGTCATCGCCGTATTCGGTCTCGATGGGCTTGTTCTGGAGCCGCAGTTGCGCGCGTTCGAGCAGTAAGAGCGAACCGCCCAGGTCAGCGATGGCGTCCTTGAGCTTGGGGTCCTGGATAGCATCCAGGGATTGTTCGAACTGTGCGGTTTTCTGTTCCAGGCTGACTTGCTGCTTCTCGTCGCTGGGCGAGCAGCCGCTGCTGAGCAGTACCGCGATACACAGGCCGGTACCCGCCAAAGGCAATCGCAAATCCATTCTCCAGGCTTCCTGTCCGATGTCATTGAGCTGTTCACGTGCTTGCGACACTAGCAGAAAACGCTTTGACAGAGGCGCAGGTAATGGATTTCGTTGCGGTTTATGGGCTTTTGGGCGGCTGATATACTCGCCGCCGTTTTCAGACCTGTGTGAGATTCAATGGAACGTTTTATCGAGAATGCAATGTACGCCTCGCGCTGGCTGCTGGCGCCGATCTACTTTGGTCTGTCGTTGGGGCTGCTGGCCCTGGCCCTGAAGTTCTTCCAGGAAGTCTTCCACGTCATTCCCAACGTGTTCACCATGGCCGAGTCCGATCTGATCCTGGTGCTGCTGTCGTTGATCGACATGGCGCTGGTGGGCGGCTTGCTGGTGATGGTGATGATCTCCGGCTACGAGAACTTCGTGTCTCAGTTGGACATCGACGAGGACAAGGAAAAGCTCAACTGGCTGGGCAAGATGGACTCCTCTTCGCTGAAGATGAAGGTGGCCGCGTCCATCGTGGCAATTTCCTCGATCCATCTGCTGCGGGTATTCATGGATGCGAAGAACATCGAGCCGCAGTACCTGATGTGGTACGTGATCATCCACATGACCTTCGTGATTTCGGCCTTCGCCATGGGCTACCTGGACAAGCTGACCAAGCACTGATCGGCTGATCACCGCTGTAGCCGCGCCGCCCGGCCGTTGTGAAACGGACGGGCGGTGTCGTTTGTGGCTTGTGCTTTTACGGGTCGAGGCATATCCCTGTAAGGGTCAAGGGCTTGAACTGCGCGAGGTGCACTCATGAACCTGCACGAGTTGAATGCTTATGCCGTCGCCGGAAAAATCGACGAGCTGAACCTGATCTCCCTCGAGGGCGGCATCTATCTGCTCGAGGCGCGGATGCATGGGGCGGCCTATCCGTTGAGCGACGCCCACGGTCAGATGTTGCATCTGCGTTCGGTGGAGCATGCCCGGGAAGTGTTGCACGCCTTTCCCAAGCTGCCCTTCAACCTGATCCATGCTTCAGTGCATGACGAGATGTGCGGCCTCTCGGCCGGTACCGATGACAGCCTGCGGGTGCCCCTCGCCGTCCGCTCGGCCTGACAGGCGGGACGCACGTTCATCATCGCCATGGCATCTGTGCTAGTCTGCTCGCCCTTTTGGTTCCGGGCGTCCCGGGATGCGCTGTGTACGCACGGCGGATATCCGAGCCGTCCGCACAGCGGAGCAGTGTCATGTCCGAAGTAAATCTGTCCACCGACGAAACCCGCGTCAGCTACGGTATCGGCCGTCAGCTGGGCGACCAGCTGCGTGACAACCCGCCACCGGGCGTGAGCCTGGACGCCATCCTGGCTGGCCTGACCGACGCGTTCGCCGGCAAGCCTAGCCGTGTAGGCCAGGAAGAAATGTCCGCCAGCTTCAAGGTGATCCGCGAAATCATGCAGGCCGAAGCCGCTGCCAAGGCTGAAGCCGCTGCTGGCGCGGGCCTGGCTTTCCTGGCTGAAAACGCCAAGCGTGAAGGCATCACCACTCTGGCCTCCGGCCTGCAGTTCGAAGTGCTGACCCAGGGCGAAGGCGCCAAGCCATCCCGTGAAGACAGCGTGCGTACCCACTACCACGGCACCCTGATCGACGGCACTGTGTTCGACAGCTCCTACGAGCGCGGCCAGCCTGCGGAATTCCCGGTCGGCGGCGTGATCGCTGGCTGGACCGAGGCGCTGCAACTGATGAATGCCGGTAGCAAATGGCGTCTGTACGTGCCGAGCGAGCTGGCTTACGGCGCGCAAGGCGTTGGCAGCATCCCGCCGCACAGCGTTCTGGTATTTGACGTCGAGCTGCTCGACGTTCTGTAAGCCTCAGTTGCCGGGTTGAGCTTGCTCGTGATCCATACGCCGTGTTTGCGGTGTACGGATCGCGAGAAGGCTTGCCTTGGCAGAGGGGTCAGGTGGGGTCATAGACGTATTTTTGCGCTCAGGCCTTGCCCTTCAGCTGTTCCAGCAGGGCGCAAGGCCCGCGCATAGCAGAACAGAAACAGGTTGCGCACCAGTTCCTTGAGCACCACCGGCTCGCTGGAACTCAGGCCGTTGAGGTCCAGGTCGCCCTGATCCTGCAGCTCGTTCAAGGCTTCTTCTTCCAGTACCGCACAAACTTCCCCGGTTTCCCGATGCAGGATTCTCAGGTAAGGGTGTGGGCGGTCCAGCCATGCGTCGATCAAATAAGTCATGAGTCTCATCTCCTTGATGGGTTTCAATGAGAATAATTCTTATTCAATGAATAGCAAGTACCTATTGGCGGTTTCTGCTTTTTTCTGTGTGGAAATTGTTATGGGTCAAAAGGGCTGGCCTTTTGATATATAGCGGGAAATGAGGGGGAGTCTGGCGGGAGCGGGGAGGGCTTCACCCCGTGCCTGGCACGGGGCGATAGCCGGAATATCAGACCTTGCGGACGAACTCGGACTTGAGCTTCATCGGGCCGATACCGTCGATCTTGCAGTCGATGTCGTGGTCGCCATCGCACAGGCGGATGTTCTTGACCTTGGTGCCGACCTTGACCACCAGCGAGGTGCCCTTGACCTTGAGGTCCTTGATCACGGTGATGGTGTCGCCGTCTTGCAAGACGTTACCGACCGAGTCCTTTTTCACGGTTTCATCGGATGCGGCCTCGGCTTCGCCGTTGGCGGACCATTCGTGGGCGCATTCCGGGCAGACCAGTTGGGCGCCATCTTCATAGGTGTATTCGGAATTGCATTTCGGGCAGGGTGGCAACGTGCTCACTAAGACTCCTCGGATTCAGGAAGGCTAAAAAAGCGCACATTATATAGGGTTTTGCCCGGGGAAGGGGTATCGCGGGGGATTGGGCGAGAAAGCATCGCGAACAAGCCTGCTCCTGCGCAGGGCAGGAGCGGGCTTGTGTGCAATCGGATCTTAGTGGGTGCGGGCTACGGCGAATTCGCTCAGTTCCACCAGCGCGTCGCGGTATTCGCTCGGCGGCAGGGCTTCCAGGCAGGCGATGGCACGAGCGACATAGTCGCGGGCCAGTTGCGCGGTGTAGTCCAGGGAGCCGGAGGCTTCCACGGCTGCACGGATGCTTTCCAGGTCTTCGATACCGCCTTTCTGGATCGCCTGGCGCACCAGGGCAGCCTGTTCCGGCGTGCCTTCGCGCATGGTATAGATCAGCGGCAGGGTCGGCTTGCCTTCGGCCAGGTCGTCGCCGACGTTCTTGCCCAGGGTTTCCGCGTCGCCACGGTAGTCGAGCAGGTCGTCCACCAGTTGGAAGGCCACGCCCAGGTGATCGCCGAAGGCGCGCAGGGCTTCGCTCTGCTCTTCGGTGGCGCCGGCCAGGGCGGCGGCGCTGTGGGTCGAGGCCTCGAAGAGCATCGCGGTCTTGCCGCGGATGACTTCCATGTAGGTTTCTTCGGTGGTGCTGGCATCACGGACTTTCGACAGCTGCAGCACTTCACCTTCGGCGATGATGCGGGTGGCCTGCGAAAGGATTTTCATCACCGGCATCGAGCCCAGCTCGACCATCATCTCGAAGGAGCGCGAGTACAGGAAGTCGCCCACCAGTACGCTCGGGGCGTTGCCCCACATTGCGTTGGCGGTCGAGCGGCCGCGGCGCATGCCGGACATGTCGACCACGTCGTCATGCAGCAGGGTGGCGGTGTGCAGGAATTCGATGGTGGCGGCCAGCAGGCGCAGGTCGTCGCCTTCGCGACCCAGGGCCTTGCCACACAGCAGCACCAATAAAGGACGCAGGCGTTTACCCCCGGCCGAGGTAATGTAGTCGCCGATTTTCGATACCAGCGGCACTCGGGAGGTCAGCTGCTTCTTGATGATGCCGTCGACGGCGCTAAAATCGTCCGCCACCGCGCGATAGAAAGCTTGGGGTTGCATCAGCGACAGGTGCTCCAGAAGGGTTGCGCGGCATGCTAGGACCCACGTCCGGGGCTGTCAAGGCGCGATGGACGGCCCCTTGCATCGCCAAGACAGCTTGCGTACAATCGCGCACCCTGAACTTCCTGGGCAGCACCTGCCTTACGCAATTGCACTTGGGCCGTTCCAGCCCCATGCAGCCATGCCAGCCAATACCTCTTCTTATAAAGAGCTGGGTGAGCAGGATTATCGGAGAAATACCATGTACGCAGTAATCGTTACCGGCGGTAAGCAATACAAGGTCGCTGAAGGTGAATACCTGAAGATCGAAAAACTGGAAATCGCCACTGGCGAATCCGTGACTTTTGACCGCGTTCTGTTGGTTGCCAATGGCGACGACGTGAACATCGGCGCACCTGTTGTTGCTGGCGCAACCGTCAAGGCTGAAGTGATCTCCCAAGGTCGTCACGATAAAGTCCGCATCATCAAGTTCCGTCGCCGTAAGCACCACATGAAGCGTATGGGCCACCGCCAGTGGTTCACCGAGATCAAAATCACCGGTATTCAGGCTTAATTTCAGCCTAATTCCTCACTAGGAGAATTGAACTCATGGCACACAAAAAAGCTGGTGGTAGTACCCGTAACGGTCGCGACTCAGAAGCCAAACGCCTTGGCGTGAAGATGTATGGCGGCCAGGTCATCAAGGCCGGCAACATCATCGTGCGTCAGCGCGGCACCCAATTCCACGCTGGCTACGGCGTTGGCATGGGTAAGGATCACACCCTCTTCGCGAAAATCGAAGGCGTGATCAAGTTTGAAGTAAAAGGCGCCTTCGGTCGTCGTTACGTGAGCGTCGTCGCGGCTTAATTGCGCGATCGCTGGAAAAGCCCTGTCTCGCGACGGGGCTTTTTCGTTTGTGGGGTGAGTCTCTTGCAAAACTGTTTGTATGGGCTGCCAGCGCTGGATGTTACGGCCGTTGATCGGGGTCGCTGCGCTCATTTTTGCAAGAGTCTTATGTCTTAGTGTTTTTCGGCTCGCCCGTGCGGCGAGAGGCGTTTTGTTATGAAGTTCGTTGATGAAGTTTCGATCCGAGTAAAAGCTGGCGACGGCGGCAATGGCTGCATGAGTTTCCGTCGGGAAAAATTCATCGAAAACGGTGGTCCGAACGGTGGTGATGGTGGTGATGGCGGCTCGATCTACATGATCGCCGACGAAAACCTCAATACCCTGGTGGACTACCGCTACACCCGTCATTTCGATGCCGAGCGCGGCTCCAATGGCGGCAGTACCGATTGCACTGGCAAAAAGGGTGAGGATCTCGAACTGCGCGTACCGGTCGGCACCACGGTGATCGATGCCGGGACCCAGGAAGTGATCGGTGACCTGACCAAGGCCGGTCAGCGTTTGCTGGTGGTGCAGGGCGGTTGGCACGGTCTGGGTAACACCCGTTTCAAGTCCAGTACCAACCGCGCACCGCGCCAGACCACTCCGGGCAAGCCGGGTGAGCAGCGTGACCTCAAGCTGGAGTTGAAAGTGCTGGCGGACGTTGGTCTGCTGGGCTTGCCGAATGCCGGTAAGAGCACCTTCATTCGCTCGGTGTCCGCGGCCAAGCCGAAAGTGGCTGACTATCCGTTCACGACCCTGGTGCCGAACCTGGGCGTGGTCAGTGTCGACCGCTGGAAGAGCTTCGTGATCGCCGACATTCCGGGGCTGATCGAAGGTGCTTCGGATGGTGCGGGCCTGGGTATCCGTTTCCTCAAGCACCTGGCGCGTACTCGTTTGCTGCTGCACCTCGTGGACATGGCGCCACTGGATGAAAGCAGTCCGGCCGATGCGGCGGAAGTGATCGTCAATGAGCTGACCAAGTTCAGTCCGTCCCTGGCTGAGCGCGATCGCTGGCTGGTGCTGAACAAGTGCGACCAGATCCTCGAGGAAGAGCATGAGGCGCGGGCCAAGGAGATCGTCGATCGCCTGGAGTGGACTGGTCCGGTGTACGTGATCTCGGCTATTTCCAAAGACGGTACCGAGCGCTTGAGTCGCGACATCATGCGGTATCTGGAGGATCGTGCCGATCGTCTGGCGGCCGACCCGGCCTACGCCGACGAATTGGCCGAGCTCGATCAGCGTATCGAGGACGAGGCGCGTGCCCAGCTGCAGGCTCTGGACGACCAGCGTGCCCTACGCCGCAGCGGCGTGAAGAGCGTGCACGACATCGGCGACGATGATTGGGATGAGGAAGATGTGGATGACGAAGATGGTCCGGAAATCATTTACGTCCGCGACTGATTCGTTGCAGTAAACTACAAGCGCCGCTCACTGAGCGGCGTTTTAGTATCCGGGAAACGTAGCCACGAATAACTTTATGGGCGCGCTCGGTCGCGTGGCTCTCAAGCTAAGGTTGAAGAAGATGCGGAGTAAGGTGACAGGTGCGCAGCGCTGGGTCGTGAAGATCGGCAGTGCGCTGCTGACGGCGGACGGCAAAGGGCTGGATCGCGCGGCAATGGGTGTCTGGGTCGAGCAGATGGTGGCCTTGCATGAGGCCGGTGTCGAGCTGGTATTGGTTTCCTCCGGCGCGGTCGCGGCCGGCATGAGCCGCCTGGGCTGGACCGCACGACCGAGTGCGATGCATGAGCTGCAGGCGGCCGCGGCCATTGGCCAGATGGGCCTGGTGCAGGCCTGGGAGTCGAGCTTTGCCGAGCATGGCCTGCACACTGCGCAGATTCTGCTGACCCATGACGACCTGTCCGACCGCAAGCGTTACCTCAATGCCCGCAGCACCTTGCGTGCGCTGGTCGAGCTGAAGGTGATTCCGGTCATCAATGAAAACGACACCGTGGTTACCGATGAGATCCGCTTCGGCGACAACGACACCCTGGCGGCCTTGGTGGCCAATCTGGTCGAGGCCGATCTGCTGGTGATCCTCACGGATCGCGACGGCATGTTCGATGCGGACCCCCGTAATAATCCCGATGCTCAGCTGATTTACGAGGCGCGTGCCGACGATCCGGCGCTGGACGCAGTGGCGGGCGGCACGGGTGGCGCGCTGGGGCGTGGCGGTATGCAGACCAAGCTGCGCGCGGCGCGTTTGGCAGCCCGTTCCGGAGCGCACACCATCATTGTCGGTGGGCGTCTGGAGCGTGTGCTGGATCGCCTCAAGGCGGGTGAGCGCCTGGGTACCTTGCTGTCGCCTGAGCGCGGCATGCTGGCGGCGCGCAAGCAATGGCTGGCTGGGCACCTGCAAACCCGAGGCACCCTGGTGTTGGATGATGGTGCGGTGTCGGCCTTGTCCCAGGGCAACAAAAGCTTGCTGCCGGTGGGGGTCAAGCTGGTTCAGGGCAGCTTCCGTCGTGGCGAGATGGTGGTATGCGTGGCGCCGGACGGGCGTGAAATCGCCCGCGGCCTGGCCAACTACAGCGCCCTGGAAGCGCAAAAAATCATCGGTCAGTCCTCTGATGCGATTGTCGGTTTGTTGGGGTACATGGCTGAGCCCGAGTTGGTTCACCGTGACAACCTGATTCTGGTCTAAGGAAAAACCAATGCGTGTAGCAAAAGGGTTGTTGGGATTGCTGTTGGCGATGCCGCTGCTGGCCTGCGCTGAAGAAATCGGCCAGGTGTCGACGGTGTTCAAATTTGTCGGGCCTAATGACCGCATTGTGGTCGAGGCCTTCGATGATCCGAAGGTGGAGGGCGTGACCTGCTACCTGTCGCGCGCCAAGACTGGTGGGGTGAAGGGTGGGTTGGGTCTGGCGGAGGATCGCGCCGAGGCCTCCATTGCCTGTCGTCAGGTCGGCCCGATCAGCTTCAAGGGTGGGCTCAAGGATGGTGAAGAGGTGTTCAAGGAGCGCACTTCGCTGGTGTTCAAGACCATGCAGGTGGTGCGTTTCCTCGACAAGAAGCGCAATACCTTGGTGTACCTGGTTTATAGCGATCGGTTGATCGAGGGCAGCCCTCAGAATGCGGTGACGGCGATTCCGATCCTGCCTTGGGCGCAGACTCCGTAACGGTCTTCAGGGCTGGCTCCTGCAGTGGTTATTCCCTGTAGGGGCTGGCGGTCGATGTTCGGTTGCTGGCGATGGCGGTTTGGTGGTCAAGGCAGCAAATCGCAGGCAATAAAAAACCGACCCTGAGGTCGGTTTTTTAATAAGCGTGTCGCTTAGGCTGCAGCAGCAAGGTTCAGAGCCTTGATGTGGCCATTCAGACGACCTTTATGGCGAGCAGCTTTGTTCTTGTGGATGATGCCTTTATCGGCCATGCGGTCGATAACTGGCACGGCCAGAACATAAGCAGCTTGCGCTTTTTCAGCGTCTTTTGCGTCGATGGCTTTAACTACATTCTTGATGTAGGTACGAACCATGGAACGCAGGCTGGCGTTGTGGCTGCGACGCTTCTCAGCCTGTTTTGCACGTTTTTTGGCGGAAGGTGAGTTGGCCACCGTCGAGCTCCTCGAAAGACTTTTTGGGAAATAGCAAACAAAATAGGCCGCGAATCATGCCGATGAGTTGAAGTCTTGTCAAGGGCAGGTGATGCGTTCCGCTGAGTGGTTGGATCTGAAGAGGCGGGATATTTATTTCCGGCGCTTGACCTGTAAACTCGCGAGCTTTGGCTCTGTGCTGTTGCGGCGCGGAGTATCGCACAAGTGGGCGCATTGTTCGCCTGCTGTTTATCTACAGGCAAAAAACCTTTCCATGAACCTGCTCAAGTCGTTGGCCGCTGTCAGCTCTATCACCATGCTTTCCCGGGTTCTGGGGTTCGTGCGCGATACCATCATTGCGCGCACATTCGGCGCTGGAATGGCGACGGACGCCTTTTTCATCGCCTTCAAGCTGCCCAACCTGCTGCGCCGCATCTTCGCCGAGGGCGCCTTTTCCCAGGCCTTTGTGCCGATCCTGGCGGAATACAAAAGCCAGCAGGGTGAGGAGGCGACCCGTACCTTTATTGCCTATGTGTCCGGCCTGCTGACCCTGGTACTGGCGCTGGTGACGGCGCTGGGGATCATCGCCGCGCCCTGGGTGATCTGGGCCACGGCGCCAGGTTTTGTCGACACCCCGGAAAAGTTCACGCTGACCACCGATCTGTTGCGCGTGACCTTTCCTTATATATTGCTGATCTCGTTGTCCTCCCTGGCGGGGGCGATCCTCAATACCTGGAACCGCTTTTCGGTCCCGGCGTTCGTGCCGACGTTGCTGAACGTCGCCATGATCGTGTTCTCGGTATTCCTCACGCCTTATTTCGATCCGCCGGTCATGGCCCTGGGCTGGGCGGTTCTGGCGGGTGGCCTGGCGCAGTTGCTGTATCAGCTGCCGCACCTGAAAAAGATCGGCATGCTCGTGCTACCGCGCCTGAACCTGCGCGACACCGGGGTCTGGCGGGTGCTGAAGCAGATGCTGCCGGCCATTCTCGGGGTCTCGGTGAGCCAGATCTCGCTGATCATCAACACCATCTTCGCCTCGTTCCTGGTGGCTGGCTCGGTGTCCTGGATGTATTACGCCGATCGCCTGATGGAGCTGCCTTCAGGGGTTCTGGGGGTGGCGCTGGGCACGATCCTGCTGCCGACGCTGGCCAAGACTTACGCCAACAAGGATCGGCATGAATATTCGCGGATTCTCGATTGGGGCCTGCGCCTGTGCTTCATGCTGGTGCTGCCTTGCGCGCTGGCCCTGGGGATTCTGGCGGAGCCATTGACGGTGTCGCTGTTCCAGTACGGCCAGTTCAGCGCCTTCGACGCCTCGATGACCCAGCGTGCGCTGGTCGCGTATTCGGTCGGTTTGCTCGCGATCATTGTGATCAAGGTGCTGGCGCCGGGTTTCTATGCCCAGCAAAACATCCGTACCCCGGTGAAAATCGCGATTTTCACGCTGATCGTCACGCAACTGCTGAACCTGGCGTTCATCGGCCCGCTGAAGCATGCGGGCCTGGCGCTGGCGATCAGCGCCGGGGCCTGTATCAACGCGGGTTTGCTGTTCTATCAGCTGCGCAAACAGCAGATGTTCTTGCCGCAGCCTGGCTGGGGCAAGTTTGCGATCAAGCTGGTCGTTGCGGTGAGCGTGATGTCGGCGGTGTTGTTGGGGCTGATGCAGTTCATGCCGGCCTGGGATCAGGGGAATATGCTCGCACGCTTCCTGCGTCTGGGTGTGCTGGTGGTGGCGGGCGTGGTGGCCTACTTCGGCATGTTGGCGTTATTCGGCTTCCGTCTGCGCGACTTCAATCGCAAGGCGTTGCACTGAGGTCCTGAGGCACTTGGACGCCGGCGAGGCAGTGGTTTTGTCGGTTCGATCACTTTGGCGCGTGCTGTTGCCTGTCACCGGCCGTCGGGTGTGGTTATAATCGACCACTTTATGAGCAAGAAGCGCGTTATGCAGCTGGTCCGAGGCCTCCACAACCTGCGCCCCCAGCATCGGGGCTGTGTCGCCACTATTGGCAACTTCGACGGTGTTCACCGTGGCCACCAGGCTATCCTGGGCCGGCTGCGTGAGCGTGCGCTTGAGTTGGGCGTGCCCAGCTGCGTGGTGATATTCGAGCCGCAGCCGCGCGAATTCTTCGCTCCGGATACCGCCCCGGCCCGCCTGGCACGCTTGCGCGACAAGCTGCAGTTGCTGGCCGAGGAGGGCGTCGACCGGGTTCTGTGCCTGGCGTTCAACCAGCGCTTGAGCAAGCTCAGCGCCAGTGAGTTCGTCGAGACCATCCTGGTCGACGGCCTGGGTGTGCAGCACCTGGAAGTCGGCGATGATTTTCGTTTTGGCTGCGACCGGGTCGGTGACTTCGATTTCCTGCAAAAGGCCGGTATCACCCACGGGTTTACCGTCGAGGCCGCGCAGACCGTCGAGCTGGATGGCCTGCGCGTCAGCAGCACCCAGGTCCGCAATGCGCTGGCGGCGGCCGATTTCGTATTGGCCGAGCGTCTGCTCGGTCGCCCGTTCCGCATCGCCGGGCGGGTCCTGCACGGGCAGAAGCTGGCGCGCCAGTTGGGTACGCCAACCATCAATGTGCAGCTCAAGCGCCGTCGCGTACCGTTGTCCGGGGTGTACCTGGTCGATGTCGATATCGACGGCAAGACCTGGCCGGGCGTCGCCAATATCGGCGTGCGGCCGACGGTAGCAGGTGATGGCAAGGCCCACCTGGAAGTCCATCTTTTAGATTTTGCCGGCGATCTGTATGACCGGCGTTTGACGGTGGTTTTCCACCACAAGCTGCGTGAAGAGCAGCGTTTCGCCTCTCTGGAGGCGCTGAAGACGGCGATCAACGCGGATGTCGCCGCCGCCCGTGCCGAAGTTGCACGTATCCATAGCGCCAATCGCTAATGAAGAGCCTTAAATGACCGACTATAAAGCCACGCTAAACCTTCCGGACACCGCCTTCCCAATGAAGGCCGGCCTGCCTCAGCGCGAACCGCAGATTCTGCAGCGCTGGGACAGCATTGGCCTGTACGGTAAGTTGCGCGAAATTGGCAAGGATCGTCCGAAGTTCGTACTTCACGACGGTCCGCCCTACGCCAACGGCTCGATTCACATCGGTCATGCGGTCAACAAGATTCTCAAGGACATGATCATCCGCTCGAAGACCCTGGCGGGCTTCGACGCGCCTTATGTTCCGGGTTGGGACTGCCACGGTCTGCCGATCGAGCACAAGGTCGAGGTCACTCACGGCAAGAACCTGTCCTCGGACAAGACCCGTGAGCTGTGCCGTGCCTACGCCACCGAGCAGATCGAAGGCCAGAAAGCCGAGTTCATCCGCCTCGGCGTGCTGGGCGACTGGGCCAACCCGTACAAGACCATGGACTTCGCCAACGAGGCCGGGGAAATCCGTGCCCTGGCGGAAATGGTCAAGGGCGGTTTCGTGTTCAAGGGCCTCAAGCCGGTGAACTGGTGCTTCGACTGCGGCTCGGCCCTGGCTGAAGCGGAAGTCGAGTACCAGGACAAGAAGTCCTCGACCATCGACGTGGCCTTCCCGATCGCCGACGAAGACAAGCTGGCCGCCGCCTTTGGCCTGGCCAAGCTGAGCAAGCCGGCTTCGATCGTGATCTGGACCACCACTCCGTGGACCATCCCGGCCAACCAGGCATTGAACGTTCACCCTGAGTTCAACTATGCCCTGGTCGACGCTGGCGACAAGCTGCTGGTGCTGGCCGAGGAGCTGGTGGAGTCCTGCCTGGCTCGCTACAACCTGGAAGGCTCGGTCATCGCCACCGCCCCGGGTTCGGCGCTGGAGCTGATCAACTTCCGTCACCCGTTCTACGATCGTCTGTCGCCGGTGTACCTGGCTGAGTACGTCGAGCTGGGCGCTGGTACCGGCGTGGTTCACTCCTCGCCAGCCTACGGCGAAGACGACTTCGTGACCTGCAAGCGTTACGGCATGGTCAACGACGACATCCTCAACCCAGTGCAGAGCAATGGCGTGTACGCCACCTCGCTGGAGTTCTTCGGCGGCCAGTTCATCTGGAAGGCCAACCCGGCCATCGTCGACAAGCTGACTGAAGTCGGTGCGCTGCTGCACACCGAAACCATCAGCCACAGCTACATGCATTGCTGGCGCCACAAGACCCCGCTGATCTACCGCGCCACCGCGCAGTGGTTCGTCGGCATGGACAAGCAGCCAACCAGCGGCAACACCCTGCGCCAGCGTGCGTTGCAGGCCATCGAAGAGACTCAGTTCGTGCCGGCCTGGGGCCAGGCGCGCCTGCATTCAATGATCGCCAACCGTCCGGACTGGTGCATCTCCCGTCAGCGCAACTGGGGCGTGCCGATCCCGTTCTTCCTGCACAAGGAAAGCGGCGAGCTGCACCCCCGCACCGTCGAGCTGATGGAAGAAGTTGCCAAGCGTGTCGAGCACGAAGGCATCGAGGCCTGGTTCAAGATGGACGCGGCCGAGTTGCTGGGTGACGAAGCCCCGCAATACGACAAGATCAGCGACACCCTGGACGTCTGGTTCGACTCCGGCACCACTCACTGGCACGTACTGCGCGGCTCGCACCCTATGGGCCACGCCAGCGGCCCGCGTGCCGACCTGTACCTGGAAGGTTCCGACCAGCACCGCGGCTGGTTCCACTCGTCCCTGCTGACCGGCTGCGCGATCGATGGCAATGCGCCGTATCGCGAACTGCTGACCCACGGTTTCACCGTCGACGAGAACGGTCGCAAGATGTCCAAGTCCCTGGGCAACGTGATTGCGCCGCAGAAGGTCAACGACACCCTGGGCGCCGACATCATGCGCCTGTGGGTCTCGGCTACTGACTACTCCGGTGAAATGGCGGTTTCCGACCAGATCCTGCAGCGCAGCGCCGACGCCTACCGGCGTATCCGCAACACCGCGCGCTTCCTGCTTTCCAACCTGAGCGGTTTCAACCCGGCCACCGATATCCTGCCGGCCGAAGAAATGCTTGCTCTGGACCGTTGGGCCGTGGACCGTACCCTGCTGCTGCAGCGCGAGCTGGAACTGCACTACGGCGAGTACCGCTTCTGGAACGTCTACTCCAAGGTGCACAACTTCTGTGTGCAGGAGCTGGGCGGTTTCTACCTGGACATCATCAAGGACCGCCAGTACACCACTGGCGCCGACAGCAAGGCCCGTCGTTCGTGCCAGACCGCGCTGTTCCACATCTCCGAAGCGCTGGTGCGCTGGATTGCGCCGATCCTCGCCTTCACCGCCGACGAGCTGTGGCAGTCCCTGCCGGGCGAGCGCAACGAGTCCGTGATGCTCAACACCTGGTACCAGGGCCTCAGCGAGCTGCCGGAAGGTTTCGAACTGGACCGTGCCTACTGGGAGCGGATCATGGCGGTCAAGGTCGCGGTCAACAAGGAAATGGAAATCCAGCGCGCGGCCAAGGCCGTCGGTGGCAACCTGCAAGCCGAAGTGACCCTGTACGCCGAAGAGGCGCTGAGCGCCGACCTGGCCAAGCTGAGCAACGAGCTGCGCTTCGTGCTGATCACCTCCACCGCCAGCGTCGCGCCTTTCGCGCAGGCACCGGCGGATGCGGTGGAAACCGAAGTCGCCGGCCTCAAGTTGAAAGTGGTCAAGTCGAGCTTCGCCAAGTGCGCCCGTTGCTGGCACTGCCGTGAAGATGTCGGCGTGCACCCCGAGCACCCGGAAATCTGCGGTCGCTGCGTCGACAACATCAGCGGCGCAGGCGAGGTTCGTCACTATGCCTAATGCCACGGGCCGTTTCGGCCGTTTCGGCCGTCTGGGCTGGCTGTGGTTGAGCGTGCTGGTCCTGGTCATCGACCAGGCCAGCAAGCTGCACTTCGAAAGCTCGCTGTCGATGTATCAGCAGATCGTGGTGATCCCGGATTACTTCAGCTGGACCCTGGCCTACAACACCGGCGCGGCATTCAGCTTCCTGGCGGACAGCTCGGGCTGGCAGCGCTGGTTGTTCGCCCTGATCGCGGTGGTGGTCAGCGCGGTGCTGGTGGTCTGGCTCAAGCGCCTGGGGCGCAACGAAACCTGGCTGGCGGTCGCCCTGGCACTGGTGCTGGGCGGCGCGCTGGGCAACCTGTATGACCGCATCGCCCTGGGCCATGTGATCGATTTCATCCTGGTGCATTGGCAGAACCGCTGGTATTTCCCGGCGTTCAACTTTGCCGACAGCGCCATCAGCGTGGGTGCGGTGATGCTTGCGCTGGATATGTTCAAAAGCAAGAAAACCGGAGAAGCCGTTCATGACTGAACAGGTATTGGCTGAACAACGCATCGGCCAGAACACGGAAGTCACTTTGCATTTCGCATTGCGCCTGGAGAACGGCGACACGGTGGACAGCACCTTCGACAAGGCCCCGGCGACCTTCAAGGTCGGTGACGGCAACCTGTTGCCAGGTTTTGAAGCGGCCCTGTTCGGCTTCAAGGCGGGTGACAAGCGTAACCTGACTATCGAGCCGGAAAACGCCTTTGGCCAGCCGAACCCGCAAAACGTGCAGATCATCCCGCGTTCGCAGTTCCAGGATATGGAACTGTCCGAAGGCCTGCTGGTGATCTTCAACGATGCGGCGAATACCGAGCTGCCAGGCGTGGTCAAAGCTTTTGATGACGCCCAGGTGACCGTTGACTTCAACCATCCGTTGGCCGGTAAAACCTTGACCTTTGATGTCGAGATCATCGACGTTAAAGCGCTTTAAAGGCATCGCGAGCCGACTCGCGTCTACAGTCTCCATAAGGTTCCTGTAGGCGCGAGCAGGCCAGCGAGCAATCGCGAAGCGGTTGCACCGAATATTCCTTGCCCGCAAGACACGAGGCACAGCATGCAAATCAAACTCGCCAACCCCCGTGGCTTCTGCGCTGGCGTGGACCGCGCGATCGAAATCGTCAATCGCGCCCTGGAGGTCTTCGGGCCGCCGATCTACGTGCGTCATGAAGTGGTGCACAACAAATTTGTCGTCGAAGACCTGCGCGCTCGCGGCGCGATCTTTGTCGAGGAGCTGGACCAGGTGCCGGATGACGTCATCGTGATCTTCAGCGCCCACGGCGTTTCCCAGGCCGTGCGCAGCGAAGCGGCGGGCCGTGGCCTGAAAGTCTTCGATGCGACCTGCCCGCTGGTGACCAAGGTGCATATCGAAGTGGCGCGCTACAGCCGCGACGGTCGCGAATGCATCCTGATCGGCCATGCCGGCCACCCGGAAGTCGAAGGCACCATGGGCCAGTACGACGCCAGCAATGGCGGCTCGATCTACCTGGTGGAAGACGAGCAAGACGTCGCCGAGCTGCAGGTGCGCAATCCTGAAAAGCTGGCGTTCGTTACCCAGACCACCTTGTCGATGGACGACACCAGCCGGGTCATCGATGCCTTGCGCCAGCGTTTCCCGGCGATTGGCGGGCCGCGCAAGGACGACATCTGCTACGCCACGCAGAACCGTCAGGACGCGGTCAAGCAACTGGCCGACGAGTGCGATGTGGTACTGGTGGTGGGCAGCCCGAACAGCTCCAACTCCAACCGCCTGCGTGAGCTGGCCGAGCGCATGGCCACCCCGGCGTACCTGATCGACGGCGCCGAGGACATGCAACGCAGCTGGTTCGACGGCGTCGAGCGCATCGGCATCACCGCCGGGGCTTCGGCTCCCGAGGTGCTGGTACGGGGGGTGATCGAGCAGCTGCACGCCTGGGGCGCCACCGGCGCCGACGAACTGGCCGGCCGCGAAGAAAACATCACTTTCTCCATGCCCAAAGAGCTGCGCGTTCGCTCCCTGCTCTGATCAGCCCTGCCTGTCGCATAACGCCTGCGCGGCCTTGTCGCTGCGCAGGCTGACCCGCCCACTGCGGGAAAGCACCACCTGGTGCTGGCTCGTTCCCGGATCGGCCGCGCAGATGTGCAGCGTTCCGGCCTGAAAGGCGCCGCTGGGCAGCTGCGGATCACCCAGGCCACTGAAGCGCACGAAATGCTCCACCGGACGATTGCCGACAATCGCCACCCGGGCGTCCCCCCGGCGTTCAAGCAGTACCGGGTTATCGCTGTCCTGCGAGCCCTCGCCGCTGATATCCAGAATGATCCGCCAGCCTTGGCTCCAGTCATCGTTCAACCCGTGAATCACGGTCCGCTGCTGACGCAGGATGGCTTCGGTGCGCGCATTGCGAATGCCGCTGGCAAGCATCTGTGCGGCATCCAGCCGGCGTGTCGACTGGAACAACTCCCCGAATGAGGCGGTGGCGAACAGCATCAGCAGGCTGGCAAGCGTCAGGCCCACGATTATTTCGATCAGGCCGAAACCCTTCTGCGACATGGTTCTCCCTCCATGGAGTGCGCCAGGTCCGGACAATCCTTGCCCGACCATTGAGCAAAACCTCAAACCCTCGGTCTATGAAGGTTCGAAGTGCCAGAGCCAGTTATAGCCGCTGGCCGCTCAAGGGGATGGCATGCGTCACCGTACAGAAGGCTTCACGCTGATCGAATTGCTGGTGACCCTGGCAGTTTTGGCGGTTTTGTTGACCCTGGTGGTTCCCGCGTTCAGTCAGATGGCGCAGCGCTCCAAGGCCGACAGCGACATCAGCGAACTGCTGCGCAGCTTGAATTACGCGCGTCTGGAGGCGATCGACAGCGGCTTGCCGGTTCACCTGCGCCCGGCCGCGGTCGATTCGGACTGGAGCCGGGGGCTGTCGATTTATCAAGGCGACGGACCGGCGACGAATGTATTGCGGGTTGTTCCCGCGGTCAGTCGCGGCGCCCGGCTGACGCTAACCTCTGAATTCGACAGCATTGGCTTCAACGCGTTGGGCGGTGTATCGGCAGCGGTCCCGCCGGTCATGACTTATGTGCTGGGCGAGCAACACAGGACGATCACGCTGTGCCTGAACGGACGGATAGCGGTAAACGGGGAGTGCAAATGACGGGCAGGAGCGTGCAGGCCGGAATGACGCTGATCGAGGTGCTGGTGGCGGTGCTGATTCTCGGCGTCGGCCTGCTCGGTGCGGCGGCGGTCCAGCTCAATGCCCTGCGCTACACCGACAGTGCATTGATGACCAGCCAGGCCAGCTTCATCGCCTATGACATGCTCGATCGCATCCGCGCCAACAGCGCTGCGGACTACACCGTGGCAGCTCCCGAGGCCGGCAATTTCGGCGTGGTTCGGGACCAGGACCTCTATGACTTCAAGCGCAATGTCGAGAGTTTTGGTGGGCCGACCGCCGAGGGCCATATCAGCCTCAAGCAGGGCGTGTTCACCATCAGCATCACCTGGGACGACGCCCGTGCCGCCCATTCTTCTGGCGAGCCTGCTGAAGGCTCCCGCAGTTTTGTCCTGAGCAGCCGGGTGGCAGTGGATCCAGGGAGCAAGCCATGAGACGCGGGAACAGCGGCTTCGGCCTGATCGAAATGCTGGTGGCGCTGGCGTTGAGCCTGATCGTGGCCTTGGGCGTGACGCAGATTTTCATCTCGGCCAAAGACACCTATGTCAGCCAGAACGCCTCGGCCAGCCTGCAAGAGGATGCGCGCTTCGTGCTGAGCAAGATGATCCAGGAAATACGCATGGTCGGCATGTTCGGCTGCCTGCAGAGCATCGCCGATGCCAGCATTGCCGCGGACTTCGCCGGTCATGCGCAAACGCCTATCCGCTGGGACAACGCCAACCACCGGCTGACGCTGGTCACGGCCGATATCGGCGACAGCGGTGGCACCCCGACCTGGACCGTGCTGAGCGATTGCCGCAATAGTGCCACCGCCTATACCGGTGCCCGCAAGGCCCCCTCGGGGCAGCAGGCGTTTGCGGTGCGGCGCCTGGTGTACAGCTTGAAGGACGATCAACTGCTGATGGGTACCGGCACTGGCTCCGGCCAGGCGGTGCTGGTGAACAATGTCAGCGCGTTCGACGTGTCGTTCGGCATCGCCAGCACCGCCACCGATGTCGCGGCCTCCAGCTATAGCCGTGATCCCGCAGACCCGGCACGGATTCGCAGCGTGCGCTTGAGCCTGACCCTGAGCGATCCCCAGGCGCGAGTGCGGCCGCAGACGTTCAATGTGGTGGCCGCCTTGCGCAATCGCCTGTTGTGAGGGAGTTGCCGATGACTTCGTATCGAACGGCTCCCGGGGCGCAGCGCGGCATGGCGCTGTTGATGAGCCTGGTGTTCCTGTTACTGCTGACCTTGATCGGCATTTCGTCGATGCAGAACGCGACCTTGCAGGAAAAGATGGCCGGCGGCCTGTGGCTGCGCAATCAATCGTTCCAGGCGGCGGAGATGGCCCTGCGTATCGGTGAGAGCGCGGTGCAGCAGGATAGTTATGTATTGGCGGCCTGTAGCGGCGGCCAGTGCGCGCCGCCCGGCGAGTCCGCGGCTGTCAGCGCCGCGGGCCACAACAGCCATTCGGGCGTGACCTGGATCGCCACCGATAACGGTTTTTACGCTGTGCAGAACCTCGGTACGACGCTGGGGGCAGTCCATGTGCCGAGCAACACTTCCGCGACCCTGTACCGGGTGACTGCTGTCGGGCTGGCCGGCCACTCGCGCAGCGTGCTGGAGAGCATTTATGCCAAGTATTGAAAGGCCTGGGGGATTGCTGGCTGGCGCTTTGCTGGGCCTCTATCTGAGTGCTCCGGCCTATGGCTTCAGCCCGGCGCAGGCACCTTTGGCGAATTCGGCGGCGGTGGCACCGAATGTGATGCTGCTGCTCGACGATTCGCAGAGCATGAACAGCATTGTCTATGCCCCGGGTTTCGATCCCGGGCTGGCGCGGGCGCCGGTCAGGCCGTGCCGGATGCAGGCGGGCGAATGCCTGGCCGGAGCCAGTCCGAGCGCGGATTCGCTTGCTCTTTCAACGCTGAGCCAGGCGGGCTGCGCCAGCGGTTATGTCGGTTTCTACCGCGACAGTGCCCGGCCAGAGTGCCTCAAGCTGCCTGATCCCGCGGGGAACGGCCGCACCCGCTATTCGGCTGCCTATTTGGCTTACCTGCTGGCCCTGGCCGACGGTCGCGACCGGGATTTCACCGATGGCTCGATTCCCGTTCAAGACCGGATGACCCTGGTGCGTGAGGCCGCCAGCAAGCTGGTGGCTGACAACCGCGCGCTGCGCATTGGCCTGGCGAGCTTCAACCCGCCAGCGGGCGGCGATTTGGCGCCGGGTGGGCGTATCGTGCGTGCCATCAGCGATCTGGCTCCGGTCGGCGATCAGGTCAGCCCGGCTCAGGCTGACGCTAACTACCAGGCATTGCTGTCCGCCATCGGCGGGCTCAGGGCCTCGGCCGAGGCGCCGCTGGCGGAAACCTATTACGAGATCAGCCGTTATTTTCGTGGCCTGACGCCTTACTACAACAGCACGCCCTCTACCTATGGCAGCCCGATCCAGTATCGCTGCCAGCGCAATTACGGCCTGGTGGTGACCGATGGCCTTCCCAGTTACGACCACAGTTTTCCCTCCCGTGAACCCCAGGGGGCGGGCAGCCTGCCAGATTGGGATGGGGTGCCCAATGACGGCATTGATCCTGGCGGCAACGAGGAGGGCAGCAGCCTGTATCTGGATGACATCGCCAAGCTGGCGGTGGATATCGACATGCGCGTGGCAGGCATGGATATCGCGGGGAAAAGCTGGGATTCGGCGGGCTTCGCGCAGCAGCACATGAACACTTACACCATCGGTCTCAACGCGCAGTACCCCATGCTGGCGGATGCGGCGAACTATGGCCGGGGCAAGTTCTACCCGGTGACCGACAAGGCGGGGCTCGACGCCGCACTGGCCTCGGCCCTGGGCGAGGTTTCGGCTTCCGCCGCCGAGGCGGGGAGCGCCACGGCGGGGGCCGCCGGGCTGGCCAGCGGTTCGAGTTATTTCCAGGCGTCTTATGACCCCGTCGATTGGCACGGCACCATCAGGGCGTATGGCATCAGCCCCGCTGGTGCGGTCGACACCCGTACGCCGCTGTGGAGCACGGACTCGACCCTGGTTGCCGATGCGTCGCTGGGGATCTTCCAGACCTGGAACAGTGCCTCCCGAACCGCCGTTGCCTTGCGCCATGACCAACTGTCCGGCGCGCAGCAGGCCGCGCTCGCCCAGAACCTGCCGCCCGGCACCACCGCGGCCGATCTACTGGCCTGGAGCCAGGGGAGTAACCGGGCCGGGCTCAAGGTGCGTACCCGATTGCTGGGGGACATCGTCAACTCGCCGCTGGTCATGGCGACGCCGACCGCGCAGGACGCCGCCGACCTGCAGGGCGACAGCGACTATAGCGCCTACCTGGCGAGCAAGGCCCAAGGCATGACCCCGAGCCTGCTGGTCAACGCCAATGACGGCCTGCTTTCGCTGATCGACCCTGAGAATGGCCGGCGCCGCTACGCCTATATGCCCTCCAGTGCCTTGCCGCTGCTGCATCACATCGCCGACCCCGGCTACGTCAACGGGGAACGTCACCGGTTTTTGGCCGATGGCCCGGTGGCGGTCTTCGATGCCCAACTCGGCACAGCCTGGGCAACCCTGGCGCTGGCGGGCACCGGGGCCGGCGGCAAGGTGTTTTACGCGGTGCAGCTGTATGGCCAGGCCGGCAATACGCCGCAGGCGCTGTGGGAAATCGCCGCGCCTGAGGTTGCCGATAACAGCCACCCGTTCAATGACCTGGGTTATGCCTACGCCCGTCCGGAAGTGGCACGCTTGGCCGACGGGCGCTGGGCGGCCTTTATCGGCAATGGCTATGGCAGCCATTCCGGGGTCGCTGCCCTGTATGTGGTGGATATTCGCGATGGCTCGCTGATCAGGAAAATCCCGGTCGATGGCAATGGGCAGGAGAACGGCTTGTCCTCGGTGAAGGTGTGGGTGGACAGCCAGAATGTGGTCCAGGCGGCCTATGGCGGCGATCTCCAGGGCCATCTGTGGAAGTTCGATTTGAGCGGTTCGGCGCCGGACAGCTGGGGCCCGGCCTTTGGCGGTGCTCCGTTGTTCAGCGCTCCGGGTGGCGCGAGCCAGCCGATCACCGCGCAGCCGTTGCTGGTGGATCATCCCGAGGGCGGCAAGCTGGTGCTGTTCGGCACCGGCAAGCTCAGCGAGCTGGCCGACAAACGCAGCAAGGATGCCCAGGGCTTTTACGCGGTCTGGGATGCCCCGGCTGGTACGGGCAGCATCACCGTGGCTGACCTGCAGGCGCAAGCGATCACCGGGCTGTTTGCCGGTAGCGCGGGCTCCTATATCACCAGCACCCAGGCGGACGTCAGTTATCCGGCCGAGCAGGGCTGGTACCTGCCGCTGGGGGAGGCGTCGAGTGGCGAGCGGGTCATCAATCAGGCCACGCTGGTGGCGGGTCGCATTGTCTTCAGCACCGCCGCTGTCGAGGCGGGCGACCCTTGTTCCAGCGCGGGCAACGGCAAATTGGTCGAGCTGGACGCATTCAGCGGTAAGATGCAGGGCGACGCGGTGCTCGACACCAATGGCGATGAAGTGGTCGATGGCCTGGATACGCCTTCCAGCGGTGTCATCTTTACCGGCGGCATTCCTGCGTTGAGCGCTGTGCTTAACCGCGCTACCCGCAAAATCGTCAGCGATTCCGGCGGCGGTATTGCCTCCCTGGTCGAGAAACCGGGCGGTGGCAGCCGTCGCATCATGTGGCGACAAATACAGTAAGTGAGAGTGAGGCATGCGTAGATCCAACCAAGGTTTTACCCTGATCGAAATCATGATCGTGATTGCGATCATCGGGCTCGTCGTCACCCTGAGCCTTCCCAGCATCACCGAGTACGTGAAGAAAACCCACCGCACGCAAATCGCCGGCCTGCTGTCGGAACAGGCGCAGAGCCTCGAGCGGTTTCATTCCAAGGGCGGTGTCTACAGCAACGCCCCGGGCCTCAGCGCCGGCAACGACGACTACAGCATCACGCCAGTCCTGGCCGACCAGAGCTTTACCCTGACCGCGACGCCGAAAACCGAGAGCATGATGGCCGGCGACAAATGCGGCGAGTTCACCCTTAGCCACACCGGTGCCATGGGCAACAACAATATGGCCGACGGGGTGACCAGCAAGGATTGCTGGGGGCGCTGAACAACCTTCTCGGGCGCTGGCGGCGCCCGGTGTTTTCATTTCCTGGACTGGACTATGGCAAAGCAACAGCAAGTGGTGATTGTCGGCGGTGGAGTGATCGGCCTGCTGACCGCGTTCAACCTGGCATCCGCCGGGCAGCAGGTGGTGCTGCTCGAACGCTCGAATGTCGGCCAGGAATCCTCCTGGGCCGGCGGCGGGATCGTCTCGCCGCTGTACCCCTGGCGCTACAGCCCGGCGGTCACCGCGCTGGCGCATTGGTCGCAGGATTTTTATCCACAGCTGGCCGAGCGCCTGTTTGCCACGACCGGTGTCGATCCCGAAGTGCACACCACCGGCCTGTACTGGCTGGACCTCGACGACGAGGCCGAAGCGCTGGCCTGGGCCCGGCGGGAACAGCGGCCATTGAGCGCTGTGGATATCTCGGTGGCTCATGACGCGGTGCCGGTGCTGGGCGGCGGTTTTTCGCGGGCGATCTACATGGCCGACGTGGCCAACGTGCGCAATCCGCGCCTGGTCAAATCGCTGAAGGCCGCCCTGTCGGCCCTGCCGGCGGTAACCCTTCACGAACAGTGTGAAGTCAGCGGGTTTATCCGCGAAGGTGAGCGAGTGCTCGGGGTGCAGACCTCCCTGGGCGAAATCCGTGGCGATCAGGTGGTGCTGGCGGCAGGGGCCTGGAGCGGCGAATTGCTCAAGAGCCTGGGGCTGGCGTTGCCGGTGGAGCCGGTCAAAGGCCAGATGATCCTCTACAAGTGCGCGTCGGATTTTCTTTCCTGCATGGTCCTGGCCAAGGGGCGTTACGCGATTCCCCGGCGCGACGGCCACATCTTGATCGGCAGTACCCTGGAGCACGAAGGCTTCGACAAGACCCCGACCTCGTCGGCCCTGGAAAGCCTGAAGGCTTCGGCCATCGAGTTGATCCCGGCGCTGGCGCAGGCCGAGGTGGTGGGGCATTGGGCGGGCTTGCGTCCGGGCTCGCCCGAGGGCATTCCCTATATCGGCCCGGTCCTGGGGCTGGAGGGGCTGTGGCTGAACTGCGGGCATTACCGCAATGGGTTGGTCCTGGCGCCCGCGTCCTGCCAGCTGTTCGCCGACCTGATGCTGGGCCGAGAGCCGATCATCGACCCGGCGCCTTATGCGCCCAGTGGGCGAATTTAATCCAGGCCGAGTTTCTTCAGCCGGTAGCGCATAGAACGAAACGACAGGCTCAAGCGCTGGGCCGCCGCCGTGCGGTTCCAGCGGGTGTGCTCCAGGGCCTGGAGGATCAGCCGGCGCTCGACTTCTTGCAGATATTTCTCAAGGTTGATTACCTGTGCCGGTCCGGGCGTGATGGCCGGGTGGGCGCCGTTTGGCGTCAGGCGCAGGTCGCGTGCTTCGATCCGCCGGTTCTCGCACAGGGTGTGCGCCCGTTCGAGCAGGTTCTCCAGTTCGCGCACGTTACCGGGAAAGTCGTAGCCCTGGAGCGCTTGCAGCGCGCTTGGCTGAAGCCGTGCCAGTTGTTGGCCGTTACCCTGCGCCAGGCGCTCGAGAATGGCGGTGGCCAAGGGTTCGATATCAGCCTTGCGCGCCCGTAGCGGTGGCACCGGCAACTCGATCACGTTCAGGCGGTAGTAGAGATCCTGGCGAAAGCGCCCGGCATGCACTTCCGCCAGCAACGCCTTGTGGGTGGCGCAGAGAATGCGTACATCGACCTGGACCTCCTGTTGCCCGCCGACGCAACGTACCGCCTTCTCCTGCAGCGCGCGGAGCAATTTGACCTGCATCGCCAGCGGCAGATCGGCCACCTCATCGAGAAACAGCGTGCCGCCGTGCGCCGCCTGGAACAGGCCGGGCTTGTCTTCGATAGCGCCGCTGAAGCTGCCTTTGCGATGGCCGAAAAACTCGCTCTCCATCAGTTCCGGTGGGATGGCTCCGCAATTGACCGGCACGAAGGCGTGTCTGGCCCGAGGACCCAGGTCGTGGATCGCGCGGGCGACCAGTTCCTTGCCGCTTCCGGACTCTCCGCTGATATAGACCGAGGCCTGGCTCCGGGCCAGTTTGCCGATTTGTCCGCGCAGTTTGTGCATGGCGGCCGAATCGCCGAGCAATGGACCGGTAGCAGGGTTCGGTGGTATCGATCCAGGCAGGGCGCCATTCAGCAGCTCGCGCAAGCGTGCCAGGGCCACGGGTTTGCTCAGGAAGTCGATGGCGCCGGCCTTCAGGGCGTGGATCGCGGTTTCCTGGCGGGCGCAGGTGCTGAGTATTGCCAGCGGCATTCGCAGCTGGCGGCACTGGATATGCTCGAGTAATTCCAGCCCCGTGCCGTCGGGCAAATGCAGGTCGCTCAGGCACAGGTCGAAGCCTTCCCGCGCCAGCCAGTGACGCGCTTCGCCCAGGGTGCGGGCGCTGCGGGTATGGCGTTGCATCCGGCCGAGGCTGATTTCCAGATATTCGCGGATGCCTGGATCGTCATCGACGATCAGGACTTTTTGTCGTGGGCTCATGCCGCTTACTGCTTCATCCGTGAGCGAAAGAGGTGCGGGAGCACCCGCCATCCTGGCGTGTCGTGAAGTCTAGGCAGGCTTGAAGTCGTTCGCCCCACTCAAGGGCGGGTAGGGCGGGGTCGTTTGGTCGGGTTCAGGATGATGCGCAGGGTAATAGCCCCGATTTGCCGAGGGTTGCCGGCCGGAAGTGGGACGATGCTGAAATGGTGGATTTTTTGTAGCGAGTTATTCAGCGGTGCAAACCATGTGCTTTTGGCGTCATGTGCACCGCTGTCGGTCGAGGTTCAGCGATCGCGGGAGATCGGACCTTGCTCCAGGTGCGCCTGGCTGCAATACCACTGCTGCTCGAGGGGCAGCGCCCGGTCGCGGGGCAGGTGCACGCCGCAATGGGCACAACGCACCATGGGCGTGGTGCTGGGTTCGCGGGGCGCAGCGGTGCCGGAGGCGGGCTGCTTGAATTTGCGCCAGAGCCATACCGCAGCGGCAATCAGGGCGATCCAGAACAGTAGACGAAGCATGGTAGCCAGCTATGTGAGTGAGGAACCGGCAGTTTAGCCAAGGTCATGCCGGGCGCACAGTGCAATCAGCGCTGAAATCCACGGACAAAAAAAGGGAGACTCGAAAGCCTCCCTTTTTTGTAACCGCGGCGGTGTCAGTCGAACACGCCGAAGGTCATGTAGCTGAACCACGAGCGGTCGCTGTTGTTGCCTTCGGCTTCGTGCTGCTCTTCTTCGACAGCGTCGCCATTGGCGTCTTTAGGCTTGAGCTCGGCCGGAATCGCGTCCTTGGCATCCTGGTATTGCTTCATCACGTCCTGGTTGGCGCGGGTTTCTCCCGGCGGCAGCGGTGGACGGGACTCGATCAGGCCCAGGGTGGCCTTGCTCAGCCAGGAGCGGTTGTCCGCCTCGGCGACCCGTGGCACGAACTGGCCGTCGACCAGGGTCGGGTGATCGGGGTAGTTGAGCTTCAGGGTTTCCAGGCTGGTGGCGGCCAGCTCGTCCAGGTGCAGACGCTGGTAAGCCTCGGTCATCACCGCCAGGCCATCGGCCACCGACGGGGTTTCCTGGAAGTTTTCCACCACGTAGCGGCCACGGTTGGCGGCGGCTACATAGGCCTGACGGGTCAGGTAGTAGTCGGCCACGTGGATTTCGTAGGAGGCCAGCAGGTTGCGCAGGTAGATCATGCGCTGCTTGGCGTCCGGCGCGTAGCGGCTGTTCGGGAAACGGCTGGTGAGCTGGGCGAACTCGTTGTAGGAGTCGCGCGCGGCACCCGGGTCACGCTTGGTCATGTCCAGCGGCAGGAAGCGCGCCAGCAGGCCGACGTCCTGGTCGAAGGAGGTCAGGCCCTTGAGGTAGTAGGCGTAGTCCACGTTCGGGTGTTGTGGGTGCAGGCGGATGAAACGCTCGGCGGCGGACTTGGCGGCCTCCGGCTCGGCGTTCTTGTAGTTGGCATAGATCAGTTCGAGCTGTGCCTGATCCGCATAGCGACCGAACGGATAACGCGACTCCAGGGCCTTGAGCTTGGCGGTGGCGCTGGTATAGCTGTTGTTGTCCAGGTCGGTCTGCGCCTGCTGGTACAGCTCGACCTCGCTCAGGTTTTCGTCAACGACTTCCTTCGATGAGCAAGCAGCGGTCAGTGCGAGGATGGCGATCAGCAGCAGGTGTTTCACTTGCATGGCGGCTTGCGTCCCTATGACGGCCGCTGTCTTGGGCGGGGCCGTCCTGTTATGATGAGCGCCCCGTTGAAAAGCCTCGGGGCAAAAGACGCCGTATTTAACCACAAGCGCGCAGCCGAAACCAAAGGCTGTGCCGACGCCTAGTCTGAGCATGTCCGATAAAATTGAACTTCGCGCAGAGGTGCCGTCCGAACTGGGCGGCCAACGCCTCGATCAAGTCGCCGCCCAATTATTCGCTGAGCACTCGCGCTCGCGCCTTTCCGCCTGGATCAAAGACGGCCGCCTGACTGTGGATGGAGCGGTTATCCGCCCGCGAGACATCGTCCATGGCGGCGCGGTTCTTGAGCTGACCGCCGAGCAGGAAGCTCAGGGAGAATGGATCGCTCAGGACATCGAACTGGATATCGTCTATGAAGACGACGACATCCTGGTGATCAACAAGCCTGCCGGCCTGGTGGTCCACCCCGCCGCCGGTCACGCCGATGGCACGCTGCTCAATGCCCTGCTGCACCATGTCCCGGACATCATCAACGTGCCGCGCGCCGGCATCGTCCATCGTCTGGACAAGGACACCACCGGTCTGATGGTGGTGGCCAAGACCATCCAGGCGCAGACCCAACTGGTTGCCCAGTTGCAGAGCCGCAGCGTCAGCCGCATCTATGAATGCATCGTGATCGGCGTGGTCACCGCCGGCGGCAAGATCAACGCCCCGATCGGCCGGCATGGCCAGCAACGCCAGCGCATGGCGGTGATGGAAGGCGGCAAGCCGGCCGTCAGCCACTACCGCGTGCTGGAGCGTTTCCGTTCCCACACCCACGTCCGGGTGAAACTGGAAACCGGGCGGACCCACCAGATCCGTGTGCACATGGCCCATATCAACTATCCGTTGGTCGGCGATCCGGCCTACGGTGGTCGTTTCCGCATTCCGCCCGCCGCGAACCCGACCATGGTCGAATCCCTCAAGCACTTCCCGCGTCAGGCGCTGCATGCGCGGTTCCTTGAGCTGGACCACCCGACCACCGGCGAGCGCATGAGCTGGGAATCGCCGCTGCCGGAAGATTTCGTCTGGCTGCTGACCCTGCTCAAGCAGGATCGCGAGGCTTTTGTCGGATGAGTGACTGGCTGATTCCTGACTGGCCCGCGCCGGCCGGGGTCAAAGCCTGCGTCACCACCCGTGCGGGCGGCGTCAGCCTGGCGCCGTTCAACAGCCTCAACCTGGGCGATCATGTCGATGACAACCCAGAGGCGGTGGCCGAAAACCGCCGTCGCCTGACCGATCGCTTCTCTATAAAGCCAGCCTGGCTGAAACAGGTTCACGGTATTGATGTGGTCGAGGCGGATCCGTCCGTCGTCGCCACCGCCGATGCCAGCTGGAGCGCCACGCCCGGCATTGCCTGTAGCGCCATGACCGCCGATTGCCTGCCAGCGCTGTTCTGCGACCGTGCCGGTACTCGGGTGGCAGCGGCCCATGCCGGTTGGCGTGGGCTGGCGGCCGGGGTGCTGGAAGCGACGCTCGATAGCCTGAAGGTTGCACCTGAGGATGTACTGGTCTGGCTGGGGCCGGCCATTGGTCCGCAAGCCTTCGAGGTCGGGCCGGAAGTGCGTGAGGCTTTCGTCCGGCACTTGCCACAGACCGAGCAGGCCTTTGTGCCGAGCCACAACCCTGGCAAGCTCATGGCTGATATCTATATGCTGGCCCGCCTGCGCCTGGCGGCATGCGGCGTCACCGCCGTGTATGGCGGCGGTTTCTGCACCGTGAGCGACCCGCGTTTCTATTCCTACCGGCGCAGCCCGCGCACCGGGCGCTTCGCTTCCCTGATCTGGCTGGAACGCTAGACTCTTCTGACCTGTGTCAAGCTCGCAAGGCTTGAATCTTCCAGAATCGACCGCATCTACAGGGGTATCTGGCAGGTTTCTCTATTTAGGTGTGTCCATCGCTCCGACCTGCTCAAAAGGAAGGTGACTAATGCGTATAGACCGATTAACCAGCAAGCTTCAGCTGGCGTTATCCGATTCTCAATCCCTGGCGGTCGGCCTCGACCATCCGGCCATCGAGCCGGCGCACTTGATGCAGGCGCTGCTCGAACAGCAGGGCGGCTCGATCAAGCCGCTGCTGATGCAAGTGGGCTTCGACGTGAACAGCCTGCGCAAGGAGCTGAGCAAAGAGCTCGACCACTTGCCGAAAATCCAGAACCCCACCGGCGACGTGAACATGTCGCAGGATCTGGCGCGCCTGCTGAACCAGGCCGATCGCCTGGCGCAACAGAAAGGCGACCAGTTCATCTCCAGCGAGCTGGTGCTGCTGGCGGCCATGGACGAAAACAGCAAGCTCGGCAAATTGTTGCTGGGGCAGGGCGTCAGCAAAAAAGCGCTGGAAAACGCCATTAATAACCTGCGAGGCGGCGAGGCGGTGAATGATGCCAACGTCGAGGAGTCGCGTCAGGCCCTGGATAAATACACCGTCGATCTGACCAAGCGCGCCGAAGACGGCAAGCTCGACCCGGTGATCGGCCGTGACGACGAAATCCGCCGGACCATCCAGGTGCTGCAACGTCGGACCAAGAACAACCCGGTGCTGATCGGTGAGCCTGGCGTGGGTAAAACCGCGATTGCCGAAGGCCTGGCCCAACGCATCATCAATGGCGAAGTGCCGGACGGCCTGAAAGGCAAGCGCCTGCTGTCCCTGGACATGGGCGCGCTGATCGCTGGCGCCAAATACCGTGGCGAGTTCGAAGAACGCCTGAAATCCCTGCTCAACGAGCTGTCCAAGCAGGAAGGGCAGATCATTCTGTTCATCGACGAACTGCACACCATGGTCGGCGCCGGCAAGGGCGAAGGTTCGATGGATGCGGGCAACATGCTCAAGCCAGCCCTGGCTCGGGGTGAGCTGCACTGTGTCGGCGCCACCACGCTCAACGAGTACCGCCAATATATAGAGAAGGACGCGGCCCTCGAGCGGCGCTTCCAGAAAGTCCTGGTGGACGAGCCGAGCGAAGAAGACACCATCGCCATCCTGCGCGGCCTGAAAGAGCGTTACGAGGTGCACCACAAGGTGGCGATCACCGACGGCGCGATCATTGCCGCGGCCAAGCTCAGCCATCGCTACATCACCGACCGGCAACTGCCGGACAAGGCGATCGACCTGATCGACGAAGCCGCCAGCCGTATCCGCATGGAGATCGACTCCAAGCCGGAGGTCCTGGACCGCCTGGAACGGCGCCTGATTCAACTGAAGGTCGAATCCCAGGCCCTGAAGAAAGAAGACGACGAAGCGGCGATCAAGCGCCTGGAGAAACTCCAGGAGGAAATCACCCGCCTGGAGCGCGAATACGCCGATCTGGAAGAAGTCTGGACCTCGGAGAAAGCCGAAGTGCAGGGTTCGGCGCAGATCCAGCAGAAGATCGAGCAGTCCCGCCAGGAGCTGGAAGCCGCGCGCCGCAAAGGTGACCTGAACCGCATGGCCGAGTTGCAGTACGGGGTGATCCCGGACCTGGAGCGCAGCCTGCAGATGGTCGACCAGCATGGCCAAAGCGAGAACCAGCTGTTGCGCAGCAAGGTGACCGAAGAGGAAATCGCCGAAGTCGTGTCCAAGTGGACCGGTATTCCGGTGTCGAAGATGCTCGAAGGCGAGCGCGACAAGCTGCTGAAGATGGAAAGCCTCCTGCACCAGCGTGTCATTGGCCAGGACGAAGCCGTGGTGGCGGTAGCCAACGCAGTGCGGCGTTCTCGCGCCGGGTTGTCCGATCCGAACCGGCCAAGTGGTTCGTTCATGTTCCTCGGCCCGACTGGTGTGGGTAAGACCGAGTTGTGCAAGGCGCTGGCCGAATTCCTTTTCGATACCGAAGAGGCGATGGTACGGATCGATATGTCCGAGTTCATGGAGAAACACTCCGTGGCTCGCTTGATCGGTGCGCCTCCAGGCTACGTCGGCTACGAGGAGGGCGGTTACCTGACCGAGGCGGTGCGGCGCAAGCCTTATTCGGTGATCCTGCTGGACGAGGTCGAGAAGGCCCATCCGGACGTGTTCAACATCCTGCTGCAGGTGCTGGAAGACGGTCGCCTGACGGACAGCCACGGGCGTACCGTGGACTTCCGTAATACGGTGATCGTCATGACCTCCAACCTGGGCTCGGCGCAGATCCAGGAGCTGGTGGGGGATCGCGAAGCACAGCGGGCGGCGGTGATGGATGCGGTGTCGACCCATTTCCGTCCGGAGTTCATCAACCGGATCGACGAAGTGGTGATCTTCGAGCCGTTGGCCCGGGATCAGATCGCCGGCATCACCGAAATCCAGCTGGGACGCCTGCGCAGCCGCCTGGCCGAGCGCGAGCTCAAGCTGGAACTGAGTGGCGAGGCCTTGGACAAACTGATTGCCGTGGGTTACGACCCGGTCTATGGCGCACGTCCGCTGAAACGGGCGATCCAGCGCTGGATCGAGAACCCATTGGCGCAGTTGATTCTGTCCGGCAGTTTCCTGCCGGGGGCCACTGTGACGGCCAAGGTGGAAAACGACGAAATCGTCTTCACCTGAGCCCGATAGGGCGTCGTTGTGAAGGAGGCCTCGCATTGCGAGGCCTTTTTTTGCATAGGGCGTTGAACTGTAAGGCAAAGGCTTGTAAAGTGCGCCCCGCAGTACGTCGCCCCAAGGCTTTTTCCTCCCTGAGGAAAAAACTGAAATAAGTTGCAAATCATTGTCTTGAAAGCAATTTAGGGGGTTGACAGGGGTTTTTAAGATTGTAGAATAGCGCGCCTCAGAGACATGAACGTAGCGATACGGACCAGGTCGACGAGGAGGCTTCTAGAGATAAAAGCCTGCTGTAAAGGTTGTAAAATTGAAATGTTCAGTTCCGTGATAGCTCAGTCGGTAGAGCAAATGACTGTTAATCATTGGGTCCCAGGTTCGAGTCCTGGTCACGGAGCCAATTTCAAGCCGGGGTATAGCGCAGTCCGGTAGCGCGCCTGCTTTGGGAGCAGGATGTCAGGAGTTCGAATCCCCTTACCCCGACCATATTTGGGTCGTTAGCTCAGTTGGTAGAGCAGTTGGCTTTTAACCAATTGGTCGTAGGTTCGAATCCCACACGACCCACCATTTTTGAAACCAGTTCGCTGGAATCGAATCTTAAGATCAGACGCCAAAAGCTCTGTTCGCAGAAGGCGCCTTTAAAAGGTGCCTTTTTTTTACCGGGGTATAGCGCAGTCCGGTAGCGCGCCTGCTTTGGGAGCAGGATGTCAGGAGTTCGAATCCCCTTACCCCGACCATACTGAAAATCCTCGTATCGAAAGATACGGGGATTTTTTTTGCCCGGAATTTGGTGCCGGTTGTGTCTTGTCGGTTCTGCCCAGGTTCGACAGCAGCTCCGCGCCCCAGAACCCTTTGTCGAGCAGCGTCACCGAGTGGTCGGGAATCCGCTGCAAAACTCGTCGGCCAAACGCATTTCACTGCGTCGGTAAGGGCTCATTGTGCATCCAGGATCACGTGCGAACGCACGTTCATCAGCGCCACCAGGCGCAGCATAGGAAACGGTGTCTGATGGTCGCTTGCAGTGTTCCCGAGCCGAAGTGATCTCAACGCTCGGGCGTCCACAATGCGCAGCAGCGCACCGTCCACTACAAAGACCGGCAGGTCATGCCTGGCATCATCGTTATAGCGCTCTACGCCCCAATGGTTGCCCGGTCTTGCGCAATAACCACTCAACAGGACCGGCGCCGAGCCGTTTACGAGCTTCGGTTGCCCGCTGCGAGCCAGCAAATGGTCAGAAGCCAGGCCTTGGGCGCGGATATTCAAATGTCTGGCCACCTCATGAACCGGCTCGTCACGAAATAACGCCACGCCGAGCACCCGCCAAAGCACTTGATCGGTGGGCAGAGAATATCGGCGAAGGGTTGCCTGGCTGGAGAGATTCAGCGCAGACGCCATTCACTCTATGGGGATATGTCGCAGACGTTGAAAAGGTCGCCGAGGTCGAGCAGGTCCTGTTGAGCAGATATAAAAAATCCGATGCCAGAAGTCTGGCATCGGATTTTCTAGAAAGCCCGGCATGAGCTCAAATGCTTAAGTGAAGGGCATTACGATAATTCGGGGCATTTTTATTGGGGGATTTGGATTGGCCCCTTCCCCTTGCCGGCCCTCATTTCGCCGCCATCCGCTGTCTGGTGGGCATATTCGGTATAGATGAGGTGAGTAGAGGGTTCTGGGTCATGTATTGGCTGAGAGCACTGGCTTGGCCAGGCTCATGCCAATTAACCTGATGTGGGAGTGATCGCCTATGTCCGTGGCCAGCCCCTCGTTGCGAAGGGCGTTTACGGTACTCACAAGACCCGGCAAAGGCCGTCCACGCGTTCGTAAGCCAGCTCCTTGTTTGTTGGGGGGAGCTTGTAGTCCACCATGCAGCTGCCTTCGGCCCAGCGAATCTCCAGCCGGCCCTGGTCGGGAACGCCAAAGACCAGCAGGCGCGACAGGTTGTCGACCATGCCCAGGGGGTTGCCTTGTTCGTCGTAGCCTTGGGCGCCGAAGGGGATTGGATCGCCCTTGTCCGCGCGCAGCACGAATTGCAGGCGACGACCGGTTTGTGCGGCATAGGTGGCCTTGACGATGGCGCCACGGGTTGGCACCAGCACCTTGGAGGTTTCGTTGATCTCGGTGTCGGTACCCAGGGTCTGGGTATCCAGGTTCAGCCAGTTGTAGCGATAAGGCTGCATATAGGGCACCACCGCGTAACCCTTGCCATTGGTGCGTACGGCGTTCCAGCCGGATACACCGACGCCGTCGACGTCCGGGACTTCCAGCAGGCCGAAAGTCTCGCCAAGCGGCTGGCCGAGGGTAACGCCGCCGCTGTGCACCAGCAGCGAGCCAGACGCGCCCAGGTCGATATGCTTGTCGTCACGGCCCTGGTTATAGCCACCACGCAGCTTGGCGACGGGGGTGTCCCAGTCCAGGCTGGCGCCGGCCGTACTGCCGTTTCTTTTGCTGTGGCCTGCCTGTGCCGAGTAGCTGAGGGTCGCCTGGTCGTCCAGGTAGCCGGACACATTCGACTGCAGCGAGGAATCGCCTTTGCTCGAGCTGATGGCGTTGCTGGAGAGGCGGTGAGAACTACCCCGGCCTCCCAGCGGCATGCTGACACTGGCGGTGAGTTGCGTATCCGAACCACCGTTCATGGGATCGCTCTGGGTGCGTGACACCGCCAGGTTGTAGCTGACGCTGGCAATGCTGCTGCCATAACCAAATTGCCAGTTACGCGTACGGCCCTGCTGATTCCAGTAGTTGGTTTCATCCATGCTGAGGTACAACGAGCCTCGTTGTGACAGGCTCTGGTTCACCCGGAGGTTGATTCGGCTCTTTTGGGCGCTGAAGCCGGCACGGTTCTGATACATGAGGTCGTCCACGTGCTGGCTGAAGCTGCGATAGCCTTCGGTGGAATAGCGGTAGCCGGCCATGGTGAAGGTGGTATCGGTGGCGTTCAGCGTCTTGGAGTACAGGAAGCGCGCACTGTGACCCTTGTTGCTCCTGCCGTTCTGGGTCTTCGATTCACTGCTGGTGACGTCGAAGGAAATACCACCGAGGCTGGAGTTCACGCCTGCACCAATGTTGACGGCGCGATAGTCTTGCGCGAGCAGCGCGCCGCCATAACCGGTGAGGTTATCGGTCACACCGTAGACGGCTGTGCCCTGGGTGAACGACGGCGACGGTTGGTCGTTGGAGCGATATTCACCGGCGGTGACGCTATAGCGAAGGTTGCCGCGTCGGGTCATGACCGGCTGGTAGGCATAGGACTGCTGATATTCGCGTACCCGGCCATCCGCTTCGATGATCTTGATCTGCAGGTCGCCGTTGGAACCGCTGGGATAGATGTCAGTGAACTCGAAGGCGCCAGGCGGCACCGACGCGGAATAGATCACGTAGCCGTTTTGCCGTACTTCCACGGTGGCATTGGTTTCAGCTATGCCGCGGATCACGGGCGCGTAGCCGATCTCGTTGTCGGGCAGCATACCGAGGTCCGAAGCGATCTGTGCACCGCGAAAACGCACGCTGTCGAAGATCTCGCCAGGTGTGTACAGCTCGCCCAGGGAAAGCTTGCCTTTCAGGCGCTGGACGTCGCGCTCCAGATAGTTGCGGTTGCTCTTGAATTCGCTTTTTGTACCGGTACCGCCGGTCAGGGCGGATTCGTTGCGAAAGCGCCAGCCGGCGATATTGAAACCGTTGCGCAGGTTCAGGTTGTGGTAGTCGCTTTTCGTTCCCCGGTTAGTGTTGCGGTTGAAGTTGGCCTGGTAGTCGCTATAGAAGGCGGTGATGCCTTCGTCCCAAACCGACGGGTCGACGTAACCACGGGAATAGCGCTGGACGTACGCCTGCGGAATGCTGAACTGCAATGCCAGGTTGGTGACGTCGAAGTCCACCGCGGCGCCGGCGATCTGGGCGCTGACGTCGAACGGCTGCTCATCCTTGGCGTCCGCGGCGATGAGTCCATCCTGCTGGGCTTTGCCCGCGTTGAGTCCAAGCTCTTTGAGCAGCCCGAGCGAGATGGCGGGTTTGACCTGCCCGGAGGCGTCGGCGGCGAAGGTAACTTCCTGGCGCTTGATCAGCACATTGTTCAGGTAGAGGTCGACGCTGTAGGTACCTGGCGGAACGGCACTGCCTTTCTCAAAAAACTTGAGGTCCACCGGAGTGCCCTCCATTTTCAGAAAGGAGTCGGCGAACTCGGCTTCTGCGGCCGACAGCTTCGAGGCCAGTCCCAGGGCCACGAGGCAGGTCGCGCACGCCCGTCGGGCGATCCTGAAACTGAGCTCTCTCTGGAAAATGGGCATGCGGAATCCTTTCGATCATGCATCGGATGCCCGAGGCACTGACCTGATTAAAAAGTCGGATTAGGTAAAGCGATGCGCTCTAGCGAGCGACACGAGTGATGACTGTTTCCGTTAGTTGGAAAGTTTGCTGGTGACTCGGTCCAGCCCGCCGTAATCGTTGATGCTGTCGAATTCCACTGTTGTGGCTCCGGACCTCATGCCAGTCGAGCCTTTGATCTCGACTGTGCGTGTTGCCCCAGGTGCCAGCATTTCCACGGTGGCGGTGCTCGCTTCCTTACCATTGCGCAGCGTCACGCTGCCCCCGGCAAGGGTCACATGGAACGCGGAGGGGTTGGTCACTGAAAGCGCGGCCTTGCCGCCTTGTTCCACCAGCTTCCATTGCAGGCTCTTGGCTGCATTGGCGGTAGTGTCCGGCAGGTTGGCCGGGCGGTAGAACAGCTTCACGCGCTGGCGTATGGCAATTTGCAGTGCGTTCTCGGTCTTGGCTTTTTGCGGGATCTCCTGCACGGCCAGCCAGAACACGGATTCCTTGTCGGTCGGCAGCCCCTGGCCTTGATAGAGGATGCGCAGGACCTGCTGCTTGTTGCCTCCCAGGCGAACCAGAGGAGGGGTAATGGCGAACGGTACGTCGGTATTGGCCCCGTTTTTGTCTGGCTCGACCCAGGACTGGATCATGATGTCGTTCGAGCCCTGGTTTCTGACGAGGACGGATGTTTCCTTGGCTGGCGCAGCAAAGACGACGCGGGTGCCATCCAGCGTAATACCGGCACTGGCCATCGACGCGGAGAGTGTCATGGCGCTGGCAATTGCAATGCGCGCCAATAATGAGATTTTCATAGCGGCTCCAGGTCGGAGGGAGGGGGCAGGCCCCTCCCTTTGGTGCGGGTTACTCGTAGGTCAAGGTAAACGGCAGGGTGCCGTTCGCAGTACCTGGCTTGAGCGTATCGCCGTTCGCCACATAACCGGCGCGCAGGTCCAGTTTGGCGGTGTAGGTTTCTTTCCCTTCTTCGCCGGCTTTCACCAAGTCACCCGAGATGGTTTCGTTCGCGGCGATGTTCACCAGCTTGTTGCTGCCGTTAAAAATGCCGATGCCCACGCCCGTTGCGCCACCAGGAGTGAGTTTCAGCAGCGAGTTGTTCTTGCTGTCGATACCGGAACCACTGTTCGGGTCGAACTGCATTCTCACGGTCTTCAGGCCGTTCGCGGTGCCACCGCAGTCCAGGGTCAGGTTGATGCTCTTACCGCCAACGATGGTAGAGCCACCAGCATTGCCGGTGAGCGAGTCGGTGCTGACCTTGCCGAGGTCGACAGCGATGCTCTGCTTGCCCTTTTCACCGCCAACGCTGGTGCCGGTGCCGCCGTTGATGGCGCAGGATGCCGCGATGATTTCGCCCTTGAAGTCGATGGTGCCATCTGCCGCGAGAGCGGAAGTGCTGACCGCGCCAGCGATAGCCATGGAGACGATGCTTTTGAGAAGTTTGGACATTTTATGTACCTGCTAAAGTTGGAGGTGCAATCTTGTATCTTCACTTCGGTCGTTACAATAAGACCATTCTTAAAGTATTGAATGTTCTATGGCTTTGAATGGCGGCTAATACTTTTTTGCCTGATAGGATTTCAATAAGAAGATTCTTAAAAATTGATCGGGTGGGCATGAAGTTGTCGGAATGCCTGTCGGCAGCTAAACGGGATGGTCGCCGCAAAAATCTTCGATCCTTGTACATAAGTGACTGTTTTTCATAGGTTGATTCTTAGAGGTTTCAGGTTGGAGTCGAAGGTTTAAGCGTGTAGGGCAAACTATCAATGCAACTAGATAGAGCATGAGTGGCGTCTTGAATACTATCGGGTCAGCTATCTATATGCCGCAATAAGAGGTGGCGCGGAGGCAGGCGTATGTATTCGGTACGCCCGGGGGAGAGCAACTTTCGGATGTGGGGGCTAAGTCAGGTGGCTCTTCTATTTTAAAATTAAGACTAATCTTAAAGCTGCGTGGAAAGTTGGAAATTGAGTGTGAGAAGTCTCTGGGTACTTCGATCTTTAACTGCCTACCTGTTTGCCTGAGTCCGTGTTGAACAGGGCGCAAAAAAATGCCCCGATCGCTCGGGGCACTCTTGTCTTGGCCTACAGGCTCAGATTCAGTGCAGCTTGAGGCGTGGCTCGGTGCCGCGGCCGATCCGGCTGCCGAGCATCAGCATGGCGGTACGGAACGGGCCGTAGAGCGCCATCTGGTGCATGCGGTACAGCGACACATAGAACATCCGCGCCAGCCAGCCTTCGAGCATCACGCTGCCGGTCAGGTTGCCCATCAGGTTGCCCACCGCGGAGAAGCGCGACAGCGAGATCAGCGAGCCATAGTCGGTGTATTTGTACTCCGGCAGGGCCTTGCCTTCGATACGCAGTTTCAGTGACTTGGTCAGCAGCGATGCCTGCTGGTGAGCCGCCTGCGCCCGCGGTGGAACGTTGCGGTCGGTGCCCGGTTGCGGGCAGGCGGCGCAGTCGCCAAAGGCGAAGATGTTTTCGTCGCGGGTGGTCTGCAGGGTTGGCAAGACCTGCAGCTGGTTGATGCGGTTGGTTTCCAGGCCGTCGATGTCCTTGAGGAAGCCCGGGGCGCGAATGCCCGCGGCCCAGACTTTCAGGCTGGCGGCAATCACCTGGCCATCGGCGGTGATCAGGCTGTCGGCGGTGACTTCGCTGACCGCGGCATTGGTCATGACCTTGACCCCGAGTTTCTCCAGGGTCTTGTGCACCGGGCCGCCGATCCGCTCCGGCAGGGCCGGCAGTACCCGTGGGCCGGCCTCGATCAAGGTGATGTGCATGTTTTCCGGTTTGATCCGGTCCAGGCCGTAGGCCGCCAGCTCATGGGCGGCGTTGTGCAGCTCGGCGGCCAGTTCGACGCCCGTGGCGCCGGCACCGACGATGGCCACGCTGATCTGCTCCACCACATCGGTCTGCCCGGCATGGGCGCGCAGGTAGTGGTTGAGCAGTTGCTGGTGGAAGCGTTCGGCCTGTTTGCGCGTGTCGAGGAACAGGCAGTGCTGGGCGGCGCCCTGGGTGCCGAAGTCGTTGGTGGTGCTGCCCACGGCAATCACCAGGGTGTCGTAGCCCAGTTCACGAGCCGGCAGCAGTTCCACGCCGTTTTCGTCGTAGGTGGCGGCCAGCTGGATTTTCTTCTGTTGGCGATCGAGCCCGCTCATGCGGCCCAGCTGGAACTCGAAGTGGTTCCATTTGGCTTGGGCGACATAGTTGAGTTCGTCTTCGGAAGAGTTCAGCGAGCCGGCGGCCACTTCATGCAGCAAGGGCTTCCAGATGTGGGTCAGATTCGCGTCGACCAGCATCACACTGGCGGTACCGCGCTTGCCCAGAGTCTTACCCAGACGGGTAGCCAACTCCAGACCGCCGGCGCCGCCGCCAACGATGACAATACGATGAGTCATGGGGATATCTCGCAAGGCTAAAAGAAATCGGTACGGTTACCCGAGCGAGCGCGATGCAGCTCATAGCGTCAGGTAACTGATAAGTCGGCTCAGCAGGCCCAGGCCAATGGTGACGCTCACGACTATCACGAGGAGCATCCACGGCCGGAAGGGCCGGCGCTCGACTCGGTGCTGGGCCAGTTGCAGGTATTCTTCGACATGGCGTTGGTCGTCGGGGTTCAGGCGGCTGGTCATAAAAAGCCTCGTCAGCTAGACGTTGCGAAAAGTATGAAGGTTACAGCGCAGTGCCATCTTGTCGGGCTATGCGACATGGAGCGAAGCATAGCTGCTCGCGGATGCCGGCCTTGTCATCCCGTGAGCGATTGCGCTTTGTAACACTCGCGCGGTGTTTGCGCCATGCCACGAATGGCCGGGAAGGACCCGGGAAATTCCGCTCCAGCTGGCTTACAGGCTGATACCGACATCGAAGACGATGCTGCGCCCCAGGTTGCCACGCAGGAAGTCCGGCGCGTCGGGGTGGGCGAACAGCACGCGGGCGAAGGTCGGCCCGACCAGCGACAACGAGCGCCAGCCCTGGCGCAGGTATTCGGTCGGCGGCGGGAAGTGGCTGTTGAGGTCGAGCACTTCGCGCTTGAGGCTGGCGAAGGCGATGATGTCCAGCTCCCCCAGGTCCATGCCGCGTTCCTTGTAGTTGTGGGCTTTCTTGCGCAGGGTCGGGGCCAGCCTGAGCAACAGTTCGTTGGCCGGAATGCGCTTGGGCTTGGCCTCTCGCCGTACCAGCTGGCTGAGGGAGAAGGCACTGCGGCGCCGTTGCAACTCGTCGCGCCATTCGTCGTTGAGGCGGCGGCCTTCGTCCAGCACGAAGAACACCTCGAAACAGGCCTCGCGAAACAGTACGTCCGGCGGCTCCTGCCCGGCGGGCGTGAACTCGTCGGCACGGTAGGGGATGTTCAAGCCTTGCAGCAGGCGTTGGCAGACCCAACGCTCACGCTCCCATTTGCGCGCATTGGACAGGAACGCGTTGGCTTGTTCGGCCTGAATGGTGAGCAGGCGCAAGTAATCTGAGTCATCCATAGTCCAAGCTTAGCGTCCAAACGCTGATCCAAGAAATACACTCTGCCGGGTCGGCGGGGGCTGACTGCACTTATAACGGATAAGTGTGACATCAGGTCAACCCTCTGCCGCTCGTTCAGGCCCGCCAGGGTTTCAGCCAGAGCCCCAGGGCGATCAGCAGGAGCAGACCGGCCACTGTGCTGAGCCCCAGTTGCAGCCAGACATTCAATAGCGGATGCAACAGTAGCGCCGCCGCGCTCAGCAGAACGGCGCTGACTGCCCAGCGCACCGGCCAGTTGATGAGGGTGAGCAATTGCTGGCGCTGCATCAGCAACAGGTTGGTCAGGAGCACGCCGCCGAGGGCCGCCAGAGGAATTGCGGTCAGCCCCAGAACCAGCGGCAGGCCCGCCAGCAACAAGGCGTTGAGCAGGCTGCCGAGCAGTTCGCAATGCAGTGGCGTGCTGGTATCACCGGCGGCATAGGCATAACGCGCGAGCATGGCGTTCCAGGCACCAAATACCAACGACACGGCGAACCATCCCAGCAGCGTCGGCAGCGGGCCGTCGGCGCTCTGGGCGGGCAGCAGCCAGTGGATCAGCGCCGGGCTGGCGCCCACCAGGCCGAGCGCGGCTGGCAGGCTCAGCAGGGTGGCGGCGTCGAGCCCACGATGCAGCAGCCCCAGGCGCTGATCGCCGGACTTGCCGCTCATCAAGCCAAGCAGGACCTGGTTCAGGCTCATCAAGGCAATCAGCGGCAGGTTGATCAGCTTGCGCGCCAGGTTGACCCAGGTCACCACGCCTTCGCCCAGGTAGCTAGCGACCAGCCGTTCCACCAGTGCCAGGCCCTGGCTGGCCAGGTTGCTGGTCAACAGCGGGCCGAGGCGGCCGAGCAGTTCCCGGCCGGCACCGGCATCCCCGCGGACTTGCCAGGGGCGCCAGCCGGTCTGCCAGACCGCCGGCACCAGCGACAGGCACATCAGCAGGCTGCCGAGAAAGAACGCCAGCGAAAGGCCGGAACCAAGGCTCGCCTGGCCGTAGAAAAACAGGTAAAGCACCGGTGGCAGGTTGAACAGCAGCGAGCCTAGCCCCGGCAGGACAAAACGTTGCCGGGCGTGCAGCGGGATGCTGAACAGCGCGTGCATGAGCAGGCCGGGGATGCAGGCGGCCAGGCTGCGCAGGTTGGCGGCGGCTTCGGCCTGGGCTTCGCTGTCGAGCCCGGGGCCGATCAGGCGGATCCACAACGGCGCGCTCAAGGCCAGCAGGGCATACAGCCCCAGGCCCAGGCCCAGCAGGCGTGGGCACAGGCCGGCCAGCCAGGCGTGCTGGCGCTGGGCGTCGCGTTCCTGATAGAGCGGCAGGGCCGCGGCCGCGAGAATGCCGGCGGCCAGGGTCATGCGCAGGGCTTCGGGAATGAATACCGCGACCAGGAACGCATCGCTGCGGCTGCCCGCGCCCCAGGCCGCCACCAGCAGCCATTCGCGGGCAAAACCGGCGAGCAGCCCGGCGAGGGTCGCCAGGGTCAGCAGCAGGGTGCTGCCGAGCATCAATAGAACAGGGTGAACAGGCCTTTGCCACCCACCTTGTAGTTCAGGTCGTGAGGGCGCTCGCCCATGGGTTTGGCACCGCTGCCGCCAATGATCTTGTAGGGGGCAACGGCCTTGGCCACGAGGGTGTTGGCGGTCACTACGGCCCCGCGACCGATATGCGAGCCATGGGCGAGCAGCGCCCGGGTGGCGATCCAGGCGTAGTCATCGATGTAGATGGGCGCGGACACCGACCAGAACTCGGGGCTCATCGGGTCATGGCCGCCGGCGAGAATCAGCACGTGGGAGGCGATCGTCACATGATCGCCGATGATCAGCCCGGCCCGGGCATCGATCTGACAATGCCAGGCGATCACGCTGTCATCGCCGATCACCAGGTTTTCCACCCCCAGCACCTCGGTGTTGCGCCAGATGCTCGAGCCCTTGCCGATTTTCGCGCCGCCCAGGCGCAGCCAGGCGATGCGCACGTGATGGCTGGGGATCTTGTTGATCAGGATGTTGTAGGCCTGCTCCCAGGCCCGCAGCCAGCGGTCCTTGAGGGTGGCCAGGTTCTTGCCGTAGCGCGGCACCAGGGTGGTGGGGATGTCCCGCTTCAAACGGCCAAACAGGCGTCGGGCCAGGGGATGCTCGATGATCGGTTCGATATCCACCGCACAGATGCTGTAGCGCGCCTGCTCGCCGTCGCCCTCGACGAACAGCACGTCGTTGTTCAGCCCCCAGCTATAGGCCTCGAGCAGTTCATCGTGGCTGACGCCCAGCTCCGAGGCCAGGGCAGGCAGGCGTTCCGGCAGATCCGCAGAATGGAAAATACGATGTTTCATGCTTGGCGATCCTTGGGGTTGATGAGGGGGAGAGTGATGGCCGGGCGCAACCGGACCTGTTGCAGGCTCATGCCCATCAACAGCCAGAACAGACCGATCAACACGAAAGTGAAGCTGAAGTAGTGGTCGAACAAGCCCGTCAGCAAGGCCGCCAGCAGGCCGGAAATGCACCCCAGCCACAACGCGTTGTCGGCGGTCACCTGACGGATCGGCGCCAGCGGGCGCACCTCGCGCCACCACAACAGGGTGACGGCGATGAACAGCAGCATCCCCGGAATGCCGATCTTGTAGATGAAGTTCAGCCACAGGTTGGAGATGCCCGGCAGGTCGGTGCCCGGTACCGGCGGGTCGACCTTGAAGCCGATGCCCAGCGGGTAGCGCATCATCGCCTCGGGGAATTTCGCGTACTCCTCGAAACGCACTTCGGTACTGGCGTTGGTCGCCGAGAACATGGTCATCAGGCGTTCCTGCAGCGGCGGGTAGAACATCACCAGGGCCACTGCGAAAGCCGCCCCGAGGCCGATGATCCGGCCGCTGTAGGGCACGCGTTTGTAGGTCAGCCAGATCAGCACCAGGGCCAGGGCCAGGATCGCCCCGCGGGAAATACTCAGCAGCAGCCCCGCGCAACCCAGGATCGCCACCGCCAGCCCCAGGGCCCGGCGTGCACCGGTGCGGGTCCAGCCATAGAGCAGCGCCAGGGGAATGAACAGCACCAGCACGCCGCCAGTGAGGTTGGGGTGAACCCAGGGCGACGCCATGCGCTGGTAGTTGGCGGAGAAGATGTCCTTCACTGCTTCCGGGTGGGCGTACTTGAGGTCGGTGAGGATCGGGATCATTGACATCGCGTTGCGCGACTTGATGAACATGCCGATCGACAACAGCAGCATCAGCAGGGTGCCCAGCAGCAGGGCGATCACCAGTTTGTCGCGGTCGGCATCGGTACGCAGCAGCAGCGGCACCATGAACAGCAGCGACAGGTTCATCAGCCAGCGCACCCAGTTCACCGGGCCGTTGCCTTCGGCGTGAATGATCAGCATGCCCCAGACAAAGGGAATGGCGCTGAACAGCATCAGCCAGACCATGGCCCGCTCGGTGGGACGCCAGAGCATGAGATTGCGGGTCTTGCCGATGAACGATTGCCAGAACAGCCCGACCCACGTCAGGCCGAGCACCGCTTCACTGACCGTGGTGCGAATCCCCAGCTGCAGCGTGGTGTAGGGAATGCAGGTGGCCAGCACGGCGAAGATCAGCAGGCCCCACAGCGGCTTGCGGATCAGTGTCAGGGTCACGGCCAGGCCGATCACCACGAAGATGACTTTTGCCGGTGGCAGGGCCCACAACAGGATCCCGAAGATCAACCCCAGGGTCAGGCCAATGAATTTTCCTGGCAGCATCAGTGAAAGAGCCCTGTGAGCAAGGTATCGAGGCGCTGGCGGTGGGCCGGCTCGGCAAATTGCCGGGCCCAGTCGCGCAGGGTATCCGGATCGGGTCTGGCGCTGTCCTGCGCCTGCTCGATCAGCGCGTTGCGCAGGCTGGCGCGATCGCGGGCATTGAAGCGTCGCGCGCCGGGTGGCGTGACCTCGTCGAGCGCCGAACCCCTGGCCACCGCGACCGGCGTGCCCTGCCACAGCGCCTCGACCACCGGCAGGCCGAAGCCTTCGGCGTAGGAGGGCTGCCACAGGCAGTCGGCATGCCGGTACAGGGCCTGCAGCTGCTCGTCGCTGACGCCATTGACCCAATGCAGGCCGGGCAACTGGCTCAGGTTCGCGGGCAGGTCGCTGGCATGGCCGACCAGGACCAGCTCCGGTACTTGCGGGTTTTCCTGGCGGCAGCGCTGCCACTGCTCGATGAAGAGCGGCATGTTCTTGCGCGGCTCCCGTGTCCCGACGGCCAGCCAGTAACGCTCGGGCAGGCCCGTCGGCAATGGGCCGATGACGCCCTGGAATTCCGGTACCAGGTTGTGCAGCACGCGGAATTTCGGCCGCGCCCAGGGAAACAGTCGGGCCGCCTCGCTGCAGGAAAACCGCGAAGGGCACCAGACCTCATCGGCAATCCAGATCGACCAGGCGATCGACACGGCGTCGATCAGCCGATAGGCCATGGCCTTGAGCTGCGAGCGGTGGAAGTTGCGCTGGGTCAGCTGGAACAGGTCATGCAGGATCAGCACATAACGGGTGCCCGCCGGCTTGTGGCCGATGGGCAGGCCCATGTTGGCGGTGGCGATATACAGGTCGACCGACTGCTCGCGAATGGTCGCCGGCAAGAATTTGCGTTCGAAGCGCAGGCGCACGCCGGGGCGTTGCACGCCATCGAGAGGGCTCGGCCAGGCCGGGCAGAAGGCGGTCTGGCGTTGTTCATGCTCCAGTGGCGCTTCGCTCACCAGCAGCAATTCGGTGTCTTCACGGGCACGCAGGGCCTGTTCCAGGGCCTTGACCTGACGGGCGATGCCCGAGGAGGGAGCGACCGTGGCCGGACGATAATCGAGGGCTACACGCATGCGGGATGCTCCTGTGTGGAGGGCAGAGTCCGGTAGATCTGTTCCAGTTCGTCACCGGCCACGGCCCAGTCGTGATGCTGGCGGGCATACAGGCGGGCGGCGCCGGCCAATTGGGCGGCGAGGCTCGGCTCGCTCAACAGGCGAATCACGGCATCGGCCAGGGCCTGGGCATTGTCGCCTGCCAGGTAATGTTCCTCGGGGCGGATGGCCAGGCCCGAGGCGCCTTGCGCGGTGCTGACCAGCGGCAGGCCGGCGGCCATGGCTTCGAGCACCTTGAGCTTGGAGCCGCCGCCCTGGCGCAACGGCGCGATGAACAGCGCGCAACGCCGTTGCAGATCGGGCAGGTCCGGCACGAAGCCAACCCATTCGATGCGGCTGTCGGTCCAGCGTTCGGCCCAGTTGCTCGGCAAGGCATACCCGGCCACCGCCAGGCGCGCCTCGGGGCAGAGGCTCCAGACCCGCGGGAAAATCTCGTCGAGCATCCACTGCACGGCGTCCAGGTTCGGCGCGTATTCGTAGTTGCCGACAAACAGCACCCGCTGGCTCTGCGGGTCGGCCGAGACCGCGGCAAAGCTGCGGCTGTCGACGCCGTTGACCACCACCTCGACCGGGGTGCGGGTCAGCTGGCGCATGGTCCGGGCGTCGCTTTCGGTCACCGCGACCACCTGGCGGGCCGTGTCGAACGCCTTGCGTTCCCACTGTCGGCAGCGCCATTGGTCGTAGCGCACGAAGAGGCTGGCCCAGGCCGGGAAGCGGTCATAGGTCGCGCCGCCCAGGCTGGATTCGAGGTTGTGCTCGGTGAGCACGAAGTCCCGGCCGGCCCGCCGCAGCGGTTGCAGATAGGGTTGCAGGCTGTAGCTGTGCTCGACCTGGATCACATCCCAGGGCTCCTGCAGCAGGCTGTCGAAGCGCTCGCGCAAGGGGCGCGACACGCCGTTGACCGTGGTCAGCAGCGGCCACGGCGCGAACAGTCCGGCCAGTACCGTGACCGGGTGTTTCAGCGGGCGCCGGGGCACCACGATCAGGCGTTCCAGCCAGGGCTCGAGGGCGGCGCGGGTGGCGGCATCGGCCTCGGTCTTCGACTGCACCAGCAAGGTGATGCGGTGGCCCCGCTCGCTCAAGGTCCGCAGCAAGTGAAACTGGCGAGTCTTGCCACCGCTGGTCATGGGCCAGGGCAGGTAGGGGAGAATCCAGAGAATCTTCACGTACGGCACTCCAGGTCGAGATCGATTACCACACGAGAATCTGCAGGGACGATTTCACGGTCGGCTGGATGCCGTCCGCGGCCTCGAGACTGGCCCGGGTTCCGCTGAGCGGATCGTAGAGCTCGGCCTGGTGCACCTGGGGCAAGCGGATAGTGCCGCCCTTGGCGCTCCAGAACATCAGCAGGCGCTTACCGTCGTCGCGGGTCCAGGACACGCTGTAGAAGGTGTCGGGCAGGTTTGTAAGCTCTGGCGTCTTGCCGGGTTTGAGGCGCGCGCCGGTAATCTCGAGAAACCGCGCGAGCGCCTTGTACACCGGCTTGGGTTCGCCGTTGAGATCGAGCAGGCCGTAATGCTGGTCGCGGGCCGAGGCGCGCGAGTCGAGATCGGAAAGGGCGAAGAGAAAGATCCGCTCGTAGTCCTGGTCGCTCATCAACGCCAGGCGACGCAGGGTGTAGTCGGCCTGGCCGTCGACGCCGATCAGCCGCTGCATCTCCTTGGGCCCGGCGTAGCTCGACCAGCCCCACTCGGTGGCCCAGACCCTCTTCAGGCCGGCGCCGTGCAGCATGTCGTTGAGCTGCTTGCCGCGCAGCAGCACTTCGTTCTTGCCCGGCTCATCAGTTTCCGGGGTTTCCGAATACGGGTGGTAGGCGGCGACCATGCCCAGGCTCTGCACGCCCAGTTCGCCGAGTTTCTCGAACATCAGCGCGTTGCGCTGGGTCGGCATCTGGCTGTAGTAGGCCATGCCGCCCATGACCTGGATCTTGTCCGGCGCCACTTGGTTCAGGGCCTGATGGGTCGCCAGCAACAGCTCGCCGTAGCCCTTGGCATCGGGTTTCGGCCGCCAGTTGTTGGGTATGTTCTGCTCGTTCCACACCTGCCAGGCGTCGATGTCGGGGTAACGCTGGGCCAGCATGGCCATGCGCGTGGCGAAGACTTTCGGATCGCGCGGCGGGTACTGATCCTGGAACGGCCCGCCCTTGGGGGCGGTGGTCACGAAGGGCGCCGAGCCTACGAGGTAGAACAGCGACTTGAGTTTCGAGTCGCTCAGGGTCCGGTCCAGTTCGTCGAGGGTGCTGAGTTGATAACCCTCTTCGGTGGGTTCGAGCCGATCCCAGTGCAGGTCGACCCGCACCCATTGCAGGCCGAGCTGCTTATAGGCGGCGATCTGTTTGCGGTATTGCTGCGGGGTGAACCACAGGAAGTGCGCATTGACCCCCAGGTAGTCCTTCCACACCAGGGTGCGATCGGGGGCCAGGTTGATCGGCGTGGCATCGACCTGTTCGCTGAGCAGCAGGGCGCCGCCTACCGCCAGCGCGGCGACCAGTGGCAGATAGCGCAAAAGAGGGCGACGTTTAAGGCCTGCTCGGGTCTTCATTTCGATCGCTCCTTGCACACTTCATTGAACAGTTCGGCAAAACGGCGCGCGGTCGCGCTCCACTCGCGTTGTTGCCCGGCCTCGCTGGCCCGCGCGGCCCACTGGCGGGCCAGTTCAGGCTCCAGCACCAGGCGGCTCAGGTGCTGGCTCAGCGCTTCGACATCGCCTTGCTGATAGGTCACGCCATTACCGCCGGCCACCTCCTCGGCAAAGGCCCGGGCATTGGAGGTGACGACCCCGCGACCGCAGGCATTGGCCCAGGACAGGGCGCCGCTGGTGCCGCGCATCTGGCCGAGCCAGGCGAGTTTTTTCGATTCCCGGTACGGCAGCACCATCACATGGTGGGCCTGGATGGTGCGGGCGATCTCGGCGGACGGCAGGTCCAGTTGCCAGTCCACCACATCGTCCAGCTGCAATTCGCGAATGCGCTGGCGCAGGCCGTCGAGGTAGTTGCCGGCCGGGTCGAAGGTCATTTCCGGGGCGGTGCCGCCGGCCAGGGTCAGGCGGACCTGGCCACGGCACTGGGGGTTGGCGGCCAGGGTGCGGGCCAGGGCTTCGATCAGGTCCTCGATGCCCTTGCCGCGGTAGATGAAGCCGAAGTACAGCAGGCGCAACGGCACCAGCGGCGGCAGTTCGGCCGCGGGGATCGGCAGGTTGCCGTGGGCGATCACCGCCACCTGTTGCGGTCGCAGGCCCATGCGCTGGCGCAGGCAGTCGCCGCCCAGCCGGGTCAGGGTTATCAGCCGGCGCATGCCACGGGCCAGGCGCCGTTCTTCGCGCAGGGTCAGCGGGTCGGCGAGCAGCGCCGCGGCTTGCGGCAGCGGGTGCGGCAGGCGTTCGAGCAGGGTCAGTGGCCAGAACAGCCGGGCGCGCCGCCAGATCAGGCGTTCCGGGTCATGCACGGTGGCCGTGCGCGGGATCCGTGGTTGTTCGCTGCTCAGGTAGTCGAGCGCCTGGAACTCGCCGAAGCGACCACCGCCGAGTTCAGCGTGCACCAGGTCGACGCTCGTCCAATCGAAGGCGCGCAGGCGCGTCAGTTGCTCCGCGGGATCGTGACAGCCAGCCAGCGGCGTCAGCACTTCGATGCCGAGGCCGCGCAGTGCATTGCTGAAATGCGCGGCGTAGTCGGCGATACCGGTCTGTTCCGGCGGCAGCGGGGCCAGCAAGGCGATACGCATCAGGCGGCACCGCGCCAGCTGTTGATCCGCTCCAGCACCCTGGACGGTACTTCGAAGCGGCGACGGTTGAGGATCAGCCCGTCGACCTTGCCGAAGGCGGTAGTCAGCAACGACAGCGCATTTTCGATCATCGGCACGGTGCTGGTCCGGGCCTCGATCACCAGGGCGATCAGGTCGGCGCGGCGCAGGATCAGGAAGGCCTCCTGGTTCGACAGCAGGGCCGAGGCATCCAGCAGCAGGACTTCACCGGGCTGGGCCGGCGCGCTGTCGTTGACCCGCACGCGCTGGCCGCGCTCTTCCAGCAGGCGGCGCAGGCGTTCGAGGATGAAACTCACGCCTTCGCCATGGCGCGCCGAGGTCAGGCCCAGGGTCAGGCCCTGGCTCTCGATGCGGTCCATGGGCAACAGGCTGTAGAGCCGGTAGATGCTCGCGGTCATGGCGGCGGGCGTGGCGTCCTCGAGGTCCGGCACGCTGCCCCACAGCGGCACCTGGAACAGCTCCGGCAGGCGCGAGGCGTCGTGGATGCGCTGGTCCAGCAGGTAGCAGACATAGATGGTCAGCAGACCCACGGCGATGCCCGCGGGAATGGCGAACAGCAGGATCAGCAGGCTCTTGGGGAAGACTCGCGCCGGGTTGAAGGTGGCGTGCTCGATGATCGCGATGTTGCTGATCTGGCTGCTGTCGAGCTCGTGGTCGATACGCGCCTGTTCCAGGTTTTCCGAGTACAGCGCGTAGCTCTTTTCCGCGGTGCGCAACTGCTGGGTCAAGCGGTTGAGTTCGGGCTCGTCGGTCAGTACCCGGTCGCGCTCGGTACGCAGGGCAGCCAGGGTCTTGTCGTAGTTCTCGATCTGCCCGGTCAGCCGGCGCTGTTGCAGCTGGGCGTCGATGACCTGCTGCTTGACGTTGGTCACCAGGCTATTGGGCGCAATGTTCTTCGAGCGTTCCAGGCGGGTCTCTTCCTGTTCGCTGAGGGCCTGCAGGTCGTGGATGTTCTGTTCGATCTGCTTGACCGCCGGCGCCTCGGGCAAATAGGTGCGCAGCAAGCGCGCGCGCTCCACCTGCAGGGTGTTGAGCTGGCGTTTGAGGTCGAGCTGGGTCGGGTTGAGGCTGGTCTCGCGACTGGTCACCACTTCGACAGGCTGATCCTGGATCTGCTGGCGGGCGTTGATCAGGAAGCTGCTGATCCCGGACAGCTGGTTCTGCGCATTGACCCGGGCATCGGTCAGCCGGTCGATCTGGCTGGTGAGGTTTTCCAGGCGGGCATCGACGCTGATCGAATCGATCTGCTTCAGGCGGCCCTGCAACTGTTCCTTGAGGCTGAGGATCTGCGCGGCCACCTTGTTGCCTTCGCCTTCATAGAAGGCATAGAGGCTCTTGCGACCGAGCACCCGGGCGCGCTCCTCGAGGAAGGTGTCGACCCAGATCTTCACCACCTGCTGTGCGACTTCCGGGTCGTCCCAGGTAAAGCTGATATCGATCACCGACGAACCCGCTTCGTGGCTGGCCTGGAAGTTCTTTTCCAGGCGGGTCGCCAGGCGGTCCAGCGGGCTCTGCGGCTCCGACAGACCGACCAGTTGCAGCAGGCTGCGCAGCGCATCGATGGCCGTGCCCATGGCCTTTTTGGCGTAGAACTTGAGGGTTTTCCAGAAACCCTGGGGTTCGGCGGCCGCGCTCAGTTCCAGGTAGCGCTGGGCGACGATGTGCACGATGGGTCGACCGGTGAGCATCTTCTCCTCATCGACGATCGGGTCGTGCTGGGTGCTGGGCGAGATCAGCGTCTGGCGATTGCCGGCTTCGATCGGCACCGTGGTGCTGTCGCGCCCGGGCTTGACCAGCAGGCGCGCGTCCGACTCGTAGCGCGTCGGCAGCAGGAAGGCGCCCAGCACCGCGACCACGATAGTGGTGATGACCGCCAGCTTGAACTCGCGGCGGAAGATGAAGAACAGACGCAACAGGTCGCGTAGAGAGCGTATTTCGATCACGGGATCACTCCGTTGAAAGTACTTGTAGCAGTGGCTGATGGAGGCCGATCAAACGTATCGATCCTGTTTAGCGCCCCGTCCCGGTACCGGTGGAACTGCTGGTGAAGTTGTTGATGGTGTTACCGCTGTTTTTCACGTCCTGGCTGTTGAGGTCATAGTTGAAGCCGACACCAATCCCCTTGTTGATCGGGAACAGCTTGGTGAAGTACATGTCCACCGCTTCCACTGTGCTGCCGATGGTCGATTGCGGCACGTAGATCAGGTCGCCGCGCTGCAGGGCGACCAGCGGATGATCGGGGTTGCTGAGCATGTTGCTGAGGTCGACGAAGTACATCTTGTACTTGCCGTCGGGACCGGTCCTGAGCAGGGCGATGTTGGAGCTGTCGGCCGACGGCAGCACGCCGCCGGAGCTGAGCAGGGCCTGCTCCACCGACACGGTGCCGGCGAGGTTGAAGAACGACGGGTTGGCCACCGCGCCGCCGATGAACACCCGGTTGCTCGGGGCAATGGCGATGTTCACGGTCACTTCGGGCTCGCGGTAGACACGGGTGTAGCGTTTGGTGATTTCCTTGCCCAGGTCTTCCGGGGTCAGCAGCGCGGCCTTGATCCGGCCGATGTTGGGCATCGAGATGAAACCGTCCGGTCGCACCACGAACATCGTCATGTCGTCGGAGCTGGCCGGCTCCTGGGCATCGCGCACGATGCGCAGGGTGTCGCCGCTCTGGATCAGCACCTGGGCGGGCGGCAGGTCGGCCAGGGTCAGTGCCGCCGCGTGGCGGGCCTTGAGGGTGTCGCTGTCGGGGAGCGCGACATGGGCGGGGGTCGAGCAGCCGCCCAGCCACAGGGTGGCGGTCAGGATGCTCAACAGACAAAGCCGGGAAGGTCGGTTAATAGTCATCATGACAGCTCAGGTCCAGTAGTTTGAGAACATGCTCAAGCGACGCTTGAGCGGTGTCGGCAGATGCTGTTCGGCGTGGCCGAGGCGATAGCCCAACAGTTTCAGCGCGCTGCGCAGCAGCACTTCGGGTACACGTTGCAACTGGCCGGCGTCACGCAAGGCGCGCAACTCGGCCTGGACGTAACGCTTGCCTTCTCCGCCCGCGCTGCCAAAGGCTTCGCGGATCCAGGGCTCGCGGCCATAAAACACGCCGATATCGAAATAACGGCGGAACTCCTGCATCAGACTGTAGCTGTGCGAATGCTGTACGCACGCGCTGGCGGCGTAGCGCACCAGATAACCGTTGAGCAGCATGCGTGCCGCGACGTGGGCGTCCTCGCTGCCGATGACGTCCTCAGGAAAGCCGCCCACCGCTTGCAGGGCGCTGCGCCGGTAGACGGAAAACGAGTCCGAACTGAAGCAGGTCTTGATCCCCAGCTCCCCGGCGTCGGCCAGGCTTTTGCTGCGGCTCTGGGGGCTGTAGTTGAAGTGGCGCGACTGCGCCTCGAGAATCCCGGCGCCGGGATGCGGCAGTTGACGACCATAGGCGAGGCCGATCCGTGGGTCTTCTTCCAGTTCCTGGATCAGGTTGGCGAAGGTCTGGGGCGTGGCCGGAATCGCATCCTGGGTCAGCAGGATCAGCGCGTCGGCATCCACTTGCTCGCTCGCCCAGCGGCGGGTGCCGCCATGGTTGAACTGCTGGGCGGCGATGACCTCCACCCGGGCACCGAACTGCCGGAAGCGGCTGACGGTGTCGTCCGTCGAGCTGCTGTCGACCACCAGCACCGTGTCCGGTTGCAGCGTCTGCGCGGCCAGCGCCGGGAGCAACCGATCGAGGTGCGGTGCGGCGTTGCGGGCGGGAATGATCAGCGCCACTTTCATCATGGTTTTACCTGCGCCGGGGCACGGCCGTAGACGTCTTCGAAACGCACGATGTCGTCTTCGCCCAGGTACTCGCCGCTTTGCACTTCGATCATCACCAGGTCGATGATCCCGGGGTTGCTCAGGCGGTGTTTATGGCCGGCGGGGATATAGGTGGATTCGTTGCTGTTGAGCAGGACCTCCAGGTCGCCGTTGGTGATCAGGGCCGCGCCGCTGACCACTATCCAGTGCTCGCTGCGGTGATGATGCATCTGCAACGACAGCGATTCCTTGGGCTTGACCATGATGCGCTTGATCTTGAAGCGGCTGCTTTCCTCCAGCACGGTGTAGGTCCCCCAAGGGCGGGTGACCGTGCGGTGCAGGCTGTAGGCACTGTGGCCCAGGCGCTTGAGCTCGGTGACGATATGGCGCACGTCCTGGGTCCGCGAGGCATCGGCCACCAGCAGCGCGTCGGGGGTGTCGACGATGATCAGGTCGCTGACGCCGACGGCCCCCAGAACCCGCTTGGGCGAATCGATATAGCAATTGCGCACGTCATGCAGGATGGCTTCGCCGTTGACCTGGTTACCGGCGGCGTCGCTCGGGGTCAGCTGGCGCAGCGCATCCCAGGAGCCGATGTCACTCCAGCCGAGGTCGCAGGGCACCACGGCGACCCGCTCGGAGCGCTCCATCAGGGCCACGTCGATCGAAATGTCCGGGGCGAGGGCCAGGCTGTCGGCGTCGAGTTCACGCTGGCGGCAGTGCTTGTTGTCCAGGGTCATGCCTTGTTCCAGGCAGGCCTGGGCGGCGCTCAGCACCTCGGGAGCATGCAGGGTCAGCTCTTGCAGCAGGGTATCGGCGCGGAAGCAGAACATACCGGCGTTCCACAAGTAGTTGCCGCTGTCGACGTAGGCCTGGGCGGTGGCCAGGTTGGGTTTCTCGACGAAGCGCGCGACCTGGAAACCTTCCTTCAGCGCCGGGCCCTGTTCGATGTAGCCAAAACCGGTCTCGGGTTTGTCGGGCTGAATGCCGAAGGTCGCCAGATAACCTGCTTCGGCAAGGCTGCGCGCCTTGCCCACGGCTGCGGCGAAGGCCTCCTGGTCGAGGATCAGGTGGTCGGCCGGAAGGATCAGCAACTGCGCCTCGTCGCCCCAGTACTCGCGCACATGCAGGGCCGCCACGGCGATGGCCACGGCGGTGTTGCGCCCGAACGGCTCGAGCAGCAGGTCGAGCCCCAGCTTGCCCTGATTGACATTGCGGTACTCGTCCAGCGAGCGGAACAGCAGCTCGCGGTTGGTCACCGTGACCACGCAGCTGACGTCCGCCAGGCTGCTGGCGCGAACGAAGGTCTTTTGCAGCAGGCTCTGCCCATCGCGCATGCGGATGAATGGCTTGGGCATGTTCTGCCGAGAGACGGGCCACAGGCGCGAGCCGGAGCCGCCGGAAATAATGCAGGGGATCAATCCAGTGAATGCGCTCATCAGTAGACTTCCTTCGTCGAGAGGACGGCCGGAACCGTCATGAAAACGATGTACAGATCCAGCCAGACCGACCACTTGGAGATGTAATCGAGGTCGTACTCCACTCGTTTCTGGATTTTCTGCAGGGTGTCGGTTTCTCCCCGGTAGCCATTGATCTGCGCCCAGCCGGTGATCCCGGGCTTGACCCGATGGCGCGAGCTGTATTCGCGCACCGCCTGTTCGAACGGCACTCCCGCCGCCTTGGTGGCGGTGGCGTGTGGGCGAGGCCCGACAATCGACATGTTGCCCATCAGCACGTTGAACAGCTGGGGCAGCTCATCGATGCTGGTCTTGCGAATGAAGCGTCCGACCCGGGTGATCCTCGGGTCTTCCCGGGTGGTCTGCCGTTCGGCGTTGAGGTCCGCTTGCTCGACATACATCGAGCGGAACTTGAACACGCGGATCAGCCGGTCGTTGTAGCCGTAGCGCTTTTGCCGGAACAGCACGGGGCCCTTGGAGTCGAGTTTCACCGCCACGGCAGTGGCCAGCAGCACAGGGGACAACAGGACCAGGCCCAGCAGGGCGAGCACGATGTCCTCGCAGCGCTTGATCAGCGGCGCCCAGCCGCGCAATGGCAGCTCGGACGTGTTGAACATCAGGATGCCGCCGACATCGGTCATGCGGTTGTGGCCAAAGCGCAGGGTGGTGATGTCGGGCACCAGGGCGACATTCACCGACAACTGCCGCAGCCGTTGCACCAGCTCGCCGATGCGCGCGTGCGCGGCCCAGGGCAGGGCGATCAGGACCTGATTGACCTGCTCGGAACGGATCAGCTCTTCCAGGTTCTGGGTATTGCCCAGAAAGGGCAGGTCGCAGAAGGCCTTGGGCACGCGGTCGCTGCGATCGTCGATGAAACCGATCAGGCCGGAGCGGATATCGCCGTGGCGCTGCATGTGTTCGGCAAGGAACAGCGCGCTCTCGCTGAAGCCGAGGATCACCGTGCGTTGCAGGTATTTGCCCCTGGCCATCCACGAATGGAACAGGCGCAGCAGAAACAGACGCTCGATGCCAAACAGCACGAGGCTGGCGATGAACCAGACAGCCAGGTCCCGCAGGCTGAAGACCGGCAGCAGATGCAGCCCCAGGTACATGACCAGCAGGATGCAGAAGGCGGAGGTCCAGGCCACCAGCATCGTGCGCAGGCGCAGGCGATTGCTGAAGAACTCTTCGGAGTAGACCCCCTGGGCCTGGAACAGGATGACGGTGATGACGGCAAAGAACAGCAGCAGGCCAAGTACGGTTGGCCAGATATCCGCACTGGCGGATTCAAGACTCAGGAGCAGCAGGATTCCAGGCAGGGCGGCGGACAGGGCGTGCGTCAGTTTTACCCCCGAAATGAAGAGTTCCATGAATCCGGTTCGGGTCAGGAACCTGCTATCAATCGATTTCGTAAGCATCGAATCCCGTCGTTGCCAGGTAAAGACCCAGCTCTGTTAAGGGTAAAGCCACTACAGAGGCAGGCTGAAAAACTAAGGCTTACTGCAAAAAAGTCTGTTTTTTGGCGGCCTGTGATGGCCAAACAATACTATTCTTCTGCTTTGATGGTCAACTAATTGACTAATTCTGTCAGGTTAACCTTTTTTTTGCATTATGCATCGGTTTTTTGACGGTTTGGCGCATCCAGGACGAACGGAAGCCTGGGCGTGTGTCACGAAGTTGGCTCATTCGTGAGCGGGGGCGTGACGGATAAATGGAGTGTTGTTCAGGGGTCGACTCTTGTCCAACCGGTGGCGATTTATTCCCTTTCGCCCGTGATTGCGGGGTTCTTGATGGCTGGCGCGGCCCTCGGGCGAGGCGCTCTGGCGGTGTAGACTGGACGCTGCGAACTTACCGAAGGAAGGGGAAGAAGCTGTGAAGTATTGGTCATTGCTGTTGCTGGGTTGCGTGCCATTGCTGGCGCACGCGGTGGAGGTTGGCGAGCGTCTGGCGCCCTGGACCTTGCTCGATCAATTCGATCAGGCCTATAGCCTCGACGGGCAGGCACGGACGCTGCTGGTGGCGCGCAGCATGGACGGCGCCAAGCTGGTCAACACCGCCTTGCAGGATCGTCCTGCGGGGTATCTGGAAGCGCGACACACGGTATTTGTCGCGGACATCCAGCGCATGCCGGCGGTGATCGCCAGGATGTTCGCGGTGCCGGCGATGCGTGATTATGGCTACCGGGTCATGCTCGACCGTGATGGGCGGGTGGCGCCACGCTACGCCGGGGCTGTGGATAAAGTCCTGTGGCTGCAGCTCGACGATGGCCGGTTGGTGGCTCAACGGGAGTACGGCACGGCTGCCGAACTGCGCGCAGCGCTGGAGCAGGCGCAACCATGATCAGTGCCGCGCTGCTGTCGCCGCTCACTCTCGGCGTCGGCTGGCTGATCTATGTGCCAGTGCTGGTCTGGGCCGCCTGGCGCGCGCCCTGGGTCGAGCTGTTCAGCGACAGCCGGCGTCAGCATCTGCTGTTCGGTACGGTGTTCGCGTTGTTCATGTTGTGGCTGGTGCGCCGGGATTTCGATACCGGGGTGTCCTATCACTTCATCGGCATGACGGCAGTGACCCTGTTGCTGGACTGGCCGCTGGCGATCATCGGCGGCCTGATTGCCCAGGTAGGGCTGGTCGCGCTGGGCCGCCAGGACCTGGCGGCGGTCGGCATCAACGGCGCCTTGCTGATCCTGCTGCCGGTGCTGGTCACCGAATGCTGCGCGATCCTGGTGGAGCGCGCGCAGCCGCGTAATCCCTTTGTGTATATCTTCTGTTCCGGTTTTTTTGCTGCCGCCCTGTCGGCCTTGTTGTGCCTGCTGGTGGGCCTGGGGCTGCTGTGGTTCGACGGGCGTTTTGCCATGCCGGAATGGCTGGAGGACTTCATCGGCTACCTGTGGCTGATCATCTTCCCCGAGGCCTTCATCAACGGCATGGTGGTCAGCGCCCTGGTGGTGTTCTGCCCCGAATGGCTGGAAACCTTCAACCGCACCCGTTACCTGTCGGCGCCGTGGAAGGATGACGATCCGCGTTCTTGATCCATATCAAACACGTTCGGCAGGCACGGTCCCATGCTCGGCAAAAACCGTTCGGGAGCAGGGTCATGAGTGTGTATGAATGGGCGCGGCAGGAAGTACGCAAGAGTCTGGATACTGCGCAGCAAGAGGGTTTCGAACCGGGCTTGAGCCTGCGCGCCCTGCTCAGCGCGGTGGTGCAGGAGAGTCGGCGGGTACGCAGCGGCGAGGATCTGGCCGACGAGTTGCAGTTTCTCGCGGAGAACCTCGACGATACGCAGGACTACGGTTTCATGCGGCCTTGAGGCTATTAGTGGGCGCGCGGCGGCAGATCGTCGGAAAACAGATCGTCCTCGGCATCCGGGCTGACCGGAATCTTGTGTTCTTCGGCAGCCCAGGCGCCGAGGTCGATCAGTTTGCAGCGGTCCGAGCAGAACGGACGGTTGACGTTGCTCGCGGTCCATTCCACGGGCGCACCGCAGGTTGGACATTCCACGGTCAGGGGTTGGCTCATGACTGGCCTCCACGCAAGGTAAGGTAAAAGTGATGCAGGCGTTCGACCTCGCTGTGCAGCCAGGCGAGATCGCGGTCGTTGACCAGCACATCGTCGGCATGGCTCAGGCGATCTTCGCGGGTCGCCTGAGCCTTGAGAATCGCCTGGATCTGCTGTTCGCTGATCCGGTCGCGTTGCAGGGTCCGCTCGATCTGCAGTTGCTGCGGCACATCGATCACCAGGATCCGCTGGGTCATCGCGTATTGCCCGGATTCGATCAACAGCGGTGACACCAGAATCGCGTAGGGCGACTCGGCGCGGGCCAGGTGGGCGGCGATTTCATCGGCAATCAACGGATGCAGCAAGGCTTCCAGCCAGAGGCGTTGTTGCGGCACCTCGAAGATCAGCTTGCGCAGCGCGGCGCGGTCCAGTTGGCCATCGGCCTGCAGCACGCTGTCGCCGAAATGTTCGGCAATGCGGGCCAGGGCCGGGCGGCCGGGTTCCACCACCCAGCGGGCGGCGTGATCGGCATCCACCACATGGATGCCCAGGTCGATGAAGTGCTGGGCCGCGGCACTTTTGCCACTGCCGATACCGCCGGTAAGGCCGAGGATCCAGGGTTTGAAAACAGGCTTGGTCATCTGAAACCGACAAACTGCAAATAGGAGTCGGTTATTTGACCACCCCAGAGCAAGGCAATCCAGCCGGCAATGGCCAGAAAGGGACCGAAAGGGATAGGCGTGGACATTTGCGCGCGGTTGCGGCGCAGCATGGCGACTCCGGCCACGGCTCCGGTCAGTGAGGCCAGCAGCAGGGTCATCGGCAGAATCTGCCAGCCGCCCCAGGCGCCGAACATGGCCAATAGCTTGAAATCGCCGTGCCCCATGCCTTCCTTGCCGGTCAGCAGCTTGAACAACCAGTACACCGACCACAGGCACAGGTAGCCGGCCACGGCGCCCCACAGCGCATCGTGGAGGCTGACGAACAGCTCGAAGCCATTGACGATCAGGCCCAGCCACAACAGGGGCAGCACCAGCACGTCGGGCAACAGTTGATGATCGGCATCGATCAGGCTCATCGCCAACAGGCCCCAGCTCAGGAACAGCATCAAGCCGGCCTGCCAGCCGAAGCCGAAATGCCAGGCCACGAATGCCGAGGCCAGGCTGCAGGTCAGCTCCACCAGAGGGTAGCGCCGGCCGATCGGGGCCTGGCACGCGGAGCAGCGTCCGCGCAGCAGCAGGTAGCTGAACAGCGGGATGTTTTCCCAGATGCGGATCGGGTGCGCGCAGTGCGGGCACTGGGAGTGCGGGAGCAACAGGTTATAGGTCGGCCCGGCAGGCTCGTCGGGCAGCCCGAGGATATCGCGGGCCTGGGCGTGCCAGTCGCGCTCGAGCATCTTTGGCAGCCGCCAGATCAGCACGTTGAGAAAGCTGCCGACAATCAGGCCCAGGACCAGCACCGATGCTACGAAGACCAGCGGGTAGCTGGCCAGGACCTCAGTCAATGACATGTTCAGATCGCTGTGCCGAGTTGGAAGATGGGTAAGTACATGGCGACCACCAGGCCGCCGACGAGGGTGCCCAAAACTACCATGATCACGGGTTCCATGAGACTGCTCAGGGTGTCGACCAGGGTATCGACCTCTTCCTCATAATGGATCGCGACCTTTTCCAGCATGCCGTCCAGGGCCCCGGACTCTTCGCCGATGGCGGTCATCTGGATGGCCATGCCGGGAAAGATGCCGGACGCGCGCATGGAAAAATGCAACTGCATGCCGGTCGCCACGTCCTGCCTGATGCGATTCACCGCTTGCTTGAACACCTGGTTGCCGGTGGCCCCGGCCACCGAGCTCAGGGCCTCCACCAGCGGCACTCCGGCGGCGAAGGTGGTGGACAAGGTGCGGGCGTAGCGGGCCACCGCGGACTTGTACATCAGTGGCGCTACCAACGGCAGTTTCAGCAGGCCCACGTCCAGCCAGTGGCGAAAGCGCGGTGAGCGCCGGCGGGCATGGCGCAGGCCGAACACACTGAGCAACAGTGCGCCCGCCAGCAGCCACCACCAGTGCTGCACGAATTCCGAGAGGGCGATGACCAGTTGCGTGAACATGGGCAATTGCGCGCCGAAGCCCTGGAACATCGACTGGAACTGCGGCACCACCTTGACCAGCAGGATCCCCGTGACCACCAGCGCCACGCAGATCACCGCCAGGGGATAGGTCATGGCCTTGCGGATTCGCGTCTTGAGGTTTTCGCTTTTTTCCTTGTAGGTCGCTACCCGCTCCAGCAGGGTTTCCAGGGCCCCGGCCTGTTCGCCGGCATCCACCAGGCTGCAGTACAGCTCGTCGAAGTACCGCGGCCTCTTGCGCAGCGCGCTGCTGAAGCTGCTGCCGGCGGCGATGTCCTGTTTCAGCTCGCCCATCAGTTTGCGCATGTTCGGGTTGTCGAAGCCCTCGGCAATGATGTCGAACGATTGCAGCAGCGGTACGCCGGCCTTGATCAGGGTCGCCAGTTGCCGGGTGAACAGGCTGATGTCGCGGGCTTTGATCGGGGGCGTGCGCTGCAACAGCGAGCTGGGTTTCTTCCTGACCCTGGCCGGGTTGATGCCTTGCTTGCGCAACTGGGCCCTGATCAGCGAGGGGGTATGGCCGCTCAATTCGCCGCGCAGTTTGCTGCCTTGCCTGTCGGTGCCTTCCCACAGGTAAACACTGACTTTTGCTGCTTTGACCGCCATGGTGTCGAGTCCCGGGTTGTGATGGATGTCCTCAGGGCCGGCAATGCCCTGTGCGTTAGCGAGTGGACCGCTGCGCGGGGCGCGGCGTCCGGCTCATAGAGTTTGAATGGCCCGATACGTTCCTTGGATGGGGCGGGCAGTGAATGCAATCGGTGATCGAATGATAGCGTAGCCCGTCACGACGACCGGCCGAGGGCACTTGGCTGACCAAAAGTGTCAGATAGTGCGACTTCTGGCGCTCACTACCGCAGCTTCGCGCCGCTAAAGCCCCGTTCGGCTGGGGCGCAGACGCTGGCACAGGCTGTGCTATGGCTGTGTGGTGAGTACCCAGACCCTTGGATATCCCCTGCTTGGAGCAGATAAATGAAGTATCAGAAAGGTTTTACCTTGATCGAGCTGTTGGTCGTCGTGGCGATCATCGGCATCCTGGCCACCTTTGCCATGCCGCTGTATTCCAAATACCAGGCGCGGGCCAAGGTCACCGCGGCGTTGGCCGAAGCCTCGGCGCTGAAGGTCAACTTCGAGGACGTCTTGAACCAGGGCAGCGATCCGACCCTGGAGCTGGTGGGGGGCAAGGCGGCGACGTCGAACTGCACCATGACCGCCGCGGGTTCGGCCTCGACCGGAGCGGGAACAATCGGCTGTACCATCCTCAATGCACCGGCGCCGGTGCTGAACAAGACCGTCACCCTGACCCGCACCACGGCCGATGGCTGGGTCTGCACCACCACAGTCCCCGCGGACTACTCCCCCAAAGGCTGCACCGCCAGCGGCAGCTGAGTCCGGTTCTCGCTTGCTTGGCGCGTGAAACGCCACGCGCCGGCGCGCCTTTGGGGAAAGTATCGAGAATTCAGGAAGTTAGCTCGCCGGGAAGTGCAACTTGCATGCAGGTTATTCGCCGGTCATGCATTTTGCATGACTGCGAGTGCTTGGATGATTTTGTAATTCATTGATATTTAAGGAGTTTATTGTTTTTCTGAACTTGGCATAACGCCTGCAATCTACTTAAGTAACCCTGCTGCCAGGACTTGGAGCAGGTTTTCCAGAAGAACAGGAGTTACTCGTATGAAGAAGTTCGCTATCGCTGCTGCAACTGCTACCGCTCTGACCCTGACCATGGCTAACGTCGCATTTGCCCAGACCACTCAAGCTACTCAGGCGCCAATGGTGCTCGCGGCGGGTGAAGTGACCAAGGCCAAGGAAGCCACTTCCGACACCTGGATCACCACCAAAGTCAAAGCGGATCTCGTAACTGAAAAAGGCATTCCTGGTACCGACATCAAGGTCGAAACCAACAAGGGGGTGGTTTCCCTGTCCTCCACCACTGCTCTGACCGCGGCGCAGAAAGAAACCGCAGTCAACATCGCCAAGCACATCAAAGGCGTGAAGGCAGTATCGGCTGACGGTTTGAAAACCGACTAAGCCTCAAGCTTCTTTCCTGGACAGGGAGAAGATGCGGTAGAGGATTCATCTACCGCTTCCTTGACGGTTCATGCGAATGGCCACAGGGAAGTGACTCCTTTGGTAAACAGAACAGGCCCCGGCACAGTGTGTCGGGGCCTGTTCTATTCATGGCAGGAAAACCGCCGGGCCGATCCGTTTCCGGGGCGGCGGGGAGGGTGGTTATTCGGCGTCCAGGTGCATGGGGGTAATGACCCGACCATCGCTTTCGGCCTGGCCAAGGTTGGCATCGATGAAGTAGACCCGATCGTCCGCCAGTTGACCCTTGTCCACCAGGAAGTCCTTGATGCTGCTGGCCCGTTCCTGGCCCAACTGGCGCAACAGCACATCGCTGCCACTCCAGAACTTGATCACGCCTTCACGCATTTTCGCGGTGCGCTCTTCCTTGCCCAGGTCCTTCCATTCGGCCGGTGGCTGGGTCTTGAGGCGCGTGCGATAAATGCCCTCCAGCAGCGGGGCTTTTTCTTTCTCCGGTACTTCCAGCAGCGACGCCTGGGCCGGCACCTTGTCGCCGCGGCGCTGGAGCATCTTGTAGTAGTTGTACTGGTATTCCCGCTCCAGGCGTTGCTCGGCGATCAGCGGGCCATCGCTGCTCTGCGCGGCGGTGCCTTCGATCTCCAGGCGCAGGGTCGGACGTTCCTTGAGCGCATTGGACAGCTTGACCAGCGCCGCTTCCGATTCCGGGCTCAAGTCACTCGAACCCGGGGCGAACGAGACACTGCCCAAGTCTTCCGAACCGCCACCCGCGACCAGCCCGCCAATCAGTTTGAACGGTGCCGCGGCAGCCTTGACGATCAGGTTGCGCAGGGTCTGCCAGACAATCGGCATGACGCTGAACTGCGGGTTGTTCAGATCGCCCGTCACCGGCAGTTCGATGGATATCTTGCCGTCGACATCCTTGAGCAAGGCGACCGCCAGTTTCAGTGGCAGGCTCACGGCATCCGGGCTGTCGACTTTTTCCCCCAGCTCCAGTTGTTCGACCACCACTTTGTTTTCGGCCTTGAGCTGGCCGTTGGTGATGACGTAGTGCAGGTCGAGGTTGAGCCGGCCCTTGCGGATGCGGTAGCCGGCGAACTTGCCGGAGTAGGGGGTCAGGTTGGTCAGTTCGACGCGTTTGAAGCTGGTGGCGATGTCCAGTGCGGCCATCGGATCGAAAGGGTTCACGCTGCCCTTGATGGTGACCGGCGCATAACGATCGACCTTGCCCTTGATATCGACGTTGGCCGGTTTTGCCTGGCGGCTGTCGATGGTGCCGATCTGGCCATTGAGTTGCTGGACGGCCGTGGCGAAATTGGGGGTCAAGCTGAAGTCGGCGAAGTTGGCCGAACCGTCGTTGATGGCGATCTGGCCGATATGGATGCCCAGGGGCTTTTCCTTGGCGGCCGGCTTGGCTGCGCCTTTCGGCGCGCTGTCGGCCGGTTGCGGGATCAGCAGGTCATCGATGTTGGTGGTGCGGTCATCGTTGATCATGAAGCGCGCATAGGGCTGCATCAGGTTGACCTTGTTGATCGTCAGGCTGTCGCCGTGCTGATAGTTCAGGCCTTCGAGCACCAGTTGCTGCCATTTCACGAAATCGCGGGTTTTCAGGGTGTCCAGGGTGTGCAACTGGTCGACCTGGGCGCGGCCAGTCACGCTGAATGTCAGGGGATCGATGTTTTTCAGGTCCACCGCCAGGTCGCTGCCGAGCATGCCGCTGCGCAGCTCCAGGCGAATGAACGGGCTGATGTAGGACTGGGCGACCCGCAGGTCGATGTCCTTGGTCTGCACCGCCAGCTTGGCGGTCACCGGTTGCAGGTTGACTACGCCGTTGGCGAGGATCTTGCCCTGTTTGCCCACTCCGGTGTCGAGCTTGAGGTTGAAAGGCGACTGGTTGAGGCTGTCGAAGTTCTGCACGTCGACGTTCAGCGGGCCGACCTCCAGGGCCACGGCCGGCTTGGCCTGACGGTCCGCCAGGTGCACCTGGTAATTGCGCAGTTGCACGTCCTTGAGCAGCACCTGCCAGGGTTTGCTCGGCGCCGGAGCGGGAGCCGGCGGAGTATCGGCGGCGGCCGGAGCGGGCTTGGCAGCCGGTTTGGCCGGCTGGCTGGCAAACAGTTTCTGCCAGTCCAGTTGGCCATCGGCCTCCAGGGCGGCCCAGGTTTCCAGTTTCTGGCTGCGGATCTTGCCGACCACCACTTGCTGCTTGGCCAGGTCGACCGTGGTTTCACTGACGTCCAGGCGCTCCAGGCGGGCCAGTGGCCGACCGTCGGGGGTCTTGATAGCGAAGGGCGCGACGCTGACCGAGGCATCGCTGAGCAGCAGCTCGGTTTCCTTGGCCAGGTTCAGCTTGTAGCGGGTGTTGAGGTTCAGTACGCCGTCTTCCAGGACCAGGGGCAGCGCGTCACGGACATAGGGCCACCAGACTTTCATCTTGCCGTCGGTGACTTTCAGGGTGCCTTCGGACGCGATGGGGACCAGGCTGAAGTTGCCGCTCCAGTCGATCTGGCCACCCTCGGGCCCGGCGGCGACCAGGGTCATGTCGGCATTGTCGTCGGGCAGGGTGCTGAGGTTCTTCAGTTCGAAATCGAGCTTGTCGTACAGGAACTCGATGGGCTCGCTGGGCCGCGCGTCCTGGAAGTGCACATAACCACCGGCCAGCTTGATGCGCTCGATACGCAGGGGGAACGGTTTGGCCTCGGGGTCGTCCGGAGTGGGTTCGCTGGCGGGCAGGTTGAACAGGCCCAGCAGGTTGAGCTTGCCGTCCTTGGCGAACAGGATCTCGCTCTTGGGTTTGTCCAGCTCGATATCGGCCAGGTGCAGTGCGCGGGTCCAGAGGCTGTCCAGTTGCAGGTTGGCGTAGAGACGCTCGAAGGCCACTTGCTCCTTGCCCGGCTCACCGATATTCAGGCCCCAGAGTGTCAGTTCAAGACTGAACGGGTTGAGTTCGATGCGCTGGATCTTTGCCGGTACCGTCGCGTAGTTGGCCAACTGTTGATTGGCCACTCGCAAGGCGATGCCCGGCAAAATCAGAAAGCCCAACAGGCTGTACAGGGCGAGAGCGGTCAACAAGGCGCCGATAGCGCGGATCAATCCTTTGGACATGCGAGGCTTCATCTATCTGAATCGGAAGTGCGTTGGAGTATGGCATGCGTTTCCGGTTCCGAAACAATCCCATCACGGTCGCAAACAGGATTGTTCAGATTCCTCGCGAGAGATCACAGATGCAGGATCAGGGTCTTGAGCGGCGGTTGCTGGTCCATGGACGGGAAGTCGCGAGCGGGTGTCAGCACCTGCCATTCGCGTACCGGGCGACCGGCTTTTTCGGCACAGCGCAGTACCTGTTCGCGCCAGTCGTCCAGCGTGACTTTCGCCAGGTTGTTGCAGCAGATCAGCACGCCATTGTCGGCGGTGGCCAGCAGGGCAGGCTTGAGCAGACTTTGATAGTCGCGCAGCAGGTCGACGGTGCCGAATGCGCTCTTGGCCCAGGCCGGCGGGTCGAGCAGCACCAGGTCGTACTGGCGCTGTTCCAGGCGTGGGTAGCTGGGCAGCTTTTGCCCACGGCGCTGGCTGATGGGCAGGCCGGCCAGTTGCCGGATCGCCGGGAAGTAATCCGATTGCACGAACTGCATGGCCGGCAATTGCGGGTTGAGCTGACCGTTCTCGCGGCCGACCGCCAGGTTGCCCTCGGCGAAATCCAGGTTGCATACCTCGCGGGCACCGCCTGCCGCGGCACTCAGGCCGACACCGCAGGTATAGGCGAATAGGTTCAGCACGCTCTTGTCGGCGCTGTGGGCCTTGACCCAGCCACGGGCGTTGCGCAGGTCGAGAAACAGCAGCGGGTCCTGGCCGGCATGGCGACCACGTACCCGGTAGTTCAAGCCCCATTCGTGGCCAACCAGGTCTTTGAGCGCCTCTTCTTCGGCGCGGTAAACCGAGTCCTCGCGGTCGATGCGTGAGTTGCCCCGGGAGCGGTCGTTGTAGACCAGCAGGGTGTCCAGGCCCAGTCGCTGCTGGACGGTCTCGTGCAATTGCAGCAAGGCATCGCGCTCCAGCGTCTGGTGAAAGCTTTGCACCAGCAGCTGCGGGCCGTAACGGTCGATGGTCAGGCCCCCGGCGCCTTCCTGGCTGCCATGGAACAGCCGATAGCAGTCGGTGCCTTGCTGATGCAGCTCGACGAGCAGGTCCTGGCGATGATCGAGGGCGGCGCGCAGCGCCTGATTCAAGGAAGACATGCGGGCGCCTTGCGGATGATTGGGCGGGGCAGTTTACCAGCTTCGGCCACCCCCTGTAGGAGCAGCCGGTCGACGCTCGATTGCCCGCGAAACAAACGTCATGGCGCCGCAGTGTTACAGGCATGGCGCGTCATCGTTGACGATTTATCGCGGGCAAGTCTCGCTCTTACAGGAAGGGCGCTGGCTCAGCGTTCGATGGCCAGCGCCACGCCCTGGCCGCCACCGATGCACAGGGTGGCCAGGCCTTTCTTGGCATCGCGCTTGAGCATTTCGTGCAGCAGGGTCACCAGCACCCGGCAGCCCGAGGCGCCGATCGGGTGGCCGAGGGCGATGGCGCCGCCGTTGACGTTGACCTTGTTCGCATCCCAACCCAGTTCCTTGCCCACCGACAGCGCCTGGGCGGCGAAGGCTTCGTTGGCCTCGATCAGGTCCAGTTGCTCCAGGGACCAGCCGGCCTTGTCCAGGCAGCGGCGGGTCGCCGACACCGGACCGATGCCCATGATCGCCGGGTCGACCCCAGCGTTGGCGTAGGCGGCGATCTTCGCCAGCACCGGCAGGCCCAGGGCCCGGGCTTTGGCAGCGCTCATCAGGATCACCGCGGCGGCGCCGTCGTTCAGCGACGAGGCGTTGCCGGCGGTGACCGTGCCGTCTTTCTTGAAGGCCGGCTTGAGCTTGCCCAGGGATTCGGCGGTGGTGCCGGCGCGCGGCTGCTCGTCGGTGGCGAAGGCCACCGGGTCGCCCTTGCGCTGGGGAATCAGGATCGGGGTGATCTCATCGACAAAACGCCCGCCTTCGATGGCGGCCACGGCCTTCTGCTGCGAGGCGGCGGCGAAGGCATCCTGGGCTTCGCGGCTGATGGCGTATTTGTCCACCAGGTTCTCGGCGGTGATGCCCATGTGGTAGTCGTTGAAGGCGTCCCACAGGCCATCGCTGATCATGCTGTCGATCATCTGGCTGTGGCCCATGCGCAGGCCGGTGCGGGCACCGGGCAGCACATAGTTGGCCAGGCTCATGTTCTCCTGGCCGCCGGCGATGATCACCTCGGCGTCGCCGCAGCGGATCGCCTGGGCGCCCAGGTGCAGGGCCTTGAGGCCGGAGCCGCAGACCTTGTTCAGGGTCAGCGCCGGCACCGCGTGGGGCAGGCCGGCCTTGATCGCGGCCTGGCGCGCCGGGTTCTGCCCGGCGCCGGCGGTGAGCACCTGGCCCATGATCACTTCATCGACCTGGGCGCCGTCCAGGCCGGTCTGGGCCAGCAGCTGGCGGATCACCGCGGCCCCCAGGTCGACCGCGGGAATGTTCGCCAGCGAACCCTGGAAACTGCCGACCGCGGTGCGGGTGGCGGCAACGATTACGACGTCTTGCATGGCGCGAATCCTCATCGTTATTGACAGCATCGGTCGGCGGCATTGGCAGGTGACCGGTGCGCGAGAACTTGGAAAATCATGGTTGCATAGAAGGTCGCGACGCCGCCAATCGCGAACCGGTGGGTCGCGTTCTGTTCGCCCGGTCGGGTATTACAGGCCCATGCGCCGGCGTGCGCGATGTATCGAGCCGTTGCGTACCGCCCAGCGCAGCATCGGCGCACTGCGGTTGACGCTGGCACGGATCAGCTGGCGTTGCAGCAGACCCTGGTTGACGCCGAGCATGTCGCTGGCCCAGTCGGGCAACAGGTCGATGCCGGCCTGCATCATCAACGAGCCAAATGGCTTGGCCAGGCGGCTTGGGGCAGGTGCCGCCAAGAGCAAACGCAGCACTTCACGGCTGCGTTCATCGCAGAGCAGCTGGGGGCGCGTCCGTGCCAGGTAATCCGCCACGGCCCGGCGCGAGCGCGGTACATCAGTGGCGCCAAGACGCTCGGCGATCAGCGCGACTTCTCCGTAGTAACGGTCCTGGTCGGCAGGCGACAGGTGCGGGTTGCGATAACGCAGGTGCGCCGCCAGAAAGCTGCTGACCTCGGCCACATGCACCCAGGTCAGCAGTTGCGGATCGCTGGCGGCGTATGGCCGACCGTCTGGTGCATGGCCGACGATCTGCAGGTGAATGGTGCGCACCTTGTCGATCAGCCATTCGGCATCCTGGCGCGAGCCGAAGGTGGTGCCGGAAATGAACTGCGCGGTGCGCCGCAGGCGCCCGATCATGTCTTCCCGGAAGTTCGAGTGATCCCAGACCCCAGCCAGGGCCAGCGGGTGCAGGGCCTGCATCAGCAAGGCGCTGATGCCGCCGATCAGCATGCTGCTGAAATCGCCATGCACCTGCCAGCAGATGGCGTCCGGGCCGAACAGGCCCGGGTCGCCCTTGGGGTTGTCCAGGTCGAGCTGACCCAGCGACAGGCCACCCAGGCTCATGACCTGGGTTTCGATACGACTGCGAATGAATTCCATACCGCTTGGCTGTTCCTTGGTTGAGGCCCGAGGCCCGCTCAGAGGTTCAGGCGCTTATCGATCAGGCCCTCGACCACGCTCGGGTCGGCCAGGGTCGAGGTATCGCCCAGGCTGTCGAGCTCATTGCAGGCGATCTTACGCAGGATACGCCGCATGATCTTGCCCGAACGGGTTTTCGGCAAGGCCGGCGCCCACTGGATCAGTTCCGGCTTGGCGAAACTGCCGATCTCGCGACTGACCAGGCTCAACAGTTCCTTTTTCAGCTCATCGCTGGGCTCGACGCCATTCATCGGGGTGACAAAGGCATAGATGCCCTGGCCCTTGACGTCATGGGGATAGCCGACCACCGCGGCCTCGGCGATGCTGTCGTGCAGGACCAGGGCGCTCTCGACTTCGGCGGTGCCGATGCGATGCCCGGACACATTGATCACGTCGTCGATGCGTCCGGTGATCCAGTAATCGCCGTCTTCATCGCGCCGTGCGCCGTCGCCGGTGAAGTAGTAGCCCGGGTAGGGTTTGAAATAGGTCTCGACCATGCGCTGCGGGTCGCCGTAGACGCTGCGGATCTGCGCCGGCCAGCTGGCCTTGATCGCCAGGATGCCGCTGCCGGCGCCGCTGATTTCCTTGCCGTGCTCATCCAGCAGCACCGGTTGCACGCCGAACATCGGGCGGGTGGCGCAGCCCGGCTTGATGTAACTGGCGCTGACCAGCGGGCTGAGCATGATGCCGCCGGTTTCGGTCTGCCACCAGGTGTCGACGATCGGGCAGCGCTGCTCGCCGACGCTATTGAAATACCATTCCCAGGCTTCCGGGTTGATCGGCTCGCCGACAGTGCCCAGCAGGCGCAGGCTGCTGCGCGAGGTGTGCTGCAGCGGCTCGGGGCCTTCGCGCATCAGCGCCCGCAATGCGGTGGGAGCGGTGTAGAAAATGTTCACCCGGTGCTTGTCGATGACCTCCCAGAAGCGCGAGCTGCTCGGATAACTGGGCACGCCCTCGAAGATCAGGGTGGTCGCGCCATTGGCCAGAGGGCCGTAGACGATGTAACTGTGGCCGGTGACCCAGCCGACGTCGGCGGTGCACCAGAAGACTTCGCCTTCGCGGTAGTCCAGTACGTATTTGAAGGTCATCGCCGCTTGCAGCAAGTAGCCACCGGTGGTGTGCAGCACGCCTTTGGGTTTACCGGTGCTGCCGGAGGTGTAGAGGATGAACAGCGGGTCCTCGGCGTCCATCGGTTGCGGCGGGCAGTCGTTTTCGACGCCGCGCAAGGCCTGGTGATACCAGAGGTCGCGGCCTTCGACCCAGTTCACCGGGTTCTGGGTGCGCTCGACCACCACCACGGTGCTGACGTTCGGGCAGCTTTGCAGGGCCTTGTCGACGTTGTTTTTCAAGGGTATGAACTTGCCGCCGCGCACCCCTTCGTCAGCGGTGATCACGGTGCGGCAGTCGGCGTCGAGAATGCGGTCGCGCAACGCGTCCGGGGAAAATCCGCCAAAGACCACCGAGTGCACCGCACCGATACGGGTGCAGGCGAGCATGGCGTAGGCCGCCTCGGGGATCATCGGCATGTAGATGCACACCCGGTCGCCTTTTTTCACGCCGCGGCTTTTCAGGACATTGGCCAGGCGGCAGACGTAGTGATGGAGTTTCTTGTAGGTGATTTGCAGCGATTCGGCCGGGTCGTCGCCTTCCCAGATGATCGCTACCTGATCGCCGCGTTTTTCCAGATGGCGGTCGATGCAGTTGTAGCTGACGTTCAACTGGCCGCCGGCGAACCAGCTGGCGGCGCCGGTCTTCAGGTCATAGCGCTGCACGGTTTGCCAGGGAGCGCTCCAGTCGAGAAAGCGGGTGGCCTGTTCGGCCCAGAAGGTACTGGGGTGTTCGATGGATTCGCGGTACAGCCGCTGGTAGTCGTCCTGACTCAATTGTGCGGCCCGGCGGACGGCATCGGCTTGGGGGAACATGCTGATATCGAACATGACGGTTCCTTATTCTTGTTTTAGCGACAAGTAATAAAGATGCGCCTTGATCGGAAGGGGTTCAAGGGGAGGGCGGTCTTGGGCGACCGATCGCGAACCGGCCCGCTGCTATGCAATGGTTTGCACAGCAGTGGGCCGGTTCGCGAAGGAGGATTTCAGCGGGCTATCAGCCGCGGTGGCGACCGCGGAAATAGTTGATCAGGCCCTGGGTCGAAGCATCCTCGGCCGGGGTTTCTTCGCTGCCGACCAGGCGGTTGTAGACGCCCTTGCCCAGCTCCTTGCCCAGTTCCACGCCCCATTGGTCGAAGGCGTTGATGCCCCAGATCACGCTCTGCACGAAGACCTTATGTTCGTACATCGCCACCAGCGCGCCCAGGCGGCGCGGGCTGATGCGCTCGACCACCAGGGTGTTGCTCGGGCGGTTGCCGGGGATCACCTTGTGCGGTGCCAGCTTCTGGACTTCGGCCTCGCTCAGGCCTTTTTCACGCAGCTCGGCCTCGGCCTCGGCGCGCGTCTTGCCGAGCATCAGCGCCTGGCTTTGCGACAGGCAGTTGGCGTACAGCCACTGGTGATGGTCGGCGACCGGGTTGAAGCTGACGATCGGCACGATGAAGTCGGCCGGAATCAGCTGGGTGCCCTGGTGCAACAACTGGTGGTACGCGTGCTGGCCGTTGCAGCCCACGCCACCCCAGATCACTGGACCGGTGTCGGTGGAAACCGGCGTGCCGTCCTGGCGTACGCTCTTGCCGTTGGATTCCATGTCCAGTTGCTGCAAGTGCTTGGTGATGTTGCGCAGGTAGTGGTCGTACGGCAGGATCGCGTGGCTTTGCGCGCCCCAGAAGTTGCCGTACCACACGCCCAGCAGGGCCAGGAGAACCGGCATGTTCTGCTCGAACGGCGCGGTCTGGAAGTGCTGGTCCATGGTGTAGGCACCGGACAGCAGTTCCTTGAAGTTGGACATGCCAATGGCCAGGGCGATCGGCAGGCCGATGGCCGACCACAGCGAGTAACGCCCGCCGACCCAGTCCCACATCGGAAAGATGTTCTCTTCGCGGATGCCGAAGGCCACCGCGGCGGCGTTGTTGCTCGACACTGCGATGAAGTGGCGATACAGCTCGGCCTCGGAGCCGCCCTGAGCCAGGTACCAGGCGCGTGCGGCCTGGGCGTTCTTCAGGGTTTCCAGGGTATTGAAGGATTTCGACGAGACGATGAACAGCGTGGTTTCGGCGCGGATCTTCGAGGACAGCTCGTGGAACTCGCTGCCGTCGATATTGGCCAGGTAATGGCAACGCACGCCTTTCTGGGCGTAGGACAGCAGTGCTTCGGACACCAGCTCCGGGCCGAGGAAGGAACCGCCGATGCCGATGTTCACCACGTCGGTGATCGGCTTTTCGGTGTAGCCACGCCACAGGCCGTCATGGATGCGCCCGACCAGCTCGGTGATCTGGTTCAGCACCTTGTGCACTTCCGGCATCACGTTGACGCCGTTGACCGACAGCTTGTCGCCCACCGGGCGGCGCAGGGCGGTATGCAGGGCCGGACGGCCTTCGGAAGAGTTGACCAGCTCACCGGCGAACAACGCCTTGATCGCGTCCTGCAGGCCGGCTTCATTGGCCAGGCCCACCAGCAGGTTGCGGGTTTCGGAGGTGATCAGGTTCTTCGAGTAATCGAGAAAAAGCCCACAGCCGCTGAGGCTGAATTGATGAAAGCGCTGCGGGTCGGTATTGAAGGCCTCGCGCATGCTGAAATCCTGCATGGCCTGGCGGTGGTCATTCAACGCTTGCCAGGCGGGCAGAGCGGTAACGTCGTGAGGAGTGCGGTAGTACGCCATCGCTGCGGTTTTCCTTTTACTTGAACTGCCTGTTGGACACTGAAAAGCCCGGAACGTCCTGCTCGAAGAATAACGTTCGGTCAAACCTGCGCTGACACGATTAAGCACGCAGGGCGATAACAGTAACTCTCGCGTGCTGATCTGTCTTGGCTTTGTCTGACCTGCGGCCGGTACTTTTTTATACCGGCGCCTCAGAGCCGCGCACGAACGGGATTTCAGGGCTGAGAATGACTGGGGTTCAGGCGACCTGAACCGGGATGGCATGGCTGGTGTGGCTCAGCTCGTTGCCCGGCGCCATATAGAGCATGCGTGGCTTGAAGTTGAGCAGTTCGGCTTCGCTGTAGTGAGCGTAAGCGCAGATGATCACCCGGTCGCCGACCTTGGCCTTGTGCGCGGCGGCGCCGTTGACCGAGATCATGCGCGAGCCTTCCTCACCACGAATGGCATAGGTGGTGAAGCGTTCGCCATTGTCGACGTTGTAGATCTGGATCTGTTCGTACTCACGGATACCGGACAAGTCCAGCCATTCGCCGTCGATGGCGCAGGAGCCTTCGTAGTCGAGCACAGCGTGGGTGACTTCGGCGCGATGCAGCTTGGCCTTGAGCATGATGGCGTGCATGAGTGGTTCTCTCGGTCGGATCCTCGAACAGGGCCCGCAGCATCGCTGCAGGCCCCGGGCGGCGGCAGTTTGCCCGAAGGTCGGGCTTCGGGCAATCAGCCTTTGGGACCTAGGCGTCGAGGTCCAGATGCAGGTTGTCGATCAGGCGGGTAGCACCCAGATAGGCCGCCGCCAGGATTACCAGGTCGCGGTCTTGCGCGGTGGCCGGGCGCAGGGTCCGGGCGTGGCGGATTTCCAGGTAATCGGGGCGAAAACCTGCGGCTTCGAGCACTCGTTTTTGCTCATCCAGCAGCTTTGGATAGTCCCGCTCGCCCTGGCTGATGGCCTCGGCGATCTGAGTCAGGCCACGATAGATCGCGGGGGCGATGGCACGTTGTTCCTCGCTCAGGTAGCCGTTGCGCGACGACAGCGCGAGGCCGTCGGCGGCCCGCACGGTGGGCTCGCCGATGATCTGGATCGGCATGTTCAGGTCATGCACCAGGGCGCGGATCACCGCCAGTTGCTGGAAGTCCTTCTGGCCGAAGACCGCAAGGTCCGGCTGCACCATGTTGAACAGCTTGCTGACCACCGTGGCCACTCCTTCGAAATGCCCGGGACGGCTGGCGCCGCACAGGCCTTCGGAGAGCTGCGGCACGCTGACCCGGGTCTGGCCGTCCATGCCGTCGGGGTACATCTCTTCGACGGTCGGGGCGAACAGCAGATGGCAACCGGCTTGCAGGAGTTTTTCCTGGTCGGCGGCCAGGGTCCGCGGGTACTTGTCGAGGTCTTCGCCGGCGCCGAACTGCAGCGGGTTGACGAAAATGCTCGCCACTACGAAATCCACCCGCTGGGCCGCCTTGGTCACCAGGGCCGCATGACCGCTGTGCAGGTTGCCCATGGTCGGTACGAAGCCGATGCGCTTGCCCTCGCTGCGGGCACGGGCCACAGCGGCACGCAGTTCACGTACGGTTTTGACAGTATTCATGCAGAAAACCCGTGGTCGGCGCCTGGGAAGGTCACGGCCTTGACTTCATTGACGTAGGCGCTCAGGGCCGCTTGGATGCTTTCCTGGCCGGCCATGAAGTTCTTCACGAACTTCGGCGCGCGACCACTCAGGGACAGGCCCAGCATGTCGTGCAGGACCAGCACCTGACCGTCGGTGCCGCTGCCGGCACCGATGCCGATCACCGGAATCTTCACCGCCTGGGTGATTTCCGCCGCCAGTTCGCTCGGCACGCATTCGAGCAGCAGCATCGCTGCGCCGGCCGCTTCCAGGGCAATGGCGTCGGCACGCATCTGCCGGGCCTGGTTTTCGTTACGCCCCTGGACCTTGTAGCCGCCGAGGATGTTCACCGATTGCGGGGTCAGGCCCATGTGGGCGCAGACCGGGATACCGCGTTCGGCCAGCAGGCGGATGGACTCCGCCAGCCAGAGCGCGCCTTCGACCTTGATCATGTGCGCACCGGCCTGCATCAACTGGGCGCTGTTGTTCAGGGCCTGTTCGGTGGTGGCGTAGGCCATGAACGGCAGATCGGCGAGGATCAGCGCGCCACTGTTACCGCGTTTGACCGCGGCGACGTGGTAGGCCATCTCGGCGGTAGTGACTGGCAGTGTGCTGTCGTGCCCTTGCAAGACCATGCCGAGGGAGTCGCCCACCAGCAGTACTTCAACGCCAGCCTGGCAACAGGTGTGGGCGAAGGTCGCGTCATAGCAGGTCAGCATGGTGATTTTTTCACCTTTCTGCTTGAGGCCTTGCAGGGTGGTCAGGGTAATGTCTGGCATGAAAAAGGGTCCTCATTCAGGCGCTCTGGAAACTGCTGCGAGTAACGCGCGTGATTCTTTATCTATGCAGGCGCACGGTCTGTTGTCGTGCTTATAAGGCCTGGCCCAAGCTATGTGAAAGCTACTGCGCTCGGTAATCCTGCGTTAAAAACAGGCTCGGGCTGCTCATTTACAGCACGTAAACTCCGCTCCCTCGCCTGTTTTTGCCTGGTCTTACCTTCGCTCGCTACGCTTTCACACAGCTTGGAATGCGCCCTGTAACGCCGTGTTGGCGGCAACGGGACGCCTATAGTCGTGAGGAGGACCCGGGAAGTCAATTGCATGTGTTACCGCATTGTTACGGCGTGAGTGTTACCGCCGTAACTGATGCGTTTCAGCAGTCAGGCCAGACGTTCCAGGCCGACAAATGGGCAGGCGGCGAGCAGAGCGCGCAGGTGGCGGCCGTCGGCCAGTTGCAGGTCGGCGGGGGCCAGTTCGGCCAGGGGATAGAGGACAAAGGCCCGGGCCTGCATATGGTAATGCGGGACCTTGAGTCGCGGTTCGTCGATCAGGCGATCGCCGAACAGCAGGATGTCCAGGTCCAGGGTCCGCGGTCCCCAACGCTCGAGACGCTCGCGGCCCTGGCCGTTTTCGATGGCTTGCAGCGCGTCCAGCAGTTCGAGGGGCGCGAGGCTGCTGTCCAGGGCGGCCACGGCGTTGGTGTAACGCGGTTGGCCGGGCAGCAGGGAGTCGCTTTGATAGAAGGCCGAGACCCCCGCCAGTTGGCTGTGCGGCAACTGCGCCAGGGCGTCGATCGCGCTGCGCAATTGCTCTGCCGGGGCAGCCAGGTTGCTGCCCATGCCGATGTAGATGCGTTCCATCGGGTTATTCGCCGGAAGCGCTCGGTGCGCCGGCGGTGGCGCGTTTGCGTTTGGCGCCACTGCTGCGACGACGCTTGCGCGGACCTGTGCCGGCTTCGTCCTTGCCACTCAGATCGCGAATCATGTCGCGGCGACCGGCTTCGTTGGCGTCCTGATAGTCGGTCCACCATTCGCCCAGGCCATCGGTCTGTTCGCCGGCGCTTTCGCGCAGCAGCAGGAAGTCATAGCCGGCGCGGAACCGCGGGTTGTCCAGCAACTGGTCGGCGCGCTTGCCGCTGCGGCGTGGCAGACGTTCCTGCATGTCCCAGATTTCGCGGATCGGCATGGTGAAGCGTTTTGGAATGGCGATGCGCTGGCACTGTTCGCTGATCAATTCGTGAGCGGCTTCCTGCATCGCCGGAATTGGCGGCATGCCGCGTTCCTGAAGGCGCAGCACGCGAGCCGGCAAGGCAGGCCACAGCAGCGCGGCGAACAGGAAGGCCGGGGTAACCGGCTTGTTCTGCTTGATGCGTAGGTCGGTATTGACCAGGGCTTCGCTGATCAGCGTATGGGTGTAGGTCGGGTTGTACTCCAGCGCCTCGGCGCTGGCCGGGAACAGCGGATCGAACAGTTGCAGGTCGACCAGCATCTCGAATGTGTCGGCGGCATGGCCGGACAGGAACAGCTTGAGCACTTCCTCGAACAGGCGCGCCGAGGGGATTTCCCGCAGCATGGGGGCCAGGTCGCGGATCGGTGTGGCAGTGTGTTTCTCGATGCCGAAATCCAGCTTGGCGGCGAAGCGCACGGCCCGCAGCATGCGTACCGGGTCCTCCTGGTAGCGCTGGCGTGGGTCGCCGATCAGGCGGACCAGGTGATTGCGAATGTCGTGCACGCCGTTGGCGTAATCGAGGATGCGTTCGCTGACCGGATCGTAATACAGGGCGTTGATAGTGAAGTCGCGGCGCTGGGCGTCCTCTTCGAGGGTGCCGTACACGTTGTCGCGCAGGATGCGCCCGCTTTCGTTGCGCGAGGACTGGTTGCTGTCTTCCTCTTCATCGTTTTGCGGGTGATTGGCGCGGAAGGTCGCGACCTCGATGATTTCGCGGCCGAAGTGGATATGCACCAGCTTGAACCGACGGCCGATGATCCGTGCGTTGCGGAATTCGGCCCGCACCTGTTCCGGTGTGGCGCTGGTGGCGACGTCGAAATCCTTGGGGGTGATATTGAGCAACATGTCGCGCACGCAACCGCCGACCAGGTAGGCCTGGTAGCCGGCGTTCTGCAGGCGTTCGACGATGTTCACCGCATAACGGCTGAACTGGGCGCGTTGCAGCGAATGTTGGCTGCTGTTGAGCACTTCAGGCGTGCTGCGTTTGTGTTGCGTACGACGCAAGGGAGAACGGAATGACTGGAACAACTTCTTCAGCATGGGATGCACTGTTTGAAGGAATGTTCGGCCATAACGAAGAATGACCGCATGATGGGCGGGGATTCTAGCATTTAGTCGGGGGATGGTGTAGGAAGCTGCGGCGAGTCGTGCGCGGGGCTTTGGAACGCGGGTTGGCGGGGCTTTGCGTCAGTAAAGTCGCAATCGCGGAAACCACAAGGGGAGCCGAAGCTCCCCCAGAAGTGTTTGCGTGCTCTATTTTTATTATTGGTTTCGGGCTTCTTGTTTTTGTTTAACGCCCTTGTCACCTGGTTAACCCAGATGACCCTCCCAATCGGGAGCCAAGAGCAAACGGATTGCTTTGGTCGCTGTGTTGCAATGATCGATGATCCAACCAGTTCAGGCTCTGCCTTAGGGCAGTTTTTGTTGTTCTCGGCCTGGTTGTGGGGCAAGCCCCAATGACAACGCCTCTCCAAAAGAATCAGTTAGCTGCGCCTCCGCCGTGTTGTTTTTATTGTGCGTGAGTCGATTCGTCTTATTTTTATTGTCTTATGCATTGCTTGTTATTGTTCTTGTATCAAACATATAGCAGGTGCCGTGCCAACTTTTGTGAGGCCCAGTAAAACAAGGGGTTAGGCGTGGTGTTGAGGTTTTCGCGGGCGAAAAAAAGCCGGGGCTTCGTTACCTTAAGCCCCGGCTTGTGTTACGTGAAATGACTGAGGTAACAGTTTTTTCACAAGGTCGCGTGTTACCCGCAACCCGTTACCGCCGAACTTCAGCTTTCGCTGGCGACTCCGGTCTTGCGCCGTGGGATGCCCAGGCGCTGGCGGCGTTCCCACAGGCATTTGCGGCTGACGCCCAGTTTGCGCGCCAGTTCGGTTTCGGTCATATGGTCCTGGTGCTCGAGAACGAAATGCTGGAAGTAGTCTTCCAGCGACAGGTCTTCGGTCGGCTCGTGGCTGCTGTTGTTGGCGTTGACGGCCTGGGGCGCCAGGCCGATGAATTCGTCGTCTTCCAGATCGCTCAGTTCGATATCGATACCCAGCAGCTCGGCAGAGATTTCCGGGCTTTCGCACAGGATGACCGAGCGCTCGACGGCGTTTTCCAGTTCGCGAACGTTACCTGGCCACGAGTAGTGACGAATGGCTTGCTCGGCGTCCGGAGCGAACTTCAGGTCAGTACGGCCCACGCGTGCGCTTTGACGGGCGAGGAAGGCATTGGCGATTTCGTTGACGTCGGCGCCGCGTTCGCGCAGGGCTGGCAGTTTCAGGGCAATCACGTGCAGGCGGTAATACAGGTCTTCACGGAACTGGCCGATCTTGGCCAGGCTCTTGAGATCGCGGTGGGTCGCGGCGATCAGGCGCACATCGACCTTCTGCGATTGCACCGAACCAACCCGGCGAATCTCGCCTTCCTGCAGCACGCGCAACAGGCGGGCCTGGGCTTCGAGCGGCAATTCGCCGATTTCATCGAGGAACAGGGTGCCGCCGTCCGCCGCTTCCACCAGGCCGGCGCGCCCGGCGCTGGCACCGGTGAAGGCGCCTTTTTCATGACCGAACAGCTCGGACTCGATCAGGGTTTCCGGAATGGCCGCGCAGTTCACCGAGATCATCGGTGCCTTGGCGCGCTTGGACAGGTTGTGCAGGGCGCGGGCCACCAGTTCCTTGCCGGTCCCGGATTCACCCTGGATCAGTACATTGGAGTCTGTCGGGGCGACCTTGCGGATCTTGCTGTACAGGTCCTGCATCGGTGGGCAGGAACCGATGATGCCGATTTCGCCGTTGCTGGCACTGGCGCCAGCCTTGTCCGCGCCGTTGCCCGGCTTGGCGGCCGGCCGCTCGTTGGGGCTGCTTTGCGCAGTCTGGCGGTCGCGCAGGATGCGCGCCACGGCCTGGAGCATTTCGTCGTGGTCGAAAGGCTTGGCGATGTAGTCCACCGCGCCCATCTTCATCGAGTCGACCGCCGAGCGCAGGCTGGCGTAGCTGGTCATAATCAGCACCGGGGTGCCCTGGCCGAGCTTGATCAGTTCGGTGCCGGGGGCGCCTGGCAGGCGCAGGTCGCTGACGATCAGGTCGAACGTGGGAATGCTGAAACGCTCTTGTGCTTCCTGCACGGAACCGGCTTCGCTGACCTGGTACTGGTTGCGTTCCAGCAGGCGGCGCAAGGCGGAGCGGATAATTGTTTCGTCTTCGACGATCAAAATGTGCGGCATTGATTCGATTCTCTCGACGGTCTCAGTTCACAGCGGACGTCGCTTCGACATGACGCGGTAAGGTCACCCGGATACGGGTGCCGCGTTGGCTTTCGGTGTCAGCCGGGCTGTCGATGGTGATTTGTCCATAATGCTCTTCAACGATGGAATAGACCAGTGCAAGGCCCAGTCCGGTGCCCTCGCCAGGATCCTTGGTGGTGAAGAAGGGTTCGAACAGCCGATCCATGATGCTCGTGGGGATGCCGCTGCCTTCGTCTTCGACGATCAGGTCGATCGTGTGTTCGCCGGCCTCGCTCTTGACCCGTACCGCGCTGCCCGCCGGTGAGGCGTCGCGGGCATTGGATAGCAGGTTGATCAGTACCTGGGCGAGCCGCTGCGGGTCGCCATCGACCCAGTGGTCCGGATCGCACAGGTTGAAGAATTGCACTTCGAAGTTGCGCCGGTTCAGCGCCAGCAGACCAATGGCGTCCTGCGCCACCTCGGCCAGGCACACGGCTTCGTCGTTGTGCTGGTGGCTGCCGGCGTGGGCGAAGCTCATCAGCGACTGGACGATGCGCGATACGCGCTTGGTCTGCTCGAGGATCTGGCCGCTGATTTCGGTGAGTTCGCCGTCTTCTTCGCGCTCTTCGCGCAGGTTCTGCGCCAGACAGGCGATACCGGTGATCGGGTTGCCGATTTCGTGGGCCACGCCGGCGGCCAGGCGGCCGATGCTGGCCAGCCGCTCGGAATGCACCAGCTTGTCTTCGAGCATCTGGGTTTCGGTCAGGTCTTCTACCAGCAGCACCAGGCCGCTGTTGCCCGGGGCCAGGGGTTCGTCGATGGCGGCCTTGTGCAGGTTCAGCCAGCGGGTCTGGCCGTCGAGGGCCAGGTGCTGTTTATGCAGATGTTCATCGGGGATGTTGATGAAGCCTTGCAGCAGCTCTCTCCAGGGATCGGCGATGGTGCTCAGGCGCGAACCGACCACATGCTGCGCCGGAATGCTGGTGAGCTCTTCCATGGCCTTGTTCCACATGAGGATTTCCTGGTCCTTGGCCAGGGAGCAGACACCCATCGGCAGTTCCTGCAAGGTCTGGCGGTGGTAGCGGCGCAAGGCATCGAGCTCGGCGGCCAGGCCGGTCAGGCGCGAGTGGTAGTCCTCGAGCCGGCTTTCGATGAAGTGAATGTCTTCGGTCACATAGTTTTCGCCGCCGGCCTTGTAGGGCAGGAAGGTTTCCACCATGTCCTGGGCCACGCTGGGGCCCATCAGGCCGGACAGGTTGGCCTCGATACGGTCGCGCAAGCGGCGCAGGGCATAGGGGCGGCGCTCGTCGAAGGGCAGGTAGAGGTCGCGCAGCGCCTGCTCGACTTCCTTCTGCGCGGCCTTGGCGCCCAGGGGCTTGGCCAGCTGGGTGGCGAACTCCTGGGGCGAGGCAGCATGCAGTTCGCGACGTTGCGGCCGGCGCACGTTGTCCACCGCGCAGGCTTCGGCGGCGCTGGCTTCTTCGGAGCTGGCGTTGGTGAACAGCGAAATCAGGGTGAACATCAGGACGTTGGCGGCCAGCGAGGCGATGGCCGCCATGTGCCAACTGGTGTCGTCCAGCACGTAGATCATGTTCAGCAGCGGTATATAGAAGCCCTGCAAGTTGCCGATCAGCGGCAGCAACATGGTCACCAGCCACACCAGCGTCCCGGCCATCAGCCCGGCGATGAAGCCGCGCCGGTTGGCTGTCGGCCAGTACAGCACCGAGAGCACACCGGGGAGGAACTGCAGGGTCGCGACAAAGGCCACGATGCCGAGGTTGGCCAGGTCCTGTTCGGCCCCCAGCAGCAGGTAGAAGGCATAGCCGGCCATGATGATGGCCACGATCAGCGCGCGGCGGGTCCATTTCAGCCAGCGGTAGATGTTGCCTTCGGCCGGTGGCTGATACAGCGGCAGCACCAGATGGTTGAGGGCCATCCCCGACAGCGCCAGGGTGGTGACGATGATCAGGCCGCTGGCGGCGGAAAGCCCACCGATATAGGCCATCAAGGCCAATGCCGGTTTGTTGGCGGCGATGCCGATGCCAAGGGTGAAGTATTCGGGGTTGGTGGTGGCGCCCAGTTTCAAGCCGGCCCAGAGGATCAGCGGCACCGCCAGGCTCATCAGCAACAGGAACAGCGGCAGGCCCCAGCTGGCGCTGACCAGCGAGCGCGGGTTGAGGTTTTCGGTGAAGGTCATGTGGTACATGTGCGGCATCACGATCGCCGAGGCGAAGAACACCAGCAGCAGGGTGCGCCACGGCCCTTCCTGCAATGGCGTGTGCAGGGCGGCGAGGGCGGTCTGGTTCTGCAGCAGCCAGAGTTCCAGCTGTTGCGGGCCATCGAACACACCGTACAGGGCATAGAGACCGACGCCGCCGATGGCGATGAGCTTGATCACCGACTCGAAGGCGATGGCGAACACCAGGCCTTCGTGTTTTTCCCGGGTGGCGATGTGCCGGGAGCCGAAGAAGATGGTGAACAGGGTGATCAGCGCGCAGAAACTCAGGGCCACCCGGTGCTGCACCGGCTCGCGGGTGAGGATACCGATGGAGTCCGCGACTGCCTGGATCTGCAAGGCCAGCAGCGGCAATACCCCGACCAGCATGATCACCGTGGTCAGCGCGCCGGCCCAGGTGCTGCGAAAACGGAAGGCGAACAGGTCGGCCAGCGACGACAGTTGGTAGGTGCGGGTGATTTTCAGGATCGGGTAAAGCAGCACCGGCGCCAGCAGGAAGGCGCCGGAAACCCCGAGATAACTGGAAAGGAAACCGTAGCCGTACTGATAGGCCAGGCCGACCGTGCCATAAAAGGCCCAGGCGCTGGCGTAGACCCCGAGGGACAGGGTGTAGGTCAGCGGGTGGCGGATGATCGAGCGCGGGATCATGCCGCGTTCGCTGATCCAGGCCACCCCGAACAGCACCAGCAGGTACGCGGCGCTGATCAGGATCATCTGGGTCAGGCTAAAGCTCATCGGCATCTTTTTGGCTCTGCAGGATGAAGGTCACGACGATCAGGATCAGCCAGAGCAGATACGGGCGATACCAGGCGCCCGTAGCATCGATCCACCAATCCATGATGGCTGGGGAGAATAGATAGATCCCCACTACCAGCAGCAGGACCAAGCGATAGATGTACATCTCGGCCTCTCTTTATTGTGTGCGTGCCCGAAAACGTGCGGCGATGGTAACGGATGGGCGCCAACCTGCAAGGGGCGTCAGCGGATTTGCGCTTCGGGCACGCTCAGTGTGCGTGGGATCAGTAAAGCATCCCAGTGTTCGATGCCCCAACTCAGCACTTCCCGAGGGCTGGCATGGGCCATTTGGCTGTCGGTTTTCTGCCCCAGGGCGCGCAGGGCACGCAACAGCAGTGGTGTGGCCTGGTCCGCGGCCAGCGGCGGGGAGCGGTAGGACTTGCCCAGTTTATGCCCATCCGGCTGGGTGATCAGCGGCACATGCAGGTAGCGCGGCTGTGGCAGGCCGAGCAGCTCCTGCAGGTACAGCTGGCGCGGGGTGGAGTCCAGCAGGTCGGCGCCGCGGACGATATCGGTCACCCCTTGCCAGGCGTCGTCGAGCACCACCGCCAGTTGATAGGCGTAGAGGCCGTCGCGGCGGCGGATCACGAAGTCGCCCACATCCCGTCCCAGGTGCTGGCGGAATTCGCCCTGGACCCGATCGGTGAAACGATATTCCAGCTCCGGTACGCGCAAGCGGATGGCGCCATCTTCCTGGTCATGTCCGGCATTGCGGCACAGGCCTGGATAAATGCCGTGGTAGGGTTCCAGCTGTTTGCGCGAGCAGGTGCAGGCGTAAGCCAGGCCTTGGTTGAACAGACGGTTGAGGACTTCGGCGTAGGCCGCGTGCCGCTCGCTTTGGCGGACCATTTCGCCGTCCCACTCGAAGCCGTAGCTTTCCAGGGCCTTGAGAATGGCCGCCTGGGCGCCGGGCTCTTCCCGGGGTGGATCGAGGTCTTCCATGCGTAACAACCAGCGGCCGCCGACGGCGCGGGCATCGAGGTAGGAGGCCAGGGCGGCGACCAGCGAGCCGAAATGCAGGTGCCCGCTGGGGGTTGGGGCAAAGCGCCCGATGTAGGAAGAGGCGTGAGAGACAGTCATGGAGAGGATGTTACTTCGTTCGGTCCCAAGGTGACGATGGCGTCTGGCGGATCGCCATCGCGAGCAAGCTCGCTCCTACAGGGGGTGAGGCGCCGGAAACAAAAACGGAGCGTTCGCACGCTCCGTTTTTCATGCAAGCCAGCGATTATTTGCCGACTTGTTTTTCCTTGATTTCCGCCAGAGTCTTGCAGTCGACACACATGTCGGCGGTAGGGCGGGCTTCCAGGCGGCGAATACCGATCTCGACGCCGCAGGATTCGCACCAGCCGTATTCTTCGTCTTCGATCAGTTGCAGCGTCTTGTCGATCTTCTTGATCAGCTTGCGCTCACGGTCGCGGGCGCGCAGTTCCAGGCTGAACTCTTCCTCCTGGCTGGCACGGTCGGCCGGATCGGGGAAGTTGGCTGCTTCGTCTTTCATGTGATCAACAGTGCGATCGACTTCCTGCATCAAGTCCTGTTTCCACTTGTTCAGGATCTTGGTGAAGTGCTCGCGCATGGGCTTGCCCATGTACTCTTCGCCTGCGGTTTCAACATAAGGCTCGAAGCCGCTGATCGATTGATTCTGTTGCTTTGCTTGGGTGGGCATGAAATGGACCGCCTCTACTCATGTAATCCATTGCGCAGGATTGCTCCATCACCGACACATGCCGGCCCTGCGACTGCAAGCGGGCGAACTTACCAGATCAAATCGGACGGCGCTACTCCCGGTTGTCGAGCCCGCGTCCCGCGGCGCTTGCAAAGGTCGATGCCGCCTGGCCTGGTCTGTTCGGGGGCCTGGTCAATTAATGATTTTAGCCAAGCCTGGGCCTGGTGTCGGTCTTCTTTAACGGGTTGGATGGCGGGGGCTCAAAGGCTTTGGGCTCTCCCTTGTCTCCCGGGGTTGGGTAGAATCGGTTTTTTGCTCACTTCAATGAAGGAAGGCTAATGGCTCAGCCCTACAGTGCGCGCAGCCGCGCTATCGAACCTTTCCACGTGATGGCCCTGCTGGCCCGTGCCAATGAGCTGCAAGCGGCCGGGCACGATGTGATTCACCTGGAAATCGGTGAACCGGACTTCACCACGGCTGAGCCGATCATCAAGGCCGGGCAGGCCGCGCTGGAGGCAGGCAGGACCCGCTACACCGCCGCCCGCGGGATTCCCGAGCTGCGCACGGCCATCTCCGGATTCTATCGGCAGCGTTACGGGCTGGACATCGACCCCGAGCGCATCATGATCACGCCCGGTGGTTCCGGCGCGTTGCTGCTGACCAGCAGCTTGCTGGTCGACCCCGGCAAGCACTGGCTGCTGGCGGACCCAGGCTACCCCTGCAACCGGCACTTCCTGCGTCTGGTGGAAGGCGCGGCGCAACTGGTGCCGGTCGGTCCGGACGTGCGTTATCAGCTGACACCGGATCTGGTGGAGCGTTATTGGGATCAGGACAGCGTCGGCGCGCTGGTGGCATCGCCGGCCAATCCCACCGGGACCTTGCTTTCCCGCGACGAACTGGCGGGGCTGTCGGCCGCGGTGAAGGCGCGTAACGGTCATCTGGTGGTGGACGAGATCTACCACGGCCTGACCTACGGCAGCGATGCCGCCAGCGTGCTGGAAGTCGATGACAGTGCCTTTGTCCTTAATAGCTTTTCCAAATATTTCGGCATGACCGGCTGGCGCCTGGGTTGGCTGGTGGCGCCGCAGGCGGCGGTCGGCGAGTTGGAGAAGCTGGCGCAGAACCTCTACATCAGTGCCCCGAGCATGGCCCAGTACGCTGCGCTGGCCTGCTTCGAGCCAGACACCATCAGTATTCTCGAAGAGCGTCGCAACGAGTTTCAGCGGCGCCGCGACTTCCTCCTGCCAGCCCTGCGCGAGTTGGGTTTTGGCATTGCGGTAGAGCCGGAAGGGGCGTTCTACCTGTATGCCAATATCAGCGCTTTCGGCGGCGATGCCTTTGCCTTCTGCCGGCATTTCCTCGAGACCGAGCATATTGCCTTTACCCCGGGGCTGGATTTCGGTCGCCATCAGGCCGGGCACCATGTCCGGTTCGCCTACACCCAGAGCCTGCCGCGCCTGCAGGAAGCGGTGGAGCGGATTGCCCGTGGCCTGCGGAGCTGGCAAGGCTGATGCGTTTTCATCCCCCCCTCGAAGAAGGTCGCCTGGTCCGTCGTTACAAGCGTTTTCTCGCCGATATCGAGACCATTGGCGGCGAGTTGCTGACCATTCACTGTCCCAGCACCGGTTCCATGTTCAATTGCATGGTCGAGGGCGGGCAGGTCTGGTTCAGCCGTTCCAATGACCCCAAGCGCAAATTGCCCGGGACCTGGGAAATCAGCGAAACGCCCCAGGGGCGGCTGGCTTGCGTCAATACGGCGCGGGCCAACACGCTGGTGGAAGAAGCCCTGCACGCCGGGGTGATCGCTGAGTTGAACGGTTTTACCGCCCTCAAGCGGGAAGTGCCCTATGGCCAGGAAAACAGCCGTATCGACTTCCGCCTGGACTATCTGGGCGGCCCGGCTTTCGTCGAGGTCAAAAGCGTCACCCTGGGCTTTGACGGCTCCGCGGTCGCGGCCTTCCCGGATGCGGTGACCCTGCGTGGCGCCAAGCATTTGCGGGAGTTGGCCTGTCTGGCGCGTGACGGTATTCGGGCGGTGCAGTTGTATTGCGTCAACCTGTCGGGTGTCGAAGCGGTGCGGCCGGCCGAAGAGATCGACCCCGGTTATGCCGCGGCGTTGCGCGAGGCGGTGGCGTCCGGGGTTGAAGTACTGGCCTACGGGGTGCGCTTGACCGCCGAGGAAGTGTGCATCGACCGTCGTCTGGACGTATTGCTCAACGGCTAAAGCTGAACCCAGATGCCCTGGCTGTCTTCCCGGCAGGGGATGGCCGTCAGGGATTGCCCGGCACAGGGGCCGGCGACGCATTCACCGTTTTCGATCAGAAACAGCGCACCATGGGTGGCGCACTGAATCAGGCTGGCGCTGGGATCGAGGAACTGGTCGGCTTGCCACTCCAGAGCGACCCCGCGGTGGGGGCAGCGGTTGGTATAGACGTAGACCTGTCGATCGCGGCGCACCGCGAAAAGTGGCTGGCCTTCGAGGTTGAAACCTCGGCTGGAAGCCTCTGGCAGATCGCCGGGGGGGCAAAGAAACTTCATGTCTATCCTCGGTAACCAACGGATCTGGGCTCAGGCTGTCACAGTTTTCCTGTGGGCGCTTGGTGAAACATGTCTGTGCTTGACGGTCAAATGCAAACAATTATCAAATGGCCGCTTCGCCTGTGGGGCGCTTGCTCATTTCGATGCCTGGGTTGCAGGGCATGTCACATGTACGGCGGTTTCCGTGGGCCCACTCTCTGAAGGAAATACCTTTATGCGTTCGAGTGCCCGCGCAATCGCGCTCTGTGTCGGACTTCTGGCTAGTCATGCCGCTGCGGCGGCCGAGCCACCACAACGCTGGGTGAGCGCCGGAGGCGCCTTGTCCGAATGGGTGAGCGTGCTGGGCGCCGAATCGAAGTTGGTGGGCGTGGACACCACCAGCCAGCATCCCGAATCCCTGAAGAGCCTGCCGAGTATCGGTTATCAGCGTCAGTTGTCGGCGGAAGGCATTCTCAGCCTGCGCCCGCAGATTCTGGTGGGTACCGAAGAGATGGGGCCGCCGCCAGTGCTCTCGCAGGTGCGCGGCGCCGGGGTGCAGGTCGAGCTGTTCTCGGCCCAGGCCGACCTGCCGACCCTGCGGGGCAACCTGCAGCATCTGGGCAAGCTGCTGGGTAGCGAAGACAAGGCGACGCAACTGTTCGAGCAATACCAGCAGCAGCTGGAGCAGCAGCAGGCCTGGATCGGCCAGGCCCAGAAGAAACAGGCCGCGCCGGGTGTGTTGCTGTTGCTCGGGCATGCAGGTGGCAAACCTCTGATTGCCGGTAAGGATACTGCCGCCGACTGGCTGCTGCAGCAGGCGGGCGGACGCAATCTTGCGACCCACACGGGTTACAAGCCCTTTTCCAATGAGTCGTTGGCCGAACTCAACCCCGAGGTGCTGGTGTTTGCCGATCGCAGCCTGAGTGGTGAGGTGGCCCGCGCTGCGCTGTTCAAGGAGAACCCGATTCTCGCCTCCAGCGGCGCAGCCAAGGCCGGCCGGGTCTTCGAGATTGATCCGACCTTGCTGGTGGGAGGCCTGGGGCCGCGCTTGCCACAGAGCCTGAAAAGGCTGTCGGCCGGTTTCTATCCAGCCGAGTCGGGCCAGGCCAGCACCGCCCAATGACCCCTTTGCTTAAACCTCGCACGTTGTTCATTGGCCTGAGCCTGCTGTGTCTGTTGGCGATCTGGCTGTCCCTGGCGCTCGGGCCGGTCAGCCTGCCGTTGCTCGACACCCTGCGTGCCGCCCTGCGTTTGCTGGGCCTGCCCATTGCGGGGCAGGGGCTGGAGCAGGCCGAACTGATCCTCGGGCAGATTCGCCTGCCACGCACCTTGCTGGGGCTGGCCGTAGGGGGCGTCCTGGCCCTGTCCGGCGTGGCGATGCAGGGGCTGTTTCGCAATCCCCTGGCTGATCCGGGGCTGGTAGGCGTCTCCAGTGGCGCGGCGCTGGGCGCGGCCTTTGCCATCGTCGGTGGCTCGTTACTGGGCGGCGTGCCGGAAGCGATCGGTCCTTACCTGCTGTCGTTCTGCGCCTTCCTCGGTGGGTTGATGGTGGCGTGGCTGGTCTATCGCTTGGGACGGCGCAACGGCCAGACCCATGTGGCGACCATGCTGTTGGCCGGGATTGCGTTGACGGCATTGGCCAGCTCGGCGGTGGGCCTGTTCACCTACCTGGCCGACGACGCGACCCTGCGCACCCTGACGTTCTGGAACCTGGGCAGTCTCAACGGCGCCAGTTATTCGAGGTTGTGGCCGCTGCTGCTGATCAGCGCGGCTGTGGCATTGTGGCTGCCACGCCGGGCCAGGGCCTTGAATGCCTTGCTGCTGGGTGAATCTGAAGCCGGCCACCTGGGGATCGATGTCGAACGGCTGAAGCGTGAGCTGGTGTGCTGTACTGCGCTGGGGGTCGGCGCGGCTGTCGCCGTTGCCGGGCTGATCGGCTTTGTCGGGCTGGTGGTACCCCATCTGGTGCGACTGCTGGCGGGACCTGACCACCGGACCTTGTTGCCGGCGTCGATACTGGCCGGCGCCAGCCTGCTGTTGCTGGCGGATCTGGTGGCGCGCCTGGCGCTGGCGCCTGCGGAGTTGCCCATCGGCATCGTGACTGCCTTTATCGGTGCGCCATTCTTTCTGTTTTTGTTATTGCGAGGGCGCGCCTGATGCTGCGAGCGGAAAACCTGGCGGTGCGCCGTGGCAGGAAAACCGTGCTGGAAGGGATCGACCTTGTGCTCAAGCCCGGGGAAGTGCTGGGAGTGCTAGGGCCCAATGGCGCGGGCAAAAGCACCTTGCTGGCGGCCTTGTGCGGCGAGCTGAAACCCGATCAGGGTCAGGTCTGGCTGGATCAGCGTGAGCTCTCTAGGTGGGACGGCGGGCAAAAGGCGCAAAGGCTGGCAGTGTTGCCGCAAAGTTCGACGCTCGAGTTCGCCTTCCGGGTCGAAGAAGTCGTCGGCCTGGGGCGCCTGCCTTATCAAAGCGGCCGGGCGCGGGATGAGGAGATTGTCATGCAGGCCCTGCAAGCGGCGGATGCCGGGCACCTGCACGGTCGCAGCTATGTGGCCTTGTCGGGTGGCGAGCGTCAGCGTGTGCATCTGGCCCGGGTGTTGGCGCAGCTGTGGCCGGGCGCGGTCGGCCAGACCCTGTTGCTTGATGAGCCGACTTCGGCCCTCGACCCTTTGCATCAACATGTCACTTTGCAGGCCATCCGCGAGTTTGCCGATCGTGGGGTCGCGGTCCTGGTGATCCTGCATGATCTGAACCTCGCCGCGCGATATTGTGATCGCCTGTTGCTGCTCGAAGGCGGGCGGCCTCACTCGCTGGACAGCCCGGCACAGGTGCTGCTGCCCGAACCGCTCAAGGCGGTGTTCGGACTGGAGGTGTTGGTGCAGGCGCACCCCGAGCGCGGCCACCCTTTGATCATCGCCCGCTGAGGCGATTCGCGGAGACGCCACATGCGTGTGTTATTGATCCTGAGTGTGTTGCTGCTGGTTGCCTGCGAGGGCGTGCCGGTCATGCCTGAACTTCCGGTCCAGGCTGAAAGCGGGGCGATTCAGGACCTGCGCAGTGGAAAGCTCCTGACTCCAGAGGAGCTGGTCATTCGTCTGGCCCGGGCGCCGCGGGTGATTGTCGGCGAGCAGCATGACCACCCCGAGCATCACGCCTTGCAGCTGTGGTTGTTGCAGGTGATGGCGACCCAGCGCACGCAAGGCAGCCTGCTATTGGAAATGCTCACGCCGGAGCAGCAGCCGCGGGTCGACGCGCTCCGCCAGCACAAGGCGGCGCAGGGCTTGCCCGATGATCTGCCAGGTGCACTGGCCTGGTCGCCGGGTTGGGATTGGGCGCTGTACGGACCTGTCGTGCGCTATGCGTTGCTCCAGCCTTATCCGTTGCTGGCCGCCAATCTGGATAGCTCTGAAGTTCACGGCATCTATCGCCAGGCACCAGCCTTGAGTGGCGAGCACTCGAATGCCGCCTTGGTGCGCAATGAGTTGCTGCAGCAAGTTCGTGATTCCCATTGTGGCCTGCTGCCCGAAAGCCAGATGCCGGCGATGCTGGCGGTTCAGCAGCAGCGCGACCGACGCATGGCCGAGCGCTTGCTGGCGGCACCGACGCCGGCGCTGCTGTTTGCCGGGGCCTTTCATGCACGCAAGGATGTCGGGGTACCGGTTCACCTACTGGACCTCGACGCATCGAACGGCACCGTGGTGCTGATGCTGGCGCAGAAGGGCACGCAGGTACCGCCGCAAAGCGCGGATTACGTGTGGTACAGCGCGCGGCTGCCGGAGAAGGACTACTGCGCCCAGATGCGCCAGTAGGCTTTTTTCAGGCAAAAAAAAGACCCGGCAAGAGCCGGGTCAAATAACCGTGATTAGCCTGATGAGGAGATAATCTGAGAGTCCGAACCACTGGTCTTCCAGGTTATCGACTGATCTCGCGACCAGCTGTTATAATCATAACGATTCTCATTTCCAAGTCAACAAGGTTTTTCCTGTTTCTGCGAATTCCGCCAAACGCTCGTTTGGATTGCCCGTAAGTACGGGGCTTTAAAGGTTGGTGCCCAGGCTGTGCAGGCGGCTGACTTCCTTGTTCAACAAGTCGATTCGCCGCGCCATGCTTTCGATCAGGCTATGGGCGATACGTGGATTGCTCTGAGTCAGGCTGAGAAACTGGCTCTTGGGGATCAGCATCAGGGTGGATGGCTCGCTGGCAATCACGCTGGCGTTGCGTTTCTCCCCGGTGAAAATGGCCATCGCACCAAAGATCTCGTCCTTGGGCACGTCTCCGACCTTGTGTCCGTCGACAAAGGCTTCGGCGTGCCCTTCGATAATGACGAACACATGATCGGCGTCGTCGCCCTGGCGAATTAGCACCTCGCCCTTGGCCACGCGTTGAAAGCCGTTGCTGTTGCGCAACTCGGGCTGCTTGAGGCGGGCGACGGCATCGGAGAGCAGGGCGGTTTGTCCGATCAGGTACTGTAGAAACAGTTCGGAACGCTGTTCGTCGGCATACAGATGCTGGAACACTGCGGAACGCTGATAGGGGATCAGGCTCAATGGCTGCTCGCTGCTGAGTTGCCAGTGCGGCAGGTCCACGCCTCGGCGCAGTCCGAGCAGATCGCCTTCATGCAGATAAAACAGTGGGCGCTCATCGACGCTGGCTTGTACCTGGCCGCTTTCGAGCAGGAACAACTGGCTGTCGGCAAGGCTGCTGGAGAGGTCTTTGGAAGGGGCCATTTCCAACACGTCGCCGGACGGCAGCAGGCCTTCCAGCAGGCGCGGCGGGATGCTCTGCAGCCGATTGATCAAGGCATCGGCGTAAGCCGGTTGTTCCCCCAGTAAATACATAAAAAGCCTGCCAGGTCAGTTCTTTTGGCGTGAAGAAATGGCATCCAGCTGTTTGTTGAGTGCTTCCTTGCGTTCTGCCGGAATGTCATTCCAGTGCACATCCATCAGTGCGCCTTCAATGGCGTACAACAGCACCTTCGAGGCTCGAAACCCTCGGGTCCGCACGGCCCGATAGGCATCCACCGCCCCCAGGCGGCGCAAGTCCGAAGCGCTATGGATGCCCACCGCATGCAGCCATTGTGCCGACGTCTTGCCAAGGTTCTTCAGGTGTTGCAATTCATCATTCATCAAGCCTCCTTGCGACGGCCGAATGGTGCGTGGGCAAGTCTCAAAGGAGTGTAGCGCTCAGTAGGAAAAGCGCTGTTCTTTGGTCGGTTTTGGCGCAAAAGCTTCTAAGGCGACAGAGGAAGGTACGCCAGAAACAGAGGGAAGAGGGGGAAGGAGAAGACCAAGTCCAGCGTAAGGCAGAAAGCGCCGGACCTCGGAGCAAAAAGGAGCGATTACTTGGTGCGGTAGCGCAGACGAGTGCCGAAATTGACGGACATCAGGATCTCATCGGCAGTCAGTTCGGGAGGAAAGTAGGCGCCGGAGATTTGCGCATGGGCCAGGCTGGCGCCTTCCATGGAGGAATTGCGCAGGTCGAGGCCGCGCAGGTCGGCAGAGCGGAAGTAGGCGTCGGTGAAGTCGATGCCGTCGGCATTCAGTTCACGCAGGTCGAGCCCACGGAAATCGCCGCCGCGCATGTCGACAGTCTGGTCTTTCGGGCGCTCCCGGTTAAAGCCGTCGATGTCGTCTTTGTGCAGCAAAGCGTAAAGGGGAGTATCGAGAAGTTTGGGCTGACTCATGGGGCGTCACCTGCTGGAATTATGACGCCAGTATAGTGCCACTATTTTTCAGCCGTGAAGCCTTTGCGGTTTCACGGCTGAAATAGTTGATTACAAGCCTGGGAGACGCTGGCGAATGTTCGCGACCAGGCTGTCGAGGCTCCCGCTTTCATTGGTCTCGACGCGCTTGCTGCGCAGCACTTCCTCAGCGCTCAGGGCTTCGCGATTGGCTTGCTGCTGTTCGATTACGGCCAGGGTCGCGTCCGACGGGTCGTTGCGATCGGCCTGGCGTTGCGCCAGCCAGCTGGCAATGACGGCCTGCGGGGCATTGCAGTCGATGATCAGGCAAGGCGTGCCGGTCGCTTCGGCAACCTTGGCCGCGGCATCACGCTGGTCGCGCTTGAGGTAGGTGGCGTCGATGACCACCGGGAAACCGGCGCGCAGGACGATACCGGCAAGTTCATGCAGGCGGTCATAGGTCGCGGTATTGGCTTGGGCATTATAAATGCCGGCATTCGGATCGTTCTGTACCTGCTGCTCGCCGAACAGGCGTTTGCGCTCGACATCGGAGCGCAGGCGAACGGCGCCCAGGGCTTCCACCAGACGCATGGCTACATGGCTTTTGCCAACGGCGGAAACGCCAGAAGTAATCGCCAGGAAGCGCGATGGAATGGTGCTGTAGCTTTCTGCCAGGTTGGCGTAGTTGCGGTACTGGCGCAGAGCCGTGGCGCGCTGCATCGGACTGGCGTCGGCCGGCATGCTGAACAGGGCGACCTTGGCGCGTACCAGGGCGCGATAGGCTTTGTAGAAATTCAACAGCTCCAGGCCCTGATAGTCACCGGTCTGTTCCAGGTACTGGCTGATGAAGCGGCGTGCCAGGCATTTCAGGCCGCGGTCTTCCAGGTCCATGGCGAGGAAACCGGCGTCGGCATAGACGTCAGTGAAGCGGAACGGTTCGTTGAACTCGATGCAATCGAAGATCACCACCTTGCCATCGATAAGCGTTGCGTTACCCAGGTGAATGTCGCCGTGGCATTCGCGGATGAAGCCCTCGGCCTTACGCTGGGCAAGGAGTGGCTTGAGGCGTTCAAAGCTGCTTTCGGCCCAGGCTTGCAGGGCTTCGAGCTGTTGCAGGTCGGCCTTGTCGCTGAGGAATGGGCGGATCTGCTCGAAGTTCTGACGCACCGGCTCCATGACGCTTTCCGGGGTGCCGGCTTCGTGGGCTGCCGGGACCCGCGGGGCTTCGAGGTGGAACCTGGCAATCTGCCGGGCCATTTCGTCGATGTGCGCGGTGGTCAGTTCGCCATTGGCTTGCAGCGTACTGAGCAGCTGGCTTTGCGGAAACTGGCGCATTTTCAGGGCGTATTCGATAACCGGGCCGTCACCCGCGATCTGCGGCGCTTCGGCACTGCCGGTGATCGGCAACACTTCCAGATACAAATCATCGGTCAGGCGCTGGTTGAGACGCAGCTCTTCGCCGCAGAAGTGCCCGCGCGCTTCAAGGCCGGTGAAATCGAGAAAGCCGAAGTTGACCGGCTTTTTCAGCTTATAGGCATAGGGACCGGTGAGCAGGACCCAGGAAATATGGGTCTCGATGACCTGGAAACCGTCTACGGGATGCGGGTAGAGGGCCGGGTTTTGCAGGGCGGCGATCAGGGATTGGCTCACAGGCGATCCTTCAGAGTCGGGGAAAATTCAAGGGCGTCATTATGGCCGCTGACAGGGCTAACGCAAACCTCGGGCGGCTCCTGTTGACGATGAATAAAGTGCGTATAATCCGCCGCCATGACTCGTACTCGATCCCCCCGTTCCGCTAAAAAACGTCCGTCTAGTGGCCCGCGCCCCTGGCTGGGCTGGGCCTTGAAGCTCGGTCTGGTCGCTCTGGTGGTGCTCGCCGGCTTTGCGGTTTATCTCGACGCCGTGGTCCAGGAGAAATTCTCCGGCAAGCGCTGGACCATTCCGGCCAAGGTCTATGCGCGCCCGCTGGAGCTGTTCGTCGGACAGAAGCTCAGCAAGGACGATTTCCTCACCGAACTCGACGCACTCGGCTATCGCCGCGAAAGTGTGGTCAATGGCCCTGGTGCTGCGTCGGTCAGTGGTAACACCGTTGAACTCAATACCCGCGGTTTCCAGTTCTATGAAGGCATGGAACAGGCGCAACCGGTGCGGGTGCGTTTTTCCGGTGACTACGTGGCCGAGCTGTCAGGTAGCAAAGGCTCGAAACTGGCCGTGGTACGCCTGGAGCCGCTGCTGATCGGCGGCCTGTATCCGAAGAATCTCGAAGACCGGATCCTGATCAAGATCGATCAGGTGCCTCCTTATCTGCTGGAAACCCTGGTGGCGGTCGAGGACCGGGATTTCTACAGCCACTTTGGCGTGTCGCCCAAGTCGATCGCACGGGCGGTGTGGGTCAATACCTCGTCCGGCGCCATGCGCCAGGGCGGCAGTACCCTGACCCAGCAGTTGGTCAAGAATTTCTACCTGACCAACGAACGCAGCCTGAGCCGCAAGCTCACCGAAGCGATGATGGCCCTGCTGCTTGAGCTGCATTACGACAAGCGCGAGATCCTTGAGGCGTACCTCAACGAGGTCTTCGTCGGCCAGGATGGCCAGCGTGCCGTGCACGGTTTCGGCCTGGCCAGCCAGTTCTTCTTCAGCCAGCCGCTGGCCGAACTCAAGTTGCATCAGATCGCCTTGCTGGTGGGGATGGTCAAGGGGCCGTCCTATTACAACCCGCGTCGTTATCCGGAGCGCGCGCTGGAGCGGCGTAACCTGGTGCTCGATCTACTGGCACAGCAGGGTGTGGCGACTCCGGAGCAGGTCGAAGCGGCGAAGAAAATGCCCTTGGGCGTGACCAAACGCGGCAGTCTGGCGGACAGCTCGTTCCCGGGCTTCCTGGATCTGGTGAAGCGTCAGCTGCGTGAGGATTACCGCGACGAAGATTTGACCGAGGAAGGCCTGCGGATCTTCACCAGCTTCGACCCGATTCTGCAGATGAAGGCCGAGGCTTCGGTCGGGGATACCTTCAAGCGCCTGGCCGGGCGCAAGGGATCGGATGAAGTCGAAGCAGCGATGGTGGTGACCAACCCGGAAACCGGCGAAGTCCAGGCCATGATCGGCAGCCGCCAGGCCGGTTTTGCCGGTTTCAACCGGGCGCTGGATGCGGTGCGGCCGATCGGCTCCCTGATCAAGCCCGCAGTTTACCTGACGGCGCTGGAGAAACCCAGCCAATACACACTGACCAGTTGGCTCTCCGACGAGGCGTTCTCGGTGAAGGGGGGCGACGGGCAGGTGTGGAAACCCCAGAACTACGACCGTCGTTCCCACGGCACGGTCTTCCTTTATCAGGGGCTGGCCCATTCCTATAACCTGTCGACCGCGCGCCTGGGCCTGGAAGTCGGTGTGCCGAATGTGCTGAAAACCCTGGGGCGCCTTGGTGTCACCCGCGAATTCCCGGCGTTCCCTTCGATGCTGCTGGGGGCGGGGGGCTTGAGCCCGATGGAAGTCGCCACCATGTATCAGACCCTGGCCAACGGCGGTTTCAATACCCCGATGCGCGGGATCCGTAGCGTGCTGACCGCTGAGGGCGAACCGCTGAAGCGTTATCCGTTCCAGATCCAGCAACGTTTCGACCCGGGTTCGATCTACCTGATCCAGAGCGCGATGCAGCGCGTCATGCGCGAAGGTACCGGCAGTTCGGTCTACAACGTGCTGCCGCGCTCCCTGGCGCTGGCGGGCAAGACCGGCACCAGTAACGATTCCCGCGACAGCTGGTTCGCCGGTTTCAGCCAGGATCTGCTGGCTGTGGTCTGGCTGGGGCGTGATGACAACGGCAAGACACCGTTCACCGGCGCCACCGGTGCGCTGCAGGTCTGGACCAGTTTCATGCGCAAGGCCGACCCGTTGCCATTGGATATGCCACAACCGGATAACGTGGTGCAGGCCTGGGTCGACTCGCGGACCGGGCAAGGCTCGGATGCCAACTGTCCGGGCGCGGTACAGATGCCGTATATTCGCGGCAGCGAACCTCCTCCCGGTCCGGCATGCGGTGGCGAAAGCCCGGCGTCCGGCGAGTCGGTGATGGATTGGGTCAAGGGCTGGATGAATTAAGCGAAGAGGGTTTGACGTGAACAAGTGGTGGATTCCAGCTATTACAGCTCTGGCTTTGCTCAATGGTTGCGCCAGCGTGCAGCGTGGCTCGATTCCGGTGGTGGACTCCGGTACCGCGGTGTCCAACAGCGAACGCATTTCGGCCAATGGCGGCTTCCGTCAGACGACCGTCAAGCGTCCTGCGCAAGCTCAGACTCAAAGCATTCCCCAGGACTCGGGCGTGGTGGTGATGGTGCCGGGCGGGGCTGCGGCCACTGCCGCGCCGATCAGCAGCGCGCCGATTACCCCGGGCCCGATCACCCCAGGTCCTATCGATACCGCGCCGATCCAGTCCGCGCCGATCAATCAGGGCAGCTACAGCCTGCCGCCGACGCCGAGCGGGGTGCCTTCGGCCAGCTCCGGCGGGCTGTCCGCCGATGAGCAGCTGGACGGTCCAGTGCTGGCCCTGTTGACCACCGCTCAGCAGCAACAGGCGAGTGGTGATCTGAACGGCGCTTCCTCCAGTCTTGAGCGCGCCCAGCGTGTCGCGCCGCGTGAGCCGCAGGTGCTGTATCGCCTGGCCCAGGTACGCATGGCCCAGGGCGATGCCCCGCAGGCTGAACAGTTTGCCCGTCGCGGCCTGAGTTTCGCCAACGGTCGTCCGGATCTGCAGGCCAGCCTGTGGGCATTGATTGCCCAGGCACGCGAGAAACAGGGCGATGCCGCCGGTGCCGCTCAGGCCCGGCAAAAAGCCAAGGTGTCGCTCTGATGGATGCACGTTTTCCAAAGATTGCCGATCAGTTGCTGTTGATCGAGCGTGAGATGCGGTTACAGGGGTTGTGGGATGACACTCCGCCGAGTGCCGAAGCACTGGCCAGTGTCGAGCCATTTGCCGTGGATACGCTGGAGTTCGAGCAGTGGCTGCAGTGGATCTTCCTGCCGCGGATGAAGGCGATTCTTGAACAGGATCTGCCTTTGCCCAACGCCTCGGGTATCCAGGAAATGGCCGAAGTGGTATTTGCCGGTCGCTCGATGCAAGGCCGGGACCTTCAGTTGCAGATCCTGCTCAAGGAGTTTGACCAACTGATCGGCGGCGCCCGCTAAACCTTCTGCAACCACTGCCTAGCGGCAGTTGTTGTCTATCACCTTCTGCGTTTCCGCGATGCGCTGCTGCCGTTGTTCCTCGGTCAGGCGGCGCATTCCACCCTCTGTGTTCTCGCTCAGGCGCGGGTTGTTCTGCAACTGCGCCAGGCTAGCCCGTGCCTGTGTGCAAAAACGCCTGCGTTCGGCTTCCTGCCTGGCGAGCTGCTGCTTGACCTGATTGTCCATGACTTGTTGCTGAGGGCCCGGCTTGTCGGGCGGCGGAGTACTGCTCGCACCTTTCGGCGCTTTTGGCAGGGTGATGGCAGTACTGGCTACGCCTTGGGGTGGCTGGGCGTCGAAATGGGTGACTCCCTGGGCGTCGACCCATTTGTAAATCTGGCCGGCCTGGCACGGGAGGCTCATGGCGAGCAGCAGGCCAGCGGTCATGGCGAAGGTTCGCATTTTTGAATTCCTTATCCAGGATTGCGCAATTGAAGCGCAGACACTCGCGGTTTACAGGTTTTTTCTTGCGTTCTCATGCGCTTAGTTCGAATAAAGCACATTGACGTCTTGACTTGCAGAGGGCGAAACAGAAGAATCCAAAGTCCGCTGTAGAGGGACTGCCAGAAGCAGACCCACTCGGCAGAACATGAGGCGCACATCCGCGCCGACCTGCTACACCCGCAACGCGTTACCTCGCGCTGGGTGGGAAAACCCCGCAACACTTGGGGCACTCCCAATACTTGCTCAGTCAGTGCTGACGTAGTCGGCGACCACCGTCGCTCATGCTCTGCTGAGAAGTAAACCTATTAAGACCCGTCCCCTTTCAAGAGGGCGGTATTCTGGCGTTTTAGAGGTGAACAACGTGGAGCTTTTATCTGGCGGTGAGATGCTCGTCCGCTTTTTGCGTGACGAAGGCGTCAAATATATCTATGGGTACCCGGGTGGTGCTCTCCTTCATGTTTACGATGCCCTGTTCAAAGAACCGGAAGTGACCCACATCCTGGTTCGTCACGAGCAAGCGGCTACCCATATGGCTGACGGCTACGCCCGTGCCACCGGCAAGGCCGGCGTGGTACTGGTGACTTCCGGCCCTGGCGCGACCAATGCCATCACCGGTATTGCCACTGCCTATATGGACTCCATTCCAATGGTGATCATTTCCGGTCAGGTGCCTAGCACCATGGTCGGTACCGACGCGTTCCAGGAAACCGACATGATCGGTATCTCCCGGCCGATCGTGAAGCACAGCTTCATGATCAAGCATGCTTCGGAAATCCCGGAAGTCATGAAGAAGGCGTTCTACCTGGCGCAATCCGGTCGTCCGGGTCCAGTCGTGGTCGATGTCCCTAAGGACATGACCAATCCGGCTGAAAAGTTCGAATACGTTTTCCCTAAAAAAGCGAAGCTGCGCTCCTACAGCCCAGCTGTTCGTGGTCACTCCGGGCAAATCCGCAAGGCGGCAGAAATGCTCCTGGCGGCCAAGCGTCCTGTGCTGTACGCAGGCGGCGGGGTGATCCTCGGTGGCGGTTCCGCGCCGCTGACCGAATTGGCACAAATGCTTAACCTGCCGGTCACCAATACCCTGATGGGCTTGGGTGCCTATCCTGGCACCGATCGTCAGTTCGTCGGCATGCTCGGCATGCACGGCAGCTACACCGCCAACCTGACCATGCACCATGCCGATGTGATCCTGGCAGTCGGCGCGCGTTTCGACGACCGTGTTATCAACGGCCCGGCGAAATTCTGCCCGAACGCCAAGATCATCCATGTCGACATCGACCCGGCGTCCATCTCCAAGACCATCAAGGCAGACGTGCCGATCGTGGGTCCGGTAGAGAGCGTCCTGACCGAAATGGTCGCGGCCCTCAAGGAAATCGGCGAAACCCCGAACAAGGACACAGTCGCCAGCTGGTGGAAGCAGATCGAGGAGTGGCGCGGTGATCGTGGCCTGTTCCCTTACGACAAGGGCGACGGCAGCATCATCAAGCCGCAGACCGTGATCGAGACCCTCTGCGAAGTGACCAAGGGCGACGCCTATGTGACCTCCGACGTGGGTCAGCACCAGATGTTCGCGGCGCAGTACTACCGGTTCAACAAACCCAATCGCTGGATCAACTCCGGTGGCCTGGGCACGATGGGCTTCGGTTTCCCTGCGGCCATGGGCGTCAAGTTGAGTTTCCCTGATGCTGACGTTGCCTGTGTAACGGGCGAGGGCAGTATCCAGATGAACATTCAGGAGCTGTCGACCTGCCTGCAGTACGACCTGCCGGTCAAGATCATCAACCTGAACAACGGTGCGCTGGGTATGGTGCGGCAGTGGCAGGACATGAACTACGGTAGCCGTCACTCGCATTCCTACATGGAATCGCTGCCTGATTTCGTCAAGCTGGCCGAGGCCTATGGGCACGTGGGCATTCGCGTCACGGACCTGAAGGATCTGAAGCCGAAGATGGAAGAAGCGTTCGCCATGAAAGATCGCCTGGTGTTCCTCGACATCCAGGTCGATACCAGCGAGCACGTCTACCCGATGCAGATCAAAGACGGCTCCATGCGCGATATGTGGCTGAGCAAGACGGAGCGTACTTAATCATGCGGCACATTATCTCCTTGCTTCTGGAAAACGAACCGGGCGCCTTGTCTCGTGTGGTTGGCCTGTTTTCGCAGCGCAACTACAACATCGAAAGCCTGACCGTGGCGCCGACCGAAGACCCGACCCTGTCGCGTCTGACGCTGACCACCGTGGGGCACGATGAAATCATCGAGCAGATCACCAAGAACCTGAACAAGCTGGTTGAAGTGGTCAAGCTGGTCGATCTGTCGGAAAGCGCTCACATCGAACGCGAGCTGATGCTGGTCAAGGTCAAGGCCACCGGCGCCCAGCGCGCCGAGGTCAAGCGCACCACCGATATTTACCGTGGGCAGATCGTCGATGTCAGTGCCAGCGTGTATACCGTTCAATTGACCGGTACCAGCGACAAGCTCGACAGTTTCATCCAGTCGATCGGCACCGCCTCGATTCTGGAAACCGTACGCAGTGGCGTCACCGGCATTGCCCGTGGCGATAAAGTACTCAGCATCTAACTCAAATTAGCGAACGGCCTGAACGGCCTGATATAGGGGAAATTCATGAAAGTTTTCTACGATAAAGACTGCGACCTCTCGATCATCCAGGGCAAGAAAGTTGCCATCATCGGTTACGGCTCCCAGGGCCACGCTCAAGCGTGCAACCTGAAAGACTCCGGCGTTGATGTCACCGTTGGCCTGCGTAAAGGTTCGTCCACCGTTGCCAAGGCTGAAGCCCATGGCCTGAAAGTGACCGACGTAGCCGCTGCCGTTGCCGGCGCCGACCTGGTCATGATCCTGACCCCGGACGAGTTCCAGTCCCAGCTGTACAAGAACGAAATCGAGCCGAACATCAAGAAGGGCGCCACCCTGGCCTTCTCCCACGGCTTCGCGATCCACTACAACCAGGTCGTTCCGCGTGCCGACCTCGACGTGATCATGATCGCGCCGAAGGCCCCAGGCCACACCGTACGTTCCGAGTTCGTCAAGGGCGGCGGTATCCCTGACCTGATCGCTATCTACCAGGACGCTTCCGGCAACGCCAAGAACGTTGCTTTGTCCTACGCGGCAGGCGTGGGCGGCGGCCGTACCGGTATCATCGAAACCACCTTCAAGGACGAGACTGAAACCGACCTGTTCGGCGAACAGGCTGTTCTGTGTGGCGGTACCGTCGAGCTGGTCAAGGCCGGTTTCGAAACCCTGGTCGAAGCTGGCTACGCGCCGGAAATGGCTTACTTCGAGTGCTTGCACGAACTGAAACTGATCGTTGACCTCATGTACGAAGGCGGTATCGCCAACATGAACTACTCGATCTCCAACAACGCCGAATACGGCGAGTACGTGACCGGCCCTGAAGTGATCAACGCCGAATCCCGTCAGGCCATGCGCAACGCCCTGAAGCGCATTCAGGACGGCGAGTACGCCAAGATGTTCATCAGCGAAGGTGCTACCGGCTACCCATCGATGACCGCCAAGCGTCGTAACAACGCCGCTCACGGTATCGAAATCATCGGTGAGCAACTGCGCTCGATGATGCCGTGGATCGGTGCCAACAAAATCGTCGACAAAGCCAAGAACTAAGTTCGAGTCTTGTCAGGGAAAAACGCGGCCTAGGCCGCGTTTTTTCGTTTGGATAGACAGGTTCTGGTATAAAGCTGGATCCTTTGTGGTCCAATCGTGACCCTGGGTATCGTCGAAACTTTTCACACCGTTGCAAGGTAATGTCCATGAGCGAACGTCCCGAAGAGCCAAACCAGGCCTCTGACGCCGAAAGCCTGCTACCCATCGATGAGCATGTCGAAGAAGGGCATGACGCTGAAGGCCGTAAAGTCCGGCATCGTGGTATCTATCTGCTGCCGAATCTCTTCACCACCGCGAACCTGTTCGCCGGTTTCTACTCGATCATCAACTCCATGAGTGCCCAGAGCGCATTGAGCGCCGGGGACGCGGCAGGAGCGAGCAAGTATTTCGCGTTCGCGGCCATCGCGATTTTTGTCGCCATGGTGCTCGACGGTCTGGATGGGCGCGTGGCCCGTATGACCAATACCCAGAGCGCTTTTGGCGCCGAGTATGACTCGCTGTCCGACATGGTTGCCTTCGGCGTTGCGCCTGCCTTGCTGGCATTCGGTTGGGCGTTGGGCGACATGGGTAAGGTCGGCTGGATGGTCGCCTTCATCTATGTAGCTGGCGCGGCGCTGCGTCTGGCTCGCTTCAACACCCAGGTGGGGACTGCCGACAAGCGTTACTTCATCGGCCTGGCCAGTCCGGCCGCGGCGGGTGTGGTGGCCGGTATTGTCTGGGCGTTCAGCGATTACGGCATCCAGGGTTCGAAGATGTCGTTCCTGGTGGCGCTGATGGTGGCGGCGGCCGGCATGCTGATGGTCAGCAATATCAAGTACAACAGCTTCAAGGAGCTGGACCTGAAGGGGCGTGTACCTTTCGTGGCGATTCTCGCCGTGGTTCTGGTATTCGCCGTGGTCTTCAGTGATCCGCCGCGGATTCTGCTGTTGGTTTTCCTCGCTTATGCGGCGTCCGGTCCAGTGCAATACCTGCTGCGTCTTCGTCGACGCAAAACGTTGCCTTAATGTAATTTCCCCCATACTCCGCAGTCTATTGGTGCATCAGTCCTCCAATACTGCGGAGTTGCCATGTTGATCAAAATCCCCAAGTCGTCTGACTGCAAAGAGTCGGACGTCACGCCTGAATCTCTTTATTTCTCTCGCCGTAGCCTGTTGGGTGGGGCCATTGCTGGCCTGGCTGCCAGTGCGCTGCCGCGTTGGGCCAGTGCCGAAGACGCTGGGCGCTATCCAGATGTCGAGCCTGGCAAGGCGCCGTCATGGTTTGCGCAGAAGCTGCCGGAAACCAAATGGCAGGCGGTCAACATCAAGGATGAGGCGATCACTCCATTCAAGGATGCTACCCACTACAACAACTTCTATGAGTTCGGTGCCGACAAGGGCGACCCGGCTGCCAATGCCGGCGCGCTGAAAACCGAGCCCTGGAGCGTGGTGGTGGACGGGGAGGTGGGCAAGCCAGGGCGTTATGCGCTGGAAGACTTCATGAAGCCTTATCAGTTGGAGGAGCGGATCTACCGGCTGCGTTGTGTCGAGGCCTGGTCCATGGTGATTCCCTGGATCGGTTTCCCGATCTCCGAGTTGCTCAAGCAGGTCGAGCCAACCTCCAAGGCCAGGTTCATCCGCTTCGAAACTCTTCAGGATCCTAAAAGCATGCCCGGCCAGCGTTCGGGTTTTGCCTTGATCGATTGGCCTTATGTAGAAGGGCTGCGCCTGGATGAGGCGATGCATCCCTTGGCGATTCTTGCCGTGGGGATGTATGGCCGCGAGCTGCCTAACCAGAATGGCGCGCCGTTGCGTTTAGTGGTGCCGTGGAAGTACGGCTTCAAGAGCATCAAGTCGATCGTGCGCATCAGTCTGGTGGAGGAGCAGCCGAAAACCACCTGGCAAAGCATCGCTGCCAATGAGTACGGTTTTTACGCGAACGTGAATCCTACGGTTGATCATCCTCGCTGGACTCAGGCACGCGAACGTCGATTGCCTAGCGGCCTGTTCAGTCCCAACGTGCGTGAGACACAGATGTTCAATGGCTACGCGGATGAAGTCGCTTCTTTATATACCGGCCTGGATCTGCGGAAGAATTACTGATGCGCTACCCACTCTGGCGCCTTGGCGTCTTCATCGTTGCTGCTATCTGGCCTTTGCTTTGGTTGTACCAGGCTTGGGCCTCCGCCCTCGGGCCCGACCCGGGAAAGGTACTGGTCGATCGGTTGGGGCTGGGGACACTGATCTTTTTGCTGATCACTCTGAGTATGACGCCCCTGCAGAAACTCACGGGATGGGCGGGATGGATCGCGGTACGACGCCAGCTCGGTTTGTGGTGCTTTGCTTATGTAGTGCTGCATTTAAGTGCTTACGCTGTATTTATCCTCGGGCTCGACTGGTCGCAGTTGGGCGTGGAGTTGCGTAAGCGGCCCTACATTATTGTAGGAAGCCTGGGCTTTCTCGGATTGTTGGCCTTGGCGGTGACTTCCAATCGATACAGTCAGCGTCGTCTGGGCAGTCGTTGGAAGAAGTTGCATCGGATGGCGTATCTCATTCTCGGGCTGGGTTTACTGCATATGCTCTGGATTGTTCGGGCTGATCTTAAAGAGTGGGCTATCTACGCCTCTATTGGCGGGTTGTTGTTATTGCTGCGGGTGCCGCCGGTGACACGGCGAATCCCGCGTTTAGTGGGGAAAAACCATCTTTTGCAACAAAAGCGTAATTAGGGGTTGACGGCAGATTCTGGAAGTCTATAATTCGCCCCACTTCCGGCGCAGTCGAAACGGAAAACTCCTTGAGATTCAACGAGTTACGCGGTTTTCGACAGCGGTCACGCTTCAGTTCATCGAAGCCCGAAGGAGTTGGTTCGGCAGTCAGTTTTCGCCGAATTAACGATTCGATCTTCTCGGTCGAAAGCGGAGAAAAAGAGGTGTTGACAGCAGCGTGTAACGCTGTAGAATTCGCCTCCCGCTGACGAGAGATCGGAGGCGCAAGTGGTTGAAGTTGCAAAGGAAACTTTGAAAAC
>NZ_OBDX01000071.1:0-4164 GCF_900215185.1 Pseudomonas sp. LAMO17WK12:I10 | reverse complement strand
TATTGGCAGACAAAGGCTATGACTGCGCCGCCTTCGTCGATGCGATCCAGTGCAGAGGGGTTGAGGCCGTGATCCCATCCAAAAGGAATCGTCTGTACCCTCGCACACTGGATCGGCATCTGTACAAGGCGCGCAACCTGGTGGAGCGTTTCTTCTTGAAGCTGAAGCAGTTCCGTCGGGTAGCGACCCGATATGAGCGACTAGCCAGGAACTATCAGGCGATGTTGAGCCTCGTGTCAGCCGTCATTTGGCTGGCCTGATTGAGAACGCCCTATAGGTCTCGGCGAAACGGAAAGAACGAACGCTAAGCTTTGCACACGATTTAAGTGTTGTTACTGCAGAACCCCTCCGCCCTTTTAGAAGCTGCACCGGCCTGATATTGGAGTTGTGCTTCACAGCCTTGAGGACATCGATTTGGGGTTGGCTCACCTTGATAATTAGATCTCTGAATTCGGATTTTTACGGACTGTAAAGGACAAGTGATGAAAAAAGTACTATTGGCCAGTTCGCTGTGCTGTCTGTTTTCCCCAGCAATTCTGGCGACCCCCCATTGGGAGTATCAAGGTGAGGCAGGCCCTGAACAGTGGGCCAAACTGACACCCGAGTTTGACCAATGCGCCGGTAGTAACCAATCGCCGGTCGATTTGGAAGGAATGGTTGATGCCAAATTGGCGCCGCTGGTCATTCATTATAAGGTTGGTGGCAAAACAGTGGTCAACAACGGTCATACCGTACAGGTTGGTTATGTTCCGGGCAGCACATTGCAAGTCGATGGCATGAGTTTTGAGCTCAAACAGTTCCACTTCCACGCGCCGAGTGAAAACCTCATCGAAGGGAAATCCTATCCGTTGGAAGGGCATCTGGTGCACGTCAATGACAAGGGAGAGATTGCGGTTGTTGCTGTGATGTTCAAGGCTGGCAAGTCCAATGCGGCATTGGCAGAGGCCTTAAGCGCGTTACCAGCCAAGGTTGGCGAGATCCAACCTCTCAGTGCTCCTCTCTCGGCGGAGCAATTGCTGCCCAAGCGCCGTGACTACTACCGCTTCAACGGTTCTCTCACCACGCCGCCCTGTTCGGAGGGAGTTCGCTGGCTGGTTATGAAGCAACCGGTCGAGGTGAGCCAAACCCAAATCGATGCCTTCAAAGCCGTAATGCACAATCCCAATAATAGGCCGGTGCAGTCTCTAAATGGGCGGGTGATTCTGCAGTAAAACGACTTAAGAGGGTGTAGTGTAGTGGTCATTAGACCACTACACACCATCGCCTTAAGCGATGGCATCAGGAAGGTGTGTTGCCCGGACGGTTACGGTCGTTGGCCACAGCTACAGCAGCACTAGCCTGTCTGGACGCCCATTCTTCCGGCTGTCTCCTCAGGTGTCGGCCCAAATAGTAGAAATTTCAAAAAACTGTTCGTTAATTTCAAGAAAAGCTTGAACCATTTCAGGATCGAAATGACTACCGCTGCCGTCGCATATGACCTGCAATGCTTCGGCATGGCTCATGCCGGGTTTATAGATACGTTTGCTTATAAGTGCATCGTAGGTATCGGCCAAGGCCATCAGTCGGGCCGATAATGGAATATCTTCCCCGCTTAAACCTTGCGGATATCCGGAGCCGTCCCATTTTTCCTGATGGGAGTAGGCTATTTCCTTAGCGTAGCGCAAAAAGCCAAGTGGGATGCCTAGCTCCGCCTCTGTGTCGGATATTGCGTCCCTGCCTAAGACGGTGTGGGTCTTCATTATTTCGAATTCATCTGTAGTCAATTTCCCCGGCTTCAGCAAAATATGATCAGGAATACCAACTTTGCCAATGTCATGCAACGGGGCTGATTTGAACAGTAGGTCAATATTCTCTTCGCACAGTTCCTTTGCATATTTGGGGTGTGATTGTAGGTGTTTGGCCAGTGCTCGGACGTAGCGTTGGGTGCGCTTAACATGTTTTCCAGTTTCGCTGTCGCGGGTTCCCGCCAGAGAAGCCAAAGCTAGCATTGCGGCATCTTGGGCGGCTTGTACTTGTTGAGTGCGGCGCGTTATTTCTGCCTGAAGATAAATGTTTTGGTTGCGCAGAAGGTCTGCGAGCGTCTTCTGCCATAGATAATGTTGGACTCTTGCCAACACTATAGGAGGGCTAACTGGCTTAGTGATGTAGTCGGCGGCCCCTAGACTTAGGCCATAGCGGCTGTCTTCGCTCACCGTCTCGGTTTTTGGCATCAGAAGAATCAATGGGACATTACGTACTTGTAGGTTGGCTTTGAGGTATCTTGTTATTGCAGGGTCCCCCATCTTCAGCATCATGCTGTCAAGTAAAATCAAGTCCGGTAAATTTTCATCGATCAGTTTTAAGGCTTGTGTGTTGCTGCTGGCGGTTTTGACACAGTAATTGTTTTTAAGTATTGCGCTCATCAATCGCAGCTGTGCTGGTGCTTCGTCGATCACCAGAACTACCGGCCTCCGAATTAGCGTGCCCATGCGTCTTCCTCCTGTGCTGTTGGGCTGTATACATGTCCTATGCTGTATGCATAGTTTTCAGGGCTTGATTGCAGTCTTATAGCGAATCAGAAGTCCTACAGTCAAACTCATAAAAATACAGTATGAAGTATTGGGTTTGGCGGCTCGCTTGCGCTCCATTCCTGGCTCAGAACTAATGCCGCTAAAATGGCGAGGCCTTGGAGAGCGATGACAGGTTGCGAGCGTTTTGACTTCGATCTTAGGTGATAAGATTGATAAGTGAATTGGAAAAGGCGCCTGAACCGGGCGCTAACATAGATATGGCTTATCTGTCGGCGAGGTTGGCCATGTGGTTGTCCTGTGCAGGGTCACATGGCCGAAGTTAGGTTGTCGCGGCCCCGCGCTGAGCGAGGTGTTTTGTTGCTTGCGGAGGATTCGGCAAGTTGTATTGGAGTGGTTTTTTCTCAGCGTCGAAAGACGTCAGGCGAGATTGTCGTTGACCAATACTCGCTCTGTGCGGGTGTGCCAGTATTCTGGCCCTCTGGTGCTTACTTCTGGTGTATAGATGCCGCAGTGGGTCAGGGGGCGTTGATAGATGTGAAGAGAAACTGCAACTTGATCGTGCGGATTGCGCACGGCGTGGTATTCATTTGGAGGGATCAAGCTGTCGGATGATCCGGCATTGGCTATGTTGGTGCTAGTGGTAGTAAATCGATAGCGTTGGTCGATTTTTTCAGCTAATTCATATTGAGTAATTTCCAGACATCCATGCCAAATGCCTTCTACGCACCACAGGCCTGAATGATCGTGAATTTGAGTGCCTTGGCCAGGGGGCCATGTCATTGCGATAACGCTGTAGCCGTGCTCCTGGCTAGTATGTAGTTCGTGGCGCGCATAGCGGCCAGCTATCGCTTTAAAGAGGTGTGATGGCAGTTCTACTGAGTTGTCGGTTGCTAGTTTGCATAGCGCGAGGCGCAGAGCTTTAGTAACCGATGTGGAGGAATGTAGGGAAGCAGCTGCATCAAACGATGCAATTAATTTGTCTTTGCCTTGAAAATTAGTTGGCATATGTAACGTTTCCTTCGGTTTTTCGATTATTTAAGAGCTTTTCGGAGCCTCATAAGATGACATGGTCTTGCTGTGGTGATCGCTATGCCAGATTCATTATCGCCACTCTATAGCGATGTTGTTGGTGGGGCTTATGTTCTGTAAGCGGTAAGATTCCTGACCGAATTTATTCAAATCTCTACGCTATGCCTGTTCTTTCAAATGGGGTGGCTGGTGTTCGTTTTTTTGTTGGAGCGATAGATGAAAATTACTGCCGATGATGCTCAATCCCAACCGTCTAAGGATGACGTTCCTTCTCTTGTTAAAGTGCAAGGGAGTGCTGTTGCTGGGGGGGCGGAGCAATTTGAAAATGTGCTTGCTGAGCTAAAGGCCAAGCAGGCTGCTTACCGTTTGGCAATGCGGCGTCGGCTTGGTGCGGAGGAGGAAGAGGAAGAGGAAGAGGAAGAGGAAGAGGAAGTAGTAGAGGCCAAGGGAGGGCAGGAGGCTGAGGTGCAGGGAGGCGGTCAGGACGCTGTGCCAGGCGAGAAGGAAGACAGCGGTCTTGCTAGTTTTTGGATGAACGGTACAAGTCCCGACTGGACTACCATCGGTCTCACTGCTGGTGTCTTGGTCGGTGGTATTGCTCTTGCGTCGTCTGGTGGGGGGGGGG
>NZ_OBDX01000023.1:0-114889 GCF_900215185.1 Pseudomonas sp. LAMO17WK12:I10 | reverse complement strand
GCGGTAATCGCGGGCGGGCGTCCGATTCTAGGCATGACTTCGAGGCTGTCCAGGCAGAAGAAATGGTAACTTTAGTTTATTTTGTCTACACCCTCTTAGTGGCCTTCACAGGGGGGTAGGGGGTGACCATTTCATTAGGGTTTTGCGTACTTCGCTCGGGGTCTGGCCGTAATGGGCCTTGAACGCCCGGGCGAAGTGGGCCTGGCTGGTGAAGCCATGGCGGTAAGCGATTTCGCCGATATCCAGGCCGGCTCCCCGTGGGCTGCTCAGCAGGTCATGGGCCTGTTGCAGGCGTTTTTCCAGGATAAAGCGGCTGGGCTGGCTGTCTTCCAGGGCGAACAGGCGGCTCAGGTGCCGTGGGGAAATGCCGGTCTGCGCGGCCACCCGCTCGCAGCTCAGGCCAGGGTCGGCCAACTGTTCGCTGATGCACTGCTTGGCCGCCAGCAGATAGGACGCGCTCAGGGCATTGATCCGCCGCTCTCCCGCTTGCCCGGCGATCAGGCTGGCCAACAGCTCCAGCGCCTGGTTCTGATAACTCTCGGCGTCCTCGCTCAGCGGCTGCTGGAAAAAGCCTCCGGTGCGCTCGCCCAGGGTGCGCAGCAACAGGCGCTGCACGCCACTTTGCCCGCCGATCTTCAGCGGACGGTCGAAACGCTTGAGGCAGCGCTCGGCGAACAGCGCCTGGGGAATGTCGAAAATGAACTGGCGCATCGGCCCGGAGAACCCGAACAGATAGGGTTTGTCGGTGCGGTAGACGATCAGCTCACCCGGTTCGAGCAACTGGCAGGCGCCATCCTGATAGAAGAACGAGCCGCTGCCGGTGACGAAGGACACGAACACCGACTCCTTGGGCACCGCGCGGATCATCGAGTTGTCACGCTCGACCACGTGCTCGTTGCCCTCGATCCGCGCCAGGCGCATGCCCTCCAGCTGCAGGTTGTCCTGGCTGGCGGCAAAACCGCTTTCACAAAAGGAAGTGCATTTGAGGCCGACCAGGGTGGAGGCGTTGTAGTCCTCCCAGAAGGCCAGCCGCTGGTCCAGGGCGATGCCCTGGGTGCAGGCATGCCGGGTTTCGAGCAAGGCGCATGGAGACATTTTTATTCTTCTCATGGGCTAGGAAGCATTCCCGGTCGGCAAGGCAGTGACCGGACACCAAGGCCGCGGCAGATGGCGGCCGCGGCGATTCATTAACATATGAAGCTTATGCCCTGTCAACGTGAAACGCAGTGGGCACAAGTCGATTACCAGGGTAAACGGCGTCCCTGAAGCCTGTAGGAAAAGTCTCGTCCGATCCAGTCAACAATCCCGTCCGATTGGATAAAACCCCGCCCGCGCGCCGCGCCTAAAGTCGCCTCGACTCCCACAACGAATAGAGGCCGACCATGCCCGAAGCCGCCCGCCGTGAATTCTGGAAAGACCTGCAACCGATCGCCAATTGCTTCAAGCCGGACGCCAAGCCCGAGGTCTACCTGCCCAATGCCGCCAGCGACGACCTGAAGCTGTATGTGCCCTTCACCGAAACCGTGTCCTCGCGGCCGCTGTGGATCTCGCCGAGCGAGAACCGCTGGTGCGACATCCTCATGGCCAGCAGCGCCGGCCTGGTGAACCGGCATTACCACCCCCACGAAGTGTTCGCCTACACCCTGTCCGGCAAGTGGGGCTACCTGGAGCACGACTGGACCGCCACCGCCGGCGACTTCGTCTACGAGACCCCGGGCGAAGGCCACACCCTGGTGGCCTACGAGCACGAGCAACCGATGCGCGCGTTTTTCATCGTCAAGGGCCCGCTGATCTGGCTCGACGAACAGGGCGAGCCGGACGGTTATTTCGACGTGCACTCCTACATCGCCCTGTGCCGCGCGCACTACGAAAAGATCGGCCTCGGCGCGGCCTATATCGACACGCTGTTTCGCTGAAGTCTCGACTTCACCTGTCCCTCCCGCGGAGAACGACCATGGCTTACAACAACAATAAAGCCGGTTACGAGAACATTCTGCTGGGCGTGCTGTTCCTGACGTTCGGCTTCGTCTTTTTCGATCGCCTGGCCCTGTCCTTCCTGTTCCCCTTCATGGCCGACGAGCTGCAACTGAGCAACAGCCACCTGGGCATGCTGTCGTCGGTCCTGGCCCTGGCCTGGGCGGTGTCCGGCGCGCTGGTCGGGGCCTGGTCGGACCGGCGTGGCAAGCGCAAGCCGCTGCTGATCGTCGCGGTGATCCTGTTTTCCCTGTGCTCGGCGCTGTCGGGGCTGGTCACCGGCTTTCTCAGCCTGCTGCTGTTCCGCGGCATCATGGGCCTGGCCGAAGGGCCGATCCTGCCGCTCTCGCAATCGCTGATGGTGGAGGCCTCCTCGCCCCATCGCCGGGGCCTGAACATGGGCCTGCTGCAAGGCTCGGCGGCCGGGCTGCTGGGCGCGGTGATCGGCCCGCCGGTGCTGATCGCCCTGGCCGAAGCCTACGGCTGGCGCCATGCCTTTATCGTCTCGCTGATCCCCGGGCTGCTGATCGCCCTGCTGATCTGGCGCTATGTGCGCAATGATGCGCCGCCGGCACCGATCACCGACAACGCTCCTGCTGCTCCGATCAACCGCCTGGCCCTGCTGAAAAGCCGCAACATCGTGCTCTGCACCCTGATCAGCTGCGTGTTCCTCACCTGGTTCGTGATCCTGATTTCCTTCACCCCGACCTTCCTGGTCAAGGTCCGCGGCTACAGCCCGGCGAGCATGGGCACGGTGATGAGTTGCCTGGGCGGCGCCTGGGTGCTGTGGGGCTTCGGCGTGGCGGCGATTTCCGACCGTTTCGGCCGTCGCCCGACCCTGGTGCTGTTCTCGCTGATCGCCGCCTGCTGCCCGATCGCCCTGCTCTACGCCAACAGCCCGCTGCTGATGGGCGTGCTGATGCTGCTGACCTACACGGGCCTGGGCTGCTTCACCCTGTTCATGGCGACCATCCCGGCGGAAACCGTGCCCCGTGAGGTCATGGCCACCGCCCTGGGCATGATCATGGGCATCGGCGAGCTGGTGGGCGGTTTTGTCTCGCCGACCATCGCCGGCTTTGCCGCCGACCGTTTCGGCCTGTCCATCGTCATGTGGATCTCCTGCGGCGGCGCCCTGCTGGCGGCGCTGCTGGCGCTGTTCCTCAAGGAAACCGCGCCGGCGGTCCTGGCGCGCGGCCGCCGCGCCGAACCTTCCCCCTCTCCTGTCCTGCAAGGAAACCAGCCATGAAAGCATTGCGTTGGCATGCCGCCCGCGACTTGCGCCTGAGCGATCTGCAACTGCCGCAGCCCGGCCCGGGCGAGGTGCTGGTCCAGGTGGCCTACTGCGGCATCTGCGGCAGCGACCTGCACGAATACGCCGACGGCCCGCACTCGATTCCACAACAGGTGCCCCACCCGCTGTCCGGTTGCCGCGCGCCGCTGACCCTCGGCCACGAGTTCTGCGGCCAGGTCCTGGCGGTGGGCGCGGGCGTCGACCGGGTCCGGGTCGGCAGCCGGGTGGCGGTGGAGCCGGAGTACCGCTGCGGCGATTGCCAGTACTGCCGCGCCGGCCAGTACAACCTCTGCCAGTCCATGGGCTTTATCGGCCTGATGGGCGACGGCGGTTTCGCCGAACAGGTGCTGGTGCCGGCCTACATGCTGCACCCGCTGCCGGATTCGGTGAGCTTCAAGCAGGCCGCGGTGCTGGAGCCGGCGGCGGTGGCCTTTCACGCGCTGAACCAGAGCAGCCTGCTGGCCGGCGACAGCTGCGTGGTGTTCGGCCTCGGTCCTATAGGCCTGCTCTTGATCCTGCTGGCGCGCCTGCGCGGCGTGGAGCGGATCTTCGCCGTGGACATCAGCCCCGAACGCCGGCGACTGGCCCGCGACTTCGGCGCCCAGGAAGTGCTCGATGGCCACGCCGCCGACCTGTCGCAACGCCTGCACGAACTGAGCGGTGGCGGCGTCGACACGGCCTTCGAGGCCGCCGGCAGCCAGCAGACCCTGAGCCTGGCCCTGCACTCGCTGCGCAAGGGCGGCGAGGTGGTGCTGGTGGGCCTGATGGGCGAGGTCAGCATCGATGCCTTCCACCTGGTGAACAACGAACTGCGCCTGCTCGGCAGCGTGGGCTATCGCAACGCCTACCCGCCGCTGATCGAACTGCTGGCCAGCGGCCGCCTGGACCTGACCCGCGCCGTGACCCGCTGCGTGACCCTGGACCAGGCCGTGGAGCATGGCTTCGAGGCACTGCTGCGGGACAAGAGCCAGATCAAGGTGCTGGTCAATCCCAACCCCGAACTGGCCAAGGCATGACCTGTAGCCGCTGCCGCAGGCTGCGATCGAGGACGCAGTCCTCGCCAGCGCAATCGGCAGCCTCCTGGTAACCCGTTGGCGAACGCTGCGCGTCCGATCGCAGCCTTCGGCAGCGGCTACTCACAAAAACAACAAGAAACGAGTATCGACCATGAAAAGCACTCCCCTGCTGTGCCCGCTGCTGGCGGCGGTCCTGTTCACCCCGTTGTGCCATGCCGCAGCGCCGGTACCCAACCGCGAAGGCCCACTGGCCGGGCTCGGTGAGCAACTGGCCGGCTACGGCATCCGACCCCATGTGCAGTTCTGGAGCCTGTCGATGAAGAATCTCGACACCGGTCCGCGGGAACACAGCTTCGGCAACAGCGGCGACCTGTTCGTCGGCGCCGACTTCGACCTCGATACCCTCGCCGGCCTTACAGGCGCGGCCGTTCATTTCGAGGAAACCTTCTTCATCCTCGACACCGCCACCGGCCAGCCGACCTCGCGCAACTGGCAAGGCGCCGCCGGCAGCTACTTCGCCGGCGCGCCGATCCACAACGACATCACCAGCAACCAGCTGAGCCTGCTGACCTACCAGCAGACCTGGCTCGACGGCCAGGTCGACATGAGCCTGGGGCGCACCAACGCGCGGCGCTACTTCTATATCTACAACTGCGAAACCGTGGTCACCTGCAACGACCCGATCATCGATTCGTCCACCGGCATCCTGCCGCCGCCCTACGGCAGTTGGGGCGGCTACCTGAAGTACCAGGCGACGCCGGGCTTCTATGTGCATGCCGGGGCCTTCGAATCGAACCCCGTGGACTACCTGAAAAAACGCAAGGGCCTGGACTTCAGCACCGACGACGCCAGCGGCACCAGCCTGCTGCTGGGCATCGGCAGCAAGCACGACAGCGCCTATAGCGCTCACTACGAACTCAACGGCTACTACAACACCGCCAACCAGCACGACCCGCTGACCGGCGCCAGCGAGCACGGCACCGGCGGCGCCTTCTTCAAATTCCAGCAAGGTTTCTGGCGGGCCGACGGCGGCCAACGCACCGCGCCCCAGGCGCTGCTGGCGTTCGGCTCGCTGTCCCTGGCGGCCGACGACAAGCAGCCCTTCAGCCATTTCGCCGAGATCGGCCTGACGTACCTGGCGCCCTTCGACCGCGCCCAGGACAAGCTCAACCTCAAGGCCAGCTACCTGCGCCTCAACGACCACCAACTGCGCTTCCAGCAACAGGCGCGGATCGCCAACGGCGGCGACCCCAGCCTGGGCGAACGCAACGTGTACGCCATCGAGGCCAACGGCCACTTCGCCCTGACCCGGCACCTGGCGCTCGAACCCAGCGTGCAGTACCTGATCAACCCGGACAATTTCTACAACCCCGAGGCCCGCGAGCTCAGCGGCAACGGTTTTGTCGTCGGCCTGCAAGTCATGTACGACGTCGGCGCGGCGCTGGGGTTGTAAACCTGCTTTTCACTGCCAACGAGGTATCTCCCATGACTGACTCTGCCCCGCGTTCGTTCGACTACATCGTGGTCGGGGCCGGCTCGGCCGGTTGCGCGCTGGCCAACCGGCTGTCCGCCTACCCGCAGCTCAGCGTCTGCCTGATCGAAGCCGGCCCTAGCGATCGCAACCTGTTGCCCGGCGCCTATGTGCGCACCCCGGCGGGCATCATCCGCCTGATCGCCAACCCGAAGTGGAACTGGATGCACCAGTTCAGCGCCCAGGCCACCAGCGGCGAGCGCCCGATCCCCTGCCCCCGCGGCCGACTCTGGGGCGGCTCCAGCGCGATCAACGGCATGATCTACATCCGCGGCCACCGCAGCGACTACGATCGCTGGGCGGCGGCCGGCAACCAGGGCTGGAGCTACGACGAACTGCTGCCGTACTTCCTGCGCTCGGAGCATTTCGAGCCCGGCGCCTCGCCCTGGCACGGCCAGGGCGGCGAACTCAACGTCGCCGCGCAACGCAGCCCGAGCCCGATCAATGAGGTGTTCTACCAGGCCGCCCAGGAACTGGGCTGGCGCTACAACCCGGACTTCAACGGCGAGGAACAGGAAGGCTACGGCCCCTTCCATGTCACCCAGATCAACGGCGAGCGTTGCAGCGCCGCGCGGGCCTTCCTCTACCCGGCGCTGTCGCGGCCCAACCTCAGCGTACTGAGCTCGACCCTGACCCACCGCGTGTTGCTGGAGGGCAATCGCGCCTGTGGCGTCGAGGTCAGCCAGGACGGCGCGGTGTTCCAGCTCCAGGCCCGGCGTGAAGTGATCCTCAGCGCCGGGGCGATCAACTCGCCGCAGTTGCTGTTGCTCTCCGGCATCGGCCCGGCCGAGGAACTGGCGCGCCATGGCATCGCCCAGCGCCATGAACTGCCGGGAGTCGGCCACAACCTGCAGGACCATCAGGACGTGGTGCTGATGTACCGCTGCGACAGCGAGCTGACCTACGGGATCTCGGCCAAGGGCCTGTTGCCCCTGGCCCGTTCGCCCTGGCAGTACCTGAGCCGGCGCAGCGGCCCGCTGACCTCCAATACCGTGGAGTCCGGCGGTTTCCTGCGCCTGCATCCCGAGGACGCCGCCCCGGAGCTGGGCCTGATCGTCGCCCCGGCGCTGAAAAACCAGCCCCAGCGCCTGGTGCCGCTGGGCCATGGGGTCAGCCTGCACATCGCCGTGATGCACCCGCACAGCCGTGGCCAGGTCCGGCTCAACTCCGCCGATCCCCACGACAAGCCGATCATCGACAGCAACTTCCTCAGCCACCCGGAGGACCTGCGCAAGCTGGTGGCGGGCGTGCGCCTGGTGCGCCAGCTGGCGGCGAGCCAGGCGTTCGCCCGGCGCCTCAAGGGCGAGCTGGTGCCCGGCCCGCAGGTCGAGAGCCAGGCACAGATCGAGCAATGGATTCGCGACAGCCTGGGCACCGTGTTCCACCCGGTCGGCACCTGCAAGATGGGCCATGACGCCCAGGCGGTGGTCGACGACCAGTTGCGGGTCCACGGCGTGCAGGGCCTGCGGGTGGCCGACGCGTCGATCATGCCGAGCCTGACCACCGGCAACACCAACGCGGCGGCGATCATGATCGGCGAAAAGGCCGCGGACCTGCTGCTGGGTAAGGCGCCACCGAGCCTTCAGGTTCCCGCTCGCCTGGAACAACAGATACCCGCGCCTGTCATTGGCTGAAAAACGGCCAACCGCAGCCGCGGGTGGGCCAAGGGCTAATGCCAATCGATCAAACGCCGATGATCCATTGTAGGAGCGAGCTTGCTCGCGATGGTCGTTAACGATAACGCGTACTAATCGGATGAACGCGGCGCACTCAGGTCCATCGCAAGCAAGCTCGCTCCTACAGTTTTGATCGGTATCTCCCAAAAGGAGTCCGCGTTTATAGGTGTATGGATTTTGCCGTACCCCAGGCATATAGTTGCACCACACAACTATATCGAGAGCCACGCCATGTCATCGTCTTCGCCGCTGGTGGAACAGATCCGTAACGAATCGCGCAAACTGGTGCGTGAGCTGGGCTTTATGGGCGCCACCCTGGCCGGTTCCGATCTGCCGCCCTCGGCGGTGCATGCGCTGATCGAACTCGACCTGCACGCCCCGCTCACCGCCGCCCAATTGGGCAAGACCCTGAATTTGGAAAAGTCCTCGGTCAGCCGCCTGCTGGGCAAGCTCATCGAGCGCGGCGATATCCAGGAAAGCCCCAGCCCCACCGATGCTCGGGAAAAGCACCTGGGCCTGACCGCCAGCGGGCGCAAACAGGTCGCCGCGCTCCATGCCTTTGGCAGCGCCCAGGTGCAACAGGCGCTGCGCTTGCTTGCGCCCCGCGAGCAAAGCCAGGTGGTCGCCGGACTGCGCAGTTATGGCCAGGCGCTGCAGGCCTGCCGCCTGGGCCATGCGCAGATCGCCGCGGCCACCCCGAGCGTGCTCCGTGGCTATCGGCCGGGCATGATCGGCCGCATCACCGAGCTGCATGCGCACTACTACTCACGCCTGGTGGGTTTCGGGCAGTTCTTTGAACAGCGCGTCGCCGCGGGCCTCGCGGAGTTCAGCGAGCGCCTGGACAACCCCGATAACGGCGTCTGGCTGGCAGTGCTGGACGAGCAGATCGTCGGCTCGATCGCCATCGACCTCGGCGACGCCGCGGATCGCCCTCAGGCCGACAGAGTCGCCCATCTGCGCTGGTTTATCCTCGACGAGACAGCCCGTGGCACCGGCACCGGTCGCCTGCTGCTCAAGGCGGCGCTGGAGCATTGCGACCGGGTGCGGGCAAGCTCCTGCTACCTGTGGACCTTCAGCGGCCTGGACGCCGCCCGGCACCTGTACGAAGCCTTCGGCTTCCAGCTGGTGGAGGAACAGCCCGCGGCGCAATGGGGCAAGACCGTGCTGGAGCAGAAGTTCGCGCGCCGCCATCCAGGCCTGTCCTGAAACGCCTCAGCGGTTGGCCGGCGGCGCGATATTCCACAGCCGCGGCCAGTCTTCGGAGGACAAGCCATTGCAAGTCGGCATCTGCCGGTAATCGCTGAGCTGGAAGCTTTCGCCGTCGAACAGCCAGCGCCCGGTTTCACCGCAGTCGCCGATGCCACGCGCCAGATAGAAGGTGGTCAGCACCCCGGTCTTGGGGTCGTAGTGGGCGCCGCCCGAGCCGTCCGCGTTGTTCATGGGCAAGGCTTGCCGGCGCAACTCCTCGAGCTGCGGCGGGTTGCCGCGCGACCAGCTGCTGATCAGGTAGTCGCAGTTGTAGGCCGCGCAGTCGCTCAGCACCACCGTCAACGCCCGCTGCGCGGTCAGCGGATAGACCTCGACCTGGGGCTCGGCCACAAAGTCTTCATCGTCGTTGGGCGTGCCCGGCGCGGCGAGTTTCACCGCGGCCGCCGAGATCCGCGTGCGCTGCGCCACCGTCAGTTCCGGTGCCCCCGGATAAGCCCGCAGCTGCGCCGGCAGCGGCCGCGCCGGCACCTCGCTGGCCGGACGCTGGCCTGGCCGCCACAGCGCCGTCACGCCATCGACCCGGCCCTGCACCGAGTCCATCAGCAACAGCGCCGCCGACAGACCGGACAACGGCACCCGAGCCTCGTCGTTCCCCTCCAGCTTCAGTTCCTCGGCATTGCGCAGGCGTTCCAGCCACTGACGGGCCCGGGCCGGGTCGGCGATTTCATAGCGGGTGACCTGGATCTGCGCACCCTTCTTTTCCGGCAACAGCACCAGGGCGTCCAGCAGCTGTGGCTCCAGCGGCTGGCCATCAAGGCGCAAGGCCGTCAGCTCGGCGGGTTCGCCGCGCTGGTCCAGGCGTATCTCCAGCGGGCCGTCGGGGCCGGCGCGACGCTGGATATGCAGGGTCAGGCTGCTGTACTGCACACCGTGCTCGCCGTTGGGCGCGCTCAGGGCGTGGCAGCTGCGCAGGTTGTCGCAGCCGGTGATCCATTCCTTGGTCTGGCGCAGCAAGGGCACCTTTTCCGCGGCGTTCTGCGCCAGCGCCTGGGCGGCGCTGGCGGTCAGCAAAAGAACCATCAGGGTGCGCTGCAACATGGGACTTTCCTTGTCGGGTAAAAGCGCCGATTGTCCCACGCAGCGCGCTGGCGCTCCCAGCTTTTTTGCCCTCAGGGCGAGGGTTTCGCCGCGCCCTGGCGGGCCCGGTATTCCCCCGGCGTCATCTTCGCGTAGCGCTGGAAGAACCGGCTGAAATACGCCGGGTCCTTGAACCCCAGCTGGTAGCAGATTTCGTTCACCGAACTGGCGGTGAACAGCAGTAGGCGCTTGGATTCCTGCATCAGGCGCTCGTACACCAGGCGTTTCGACGGCAGGTCGGCGATGCGCCGGCAGACGTCGTTGAGACGCGCCTCGGTGACGCCGATCTGCCCGGCATAGCGCGACAGCGGCCAATGCTCCAGGTAACGGGCTTCGATCAGTTCGTTGAAGCGATGGAAGATGTGCAGGTCTTCATGCCGCGCCGGGCGGGCCTTGAGGGAATTGGCCGAGAGCCTGAGCAGGCTGATCATGATCAAGCGGGTCAGGGCCTCCAGCGCCGGCGCGTGCCCGGCGCCCTGCCCGGCGACTTCCTCCTGCAACTCATCGAACAGCAGCGCCAGGCGCCGCGCCTCGCCGGCGAACCCCGGGTCCAGGCGCGCCAGGGCCACGCAGGCCGGCGCCACCTGGGGGCCGCTGGCGAGGCGGCTGTCGGCTTCGATCAGCTCCCACACCAGCTGCTGGCGCACGGTCAGTACGTGGCCTTCGCTGTCGGCCTCGGTGACGAAGGAATGGGCAATGGTCGGAGGCGTGAGGAAAAACATCGGCCCCGATTCCAGGTATTGCTGGTCGTCGAGGTAGACCCGCACCGCGCCGCTTTTCACGTAGTGCACCTGGAAAAACCGGTCGTGGCGGTGCACCGGCATGTTGCGGCCGAAGAACCCGGCCAGGTTGCTCAGCTTGTCGTAATGCACCTGCGAGTCGGCGTAGCGCTGGTCGTAGACCTGGCCGATGTTGATGTTGGGGATCGGCTGGCGATCGCTCATGGTGGCGTGTCTCTTTTTTCGCTCGCGGTGCTTTTTATTTTCGCCCGCGGCGCTTTTATTTTTTACCTGCGGCAAGCGCCCACATCCTGCGTGATTCGCGGCCTGTTCACCAGCACGGGGCAGACAGTTGGTGATCGGCTCCTGGCCGGCGCTTGACGATCGTTAACATATTAAATATAACGTTAACACATTAACGAAATCACCTCGTCTTCCGCGATGCTCAGGAGAACAACACAATGAGCCGTGCACTGCATGAAGTCGCCACCGGCACCCTGTTCGGCGTCGCGCTGAACTACCAGGGCCTGTTGCGCAGCCACCTGGAATCCTTCACCCAGCCGCCCTACCAGAAGCCACCGGTCAAGCCGGTGCTGTTCATCAAGACCCCCAACACCCGCAATGTCCACGGCGGCGCCGTGATCTATCCGCAAGGCGTCGAGCGCCTGCAACCGGGCCCGGCGCTGGGCGTGGTGATCGGCAAGAGCACCAGCCGGGTCAGCGTGGAAAACGCCCTGCAGCATGTGGCCGGCTACACCATCGTCAACGAATTCAGCCTGCCGGAAGACAGCTACTACCGCCCCGCCGTCAAGGCCAAGTGCCGCGACGGTTTCTGCGCCTTCGGCCCGGAACTGGTGCCGGCGGCCCAGGTGCGCGATCCCCATGACCTGGAACTGAAACTGTGGGTCAACGGCGAACTGCTGCAACGCAACAGCACCGCCAACCTGGTGCGCGGTATTCCCCAGCTGATCGCCGAAATCAGCGAGTTCATGACCCTGCACGAGGGCGACGTGCTGATCACCGGCACCCCCGAAGGCCGGGTCGACGTCAAGCCCGGCGACCGCATCGAAGTGGAGATCAGCGGCCTGGGCCGTCTCGCCAATCACGTTGTCGCTGAAGAAATAGCCGACGAATAAGGAGCCGCCATGAAACACGCCCGCATCCGTTATCAAGGCCAGGTCCACGAGGTCGTGGTCAATGCGCCCAACAGCGTGAAACTGGCCGATGGCCGTGTGCTCGCCGAGGATCAGGTCGAGTGGTTGCCACCGGCCACCGGCAGCATGTTCGCCCTGGGCCTGAACTACGCCGACCACGCCGCCGAACTGGCCTTCAAGCCGCCGACCGAGCCGCTGGTGTTCATCAAGTCCCCCGGCACCTACACCGGCCACAACCAGGTCACCTGGCGCCCGGACAACGTCGCCTACATGCACTACGAGTGCGAACTGGTGGCGGTGATCGGCAAGACCGCGCGCAACGTCAAGCGCGAGGACGCCCTGGATTACCTGGCCGGCTACACGGTGTGCAACGACTACGCGATCCGCGACTACCTGGAAAACTACTACCGGCCCAACCTGCGGGTGAAGAACCGCGACGCCACCACCCCGGTCGGGCCGTGGATAGTCGACGTCGCCGACGTGCCCGAGCCGAACCGGCTGAAACTGCGCACCTGGGTCAATGGTGAGTTGCGCCAGGAAGGCAGCACCTGCGACATGATCTTCGACATCCCCTACCTGATCGAATACCTGTCCAGCTTCATGACCCTGCAACCCGGCGACATGATCGCCACCGGCACCCCAGAAGGCCTGTCCGATGTGGTGCCCGGCGATGAAGTGGTGGTGGAAGTCGAAGGCGTCGGCCGGCTGGTCAACCGCATCGTCAGCGAGGCGGAGTTCTTCAGGATCAAGGCGCAACACGACACGCAACGAGCGGCCAAGGAGCACGCATAAATGATCAAACACTGGATCAACGGCCGCGAGGTCGAAAGCCAAGACACCTTCGTCAACTACAACCCGGCCACCGGCGAAGCCATCGGTGAAGTGGCCAGCGGCGGTGCCGGGGAAATCGCCCAGGCGGTCGCGGCGGCCAAGGAAGCCTTTCCGAAATGGGCCAATACCCCGGCCAAGGAACGCGCGCGGCTGATGCGCAAGCTGGGTGAGCTGATCGACCGGAACGTGCCGCACCTGGCGGAGCTGGAAACCCTCGACACCGGCCTGCCGATCCACCAGACCAAAAACGTGCTGATCCCCCGCGCCTCGCACAACTTCGACTTCTTCGCCGAGGTCTGCACCCGCATGGATGGCCACAGCTATCCGGTGGACGACCAGATGCTCAACTACACCCTGTACCAGCCGGTCGGCGTCTGCGCGCTGGTGTCGCCGTGGAACGTGCCGTTCATGACCGCCACCTGGAAGACCGCGCCGTGCCTGGCGCTGGGCAACACGGCGGTGCTGAAGATGTCCGAGCTGTCGCCGCTGACCGCCAACGAACTGGGGCGCCTGGCGGTCGAAGCCGGCATTCCCAATGGTGTGCTGAACATCGTCCAGGGCTACGGCGCCACCGCCGGCGATGCCCTGGTGCGCCACCCGGACGTGCGGGCCATTTCCTTCACCGGCGGCACCGCCACCGGCAAGAAGATCATGCAGACCGCGGGGCTGAAAAAGTACTCCATGGAACTGGGCGGCAAGTCGCCGGTGCTGATCTTCGAAGACGCCGACCTGGAGCGCGCCCTGGATGCGGCGCTGTTCACCATCTTCTCGCTCAACGGCGAACGCTGCACCGCCGGCAGCCGGATCTTCATCCAGGAAAGCGTGTACCCGCAGTTCGTCGCCGAGTTCGCCGCCCGCGCCAAGCGCCTGATCGTCGGTGACCCGCAGGACCCGAAGACCCAGGTCGGCTCGATGATCACCCAGGCCCACTACGACAAGGTCACCGGTTATATCCGCATCGGCATCGAAGAAGGCGCCACCCTCCTCGCCGGTGGCCTGGAGCGCCCGGCCAACCTGCCGGCGCACCTCAGCCGTGGCCAGTTCATCCAGCCGACGGTGTTCGCCGACGTCGATAACCAGATGCGCATCGCCCAGGAAGAGATCTTCGGCCCGGTGGTCTGCCTGATCCCGTTCAAGGACGAGGCCGAGGCCCTGCGACTGGCCAACGACACCGAGTACGGCCTGGCTTCCTATATCTGGACCCAGGACATCGGCAAGGCCCATCGCCTGGCCCGTGGCATCGAGGCCGGCATGGTGTTCATCAACAGCCAGAACGTGCGCGACCTGCGCCAGCCGTTCGGTGGGGTCAAGGGCTCCGGCACCGGCCGCGAAGGCGGCGAGTACAGCTTCGAAGTGTTTGCCGAGATCAAGAACATCTGTATCTCCATGGGCAGCCACCACATCCCGCGCTGGGGCGTGTAAGGTTTTGCAATCCTGTAGCCGCTGCCGAAGGCTGCGCTCGTCTCGGAACGAGACGCCGCTCTTTGAAGTCCCTTCGGGGTCGATCGCAGCCTGCGGCAGCGGCTACGGGCCGAACAATAAGATGTTTCAGGAGAAGCACCATGGGCGAAGTCGTCATGGCCGCCAAGGTCTGCCACGTTCCATCAATGTACCTGTCCGAACTGCCGGGCAAGCACCACGGCTGTCGCGAAGCGGCGATCGCCGGGCACAAGGAAATCGCCCGTCGCGCCCGTGAGCTGGGGGCCGACACCGCCGTGGTGTTCGACGTGCACTGGCTGGTCAACAGCGGTTACCACATCAACTGCGGCGAGCACTTCAAGGGCACCTACACCAGCAACGAACTGCCGCACTTCATCAAGAACATGGACTACGACTACCAGGGCTGCCCGGAGCTGGGCGAGCTGATTGCCGCCCAAGCCAATGCCGCCGATGTGCGTACCCTCGCCCACAACATCCCCAGCCTGGAGCTGGAATACGGCACACTGGTGCCGATGCGCTACATGCACATGGACGTACCGCCGGAGCAGCATTTCCAGGTGATTTCCATCGCCGCCTGGTGTGCCTGGCACAAGCTCGAAGACAGCTTCACCTTCGGCGCCGCGGTGCGCCGGGCCATCGAGAAGAGCGACCGCAAGGTCCTGGTGCTGGCCTCAGGCTCCTTGTCGCACCGCTTCTCCGACGACCGCGAGGCCGAAGCCAACATCCACAACTGGACCCGCGAATTCGACAAGCAGGTGGACCTGCGAGTGGTCGAGCTGTGGCAACAGGGGCGCTTTCGCGAGTTCTGCTCGATGCTCCCGGACTACGCGGAGCACTGCTTCGGCGAAGGCCGGATGCACGACACCGCCATGCTCCTGGGCCTGCTCGGCGGCCCCGAATACAACCGGCCGGCGGAGATCGTCACCGCGCCTTTCGGCAGCTCCGGCACCGGTCAGATCAACGCCATTTTCCCGCTCTAGACGCCGCGCCAGCCTCGCCAACCCAACCCTGGATTTCCAGGGCTGGCCGCCGAAGGTTCGCCCGCAAGGAGGATCACATGCCGCATTTCATCGCTGAATACACCGACAACATCGAGCAAGCCGCCGACCTGCCAGGGCTGTTCGAGAAGGTCCACGACTACCTCGGGGCCAGCGGCGTGTTTCCGCTGGGTGGCATCCGCAGCCGCGGCGTGCGCCTGGACACCTGGCGCATGGCCGACGGCAAGCACGACTACGCCTTCGTCCATATGCGCCTGCAGGTCGGCGCCGGGCGCGACCTGGCCACCCGGCGCAAGGTCGCCGAGGGCCTGTTCGAGATCATCAAGGCGCACTTCGCCGAACTCCAGGCCCAGCGCCTGCTGGCGCTGTCGTTCGAAATGAGCGAGCTGGATGCCGAGCTGAACTTCAAGCACAACAACGTGCATGAGTTTCTCAAGCGGCAAGCCTGACCTGTAGCCGCTGCCGCAGGCTGCGATAAGGCCGAAGGCTTTCAGCGATCTGGAAACCGCAGCGGCCCTACGGGCCGATCGCAGCCTGCGGCAGCGGCTACAGAGTCCGTGCCCTATCGACAAGAACAATAAAAGAGACCCGCCCATGCCCAGCTCGACCCTTGCCCTGCCCAGCGTCGTGGAGACCAACGACACCTATCGCCGGATCACCTGGCGGCTGCCCCTGCTGTTCACCTGCTACATCTTCGCCCACCTGGACCGCATCAACATCGGCTTCGCCAAGTTGCAGATGACCCAGGACCTGGGCTTCAGCGACAGCGTCTACGGCTTCGGCGCCGGCCTGTTCTTCATTGCCTATGCGCTGTTCGGCGTGCCCAGCAACCTGGCATTGGACCGGGTCGGGCCGCGCCGCTGGATCGCCCCCCTGATGGTGGTCTGGGGCTTGTTGTCCAGCGCCATGCTGCTAGTGGACAGCGCCGCCGGTTTCTATCTGTTGCGCTTTCTGCTGGGGGTGGCCGAGGCCGGTTTTTTTCCCGGCATCCTGGTGCTGCTCAACCGCTGGTTCCCGGCCAGCCGCCGTGGTCAGGTGACCGCGCTGTTCGCCATCGCCGTGCCCATGGCCGGGGTGGTCGGCGGGCCGCTGTCGGGCTGGATTCTCGAAAGCTTCCACGACCTGGGCGGGATGCGTGGCTGGCAATGGATGTTCCTGATCGAAGGCCTGCCGGTGGTCTTGCTCGGCCTGGTGGTGCTCAAGGCGCTGCCGGAAAGCATCGACAGCGTCGGCTGGCTGAGCGTCCCACAAAAGCAGCAACTGCACGCCGCCCTGAGCCTGGAAGAACAGCACAAGCCGATCACCCGCTTCGCCGGCATCCTCCAGGACAAACATATCTGGCTGCTGGTGTGCATCTATTTCGCGGTGATGCTGGCGGTCAACACCATCGCCTTCTGGATGCCGACCCTGATCCACCACGCCGGCATCGCCCGCGACAGCCGCGTCGGCATGCTCAGCGCCCTGCCGTACCTGGCCGGCTGCCTGTTCATGATCGGTGTCGGCCGTTCCTCCGACCGCCTGCGCGAACGGCGCTGGCACCTCGGCGTGCCGCTGCTGATGTCCAGCCTCGGCCTGATCGTCGCAGGCGTCGCCCGGACAACGCCTGGCTGGTGATGGCCGGGCTGCTGGTGGCCGGCATGGGCGCCAGCGCCGCGCTGCCGATGTTCTGGCAACTGCCGCCGGCCTTTCTCGCCAGCAACACCCAGGCCGCGGGGATCGCCCTGATCAGTTCCTTCGGCAGCATCGCCGCCTTTCTCGCGCCCTACCTGATCGGCGTGGTCCGCGACGCCACCCAGAGCGCCAGCCTCGCCCTGTATGCCCTGGCCCTGCTGATCGCCTTCGGTGCCTGGCTGGTGCTGCGGGTGCCGGCCCTTATCGTCAATCCCCAGGAGAAGTAACCATGCTCAGCCTTTCGGACATCCAACAGGCCGCCGCCCGCCTCGACGCCGCCGAACGCAACCGGGAACAGATCGCCCAGCTGTCGCTGGAGTTTCCCGGCATCACTATCGAGGACGCCTACGCCATCCAGCGCAGCTGGGTGGAACACAAGATCCGCGCCGGGCGCAAGCTGGTCGGGCACAAGATCGGCCTGACCTCGCGGGCCATGCAGGTGTCGTCGAACATCACAGAACCGGATTTCGGCGCCCTGCTGGACGACATGCTGTTCGAGGAAGGCAGCGACATTGCGTTCCAGCGCTTTATCGTGCCGCGGGTCGAGGTGGAACTGGCGTTCATCCTCGGCAAGCCGCTCAAGGGCCCGAACTGCACGCTGTTCGATGTGCTCGACGCCACCGAATGGGTGATCCCGGCCCTGGAGATCATCGACGCGCGCATCCAGCAGGTCGACCCGCAAACCCAGGCCACGCGCAAGGTGTTCGACACCATCTCCGACAACGCCGCCAACGCTGGCGTGGTCATGGGCGGCCGCGCGGTGCGCCCCAACGATATCGACCTGCGCAAGGTGCCGGCGGTGCTGTACCGCAATGGGGTGATCGAGGAGTCCGGGGTGTCCGCCGCGGTGCTCAACCACCCGGCCAAGGGCGTGGCCTGGCTGGCCAACAAACTGGCGGCCTACGACGTCGGCCTGGAGGCCGGGCAGATCATCCTCGGCGGTTCCTTCACCCGCCCGGTGGCGGCCCGCCCCGGCGACACCTTCCACGTCGACTACGATCAGCTCGGCAGCATCGCCTGCCGTTTTGTCTGAGGAGAATGCTCATGCAACTGCCGATCAATCATTTCAAGCAACGCCTGCGCCAGGACGCGCCGCAGATCGGCCTGTGGCTGGGCCTGGCCAATGCCTACTGCGCGGAGCTGGCGGCCAACGCCGGTTTCGACTGGCTGCTGCTGGACGGCGAACACGCGCCCAACGACCTCAACAGCCTGCTCGGCCAGTTGCAGGCCATCGCGCCCTACCCGGTGCAAGGCATCATTCGCCCACCGGTGGGCGACACCGCGCTGATCAAGCAACTGCTGGACATTGGCGCCCAGACCCTGCTGATCCCCATGGTCGAAAGCGTCGAGCAGGCCCGGCAACTGGTGCGCGCCATGCGTTATCCGCCCGCGGGTATTCGTGGCGTCGGCAGCGCCCTGGCCCGGGCGTCGCGCTGGAACAGCATCCCCGGTTACCTGGACCAGGCCGACGAGCAGATGTGCCTGCTGCTGCAGATCGAGAACCTCGAAGGCCTGGCCAACCTGGATGCCATCGCCGCCCTTGATGGAGTCGATGGCCTGTTTATCGGCCCGGCCGACCTCTCGGCGGCCATGGGCCATCGCGGCAACCCGGGGCATCCCGAGGTGGTCGCGGCGATCGAGGACGCCATCGCGCGCATCCGCAAGGCCGGCAAGGCGGCCGGGATCCTCAGCGCCGACCGGACCCTGGCGCAGCGCTATATCGAGCTGGGAGCGAACTTCGTCGCGGTGGGGGTGGACACCACCGTGCTGATGAAGGGTTTGCAGGGGTTGCTGGGGCAGTACAAGGAGACTGCGGCGCCTACCTCGGGTGGAGGGGTCTACTGACCCCTGTAGCCGCTGCCGAGCCCGCGAGGCTGCGATCGACTGCGCAGCAGGCGCAAAACCTGAGATTCGCGTTGGGTCTGGATAACCGCGTTGGCCCCGTTGCGGCCGCTACGCGACCGATCGCAGCCTCGCAGGCTCGGCAGCGGCTACGGGGCTACGGGCCTCAGCCCTGGCGCGCCGCCAGACGCCAGACCCGGGCGATGTCCGCGGCCCTGTCGCGCAACAGGCGCGGCGCCTCGGCACAGGCCTGCTCCAGGGTCATGGGGCCGCTGGCCAGGGCAAAGGCCGCATCCACCCCGTGTTTATACATCTGCTCGTAGCCTTCGCCCAGGGTCCCGGCGATCACGATCACCGGCACCTGGTGCTGCTTGGCGATGCGCGCCACGCCAAAGGGGGTCTTGCCGCGCAGGGTCTGGGCATCGAAGCGACCTTCGCCGGTAATCACCAGGTCCGCGCCCTGCACGGCTTCGGCCAGCCCCACCAGCTCGGCCACCACTTCCACCCCTGGACGAAACCGCGCGCCGAGGAACGCCTTGGCGGCGAACCCCAGGCCACCGGCGGCGCCGCTGCCCGGCTCGTCGCGCACGTCCTTGCCCAGCACCCGCGCGGCCTGGTCGGCGAACTGGCCGAGGGCCCGGTCCAGTTGTTCGACCTGCTGTGGCGACGCGCCCTTCTGCGGGCCGAAAATCGCCGAGGCGCCGTGAGGACCACAGAGAGGATTGTCGACGTCGGCGGCGATCTCGAAACGCACCTCGGCCAGGCGCGGATCGAGGTGGCTCAGGTCGACCCGCGCCACCCGCGCCAGGGCCAGGCCGCCCAGGGGCAAGGCCTGGCCATCGCGATCCAGCAGGCGCACGCCCAGGGCCTGCAAGGCACCGCTGCCAGCGTCGTTAGTGGCGCTGCCGCCGATGGCCAGGATCACCCGTTGCGCGCCGGCATCCAGGGCCGCGCGGATCAGCTCGCCAGTGCCGAAGGTGCTGCTGGTGCAGGCATCGCGCTGGCCCGGCGGCACCAGTTGCAGGCCACTGGCCTCGGCCATTTCGATGATCGCGGTGTGGCTCTGCGGCAGCCAGCCCCAGCGCGCCTCCACCGGAGCGCCCAGCGGTCCCTGGACCCGGGTGGTGCGCAACTGGCCCTCGCAGGCATCGAGGATCGACTCCACGGTGCCTTCGCCGCCATCCGCCATCGGGCACTGGATCAGCTGCGCGTCCGGCCACACCCGCGCCAGCCCGTCGGCGATGGCGCTGGCCACGCCCGAGGCACTCAGGCTGTCCTTGAAGGAGTCGGGGGCGATGATGATTTTCATGGGCTATCTCCGGTTCTTATGGCGCCCATGCTGCCAGTTGGCCGCGACCTTGACCCCGGTCCGTTGCACAAGTGTGGGGCGGCTTTATTGTTCATTTCTACAATAGCTGCATCGCACGCGTCTGTAGCCGCTGTCGAGCCCTGGCGAGGCTGCGCACGACCGCGCAGCGGTCGCAGAACCGCGCCACACCGATAGACAGACATACCGCGTCGCCGGGTTTACGGGCGCTGCCCCGATCGCAGCCTACGGCAGCGGCTACAGGGCCTGGCATTACAACGGGGATGGCTCGGTCTGCGGCAACAGCTGCACCCCCAGGTACAGCGCCAGCATGCCGTCGAGCTTGAGCGGGTCGACGCCGCTGAGTTCGGCGATGCGTTCCATGCGGTAGCGCAGGCTGTTGCGGTGGATGCCCAGGGCGTCGGCGCAGGCCTGGCTCTGGCCGTCGTGGTCGCACCAGCTGCGCAGGGTCGCCAGCAGCTGGCCATTGGCATCCTTGGCGATGACTTTGCGCAAGGGGTTGAGCAACTCGTCGAGGGCATCGTCATTGCGGTGGCGCCAGAGCATCACCGGCAGGCGGAAACGATTGAGGGTCAGCAAGCGCGACTGGGGCAGCACGTCGCGGCCATAGGCCAGCAGGTCGCCGACCCGCCGGTAGCAACGGCGCAGCCCCGCCAGCCCGTCGGCCTGGCCGCCCACGGCGATGCGCAGGATGTTCCAGCCCAGGCTGTCGAGCTTTTCCAGCAGTCGCGGATTATCGACACTCAGGGTCGCCGGCCGGCACCACAGCAACGAGGACTTGGCCGAGCTGACGCACCAGCTGTCCGGGTAACGGGACATCAGCCAGGCACTCAGGGCCTCGACGGTCTGCGCCCCGCCCTCCTGGGGCTGGCCCAGCTCGAACAGATAAGGCGTGCGCGGCAGCTGCGGCTTGAGGCCCATCTGCTGCGCCTCATCCACCAGCCGCGGCGAATCCCCACTATCGCTGAGCAACAGCGCCAGCAAATCGTCGCAACGCTGGCGGCGCCATTGCTGTTCGGCCTGCTGGTGGCGCTGGCCCACCAGCATCTCGGCGGTCATGCGCACCAGCTCGGCATAGGTGCGCAGCAGTTCCGGCTCGCCGGTGATGCCCAGCACGCCGATCAGCCGCTGGTCGTGCAGCAGCGGCAGGTTGATCCCCGGTTGCACGCCCTTGAGGTGCTTGGCGGTCTGCGCGTCGATCTCCACCACCCGGCCGTTGGCCAGCACCAGTTGTGCGCCTTCATGGCGGGTATTGATGCGCTCGGGCTCGCCGCTGCCAAGGATCAGGCCCTGGCTGTCCATGACATTGACGTTGTAGGGCAGGATCGCCATCGTCCGGTCGACGATATCCTGCGCCAGGTCGTGATCCAGTTCGAACATAGCGGCGTGATCCTAGGAAAGCGGGCTCGGGAGCGATGGCAAAGGCTTGTTCACCGGCACAGGGGATGCCGGCAAAGCCTGTGCGCCGGCACAAAGACAGCGGCCCATGGGGTGACCGAGACTCTCGGGGCGATCAACGTTAACCTCGCATCGCAAAAAATCATAATAAAGAGAGACACGCCATGTCACAGAGCGCCGCTGCCACCCTGGCCACCGATGACGATAAAAACGCCGTCTACAAGCGCATCACCCTGCGCCTGATCCCCTTCATCTTCATCTGCTACCTGTTCAACTACCTGGACCGGGTAAACGTCGGCTTTGCCAAGCTGCAGATGCTCGATGCCCTGAAATTCAGCGAAACCGTCTACGGCCTCGGTGCCGGGATCTTCTTCATCGGCTACGTGCTGTGCGGCGTGCCGAGCAACCTGGCGCTGAACAAGTTCGGCCCGCGGCGCTGGATCGCGCTGATGATGATCGCCTGGGGCACGCTGTCGACCTGCCTGCTGTTCGTCACCACCCCGACCCAGTTCTACAGTCTGCGCCTGCTCACCGGCGCCGCCGAAGCCGGCTTCTTCCCCGGCGTGGTGCTGTACCTCTCGCAGTGGTTCCCGAGCTTTCGCCGCGGGCGCATCATGGCCCTGTTCATGTCGGCGATCCCGGTGTCCGGCCTGCTCGGCAGCCCGTTCTCCGGCTGGATCCTCAATCACTTCGCCGCGGGCCAGGGCGGCATGGCCGGCTGGCAGTGGATGTTCCTGCTGCAGGGCATCCCCACGGTGATCCTCGGCGTCCTGGCGTATTTCCTGCTCAATGACAACTTCGCCCACGCCAAGTGTCTGAGCCCGCAGGAACGCGCGCTGCTGGAAGCCGACCAGGCCGAAGACGCCGCGAGCAAGCCACGCACCAGCGGCGACTCCCTGGCGGCGGTGTTCAAGAACCCGGCCATCTGGGCCTTCGGCCTGATCTACTTCTGCATCCAGAGCGGTGTGTACGCCATCAACTTCTGGCTGCCGTCGATCATCAAGAACCTCGGTTTCAGCGACAACCTGGTGATCGGCTGGCTCAGCGCCATTCCCTATCTGCTGGCGGCGCTGTTCATGCTGATGGTCGGTCGCTCGGCCGACCTGCGCCAGGAACGCCGCTGGCATTTGGTGGTACCGATGCTGATGGGCGCCATCGGCCTGGTGATCGCGGTCAACTTCGCCGCCAACCCGACCCTCGCCATCCTCGGCCTGACCATTGCCACCATGGGCGCCCTCACCGGCCTGCCGATGTTCTGGCCGGTGCCGACCGCGCTGCTCAGCGCCGGCGCCGCCGCGGGCGGCCTGGCGCTGATCAACTCCATGGGTCAGATGGCCGGCTTCCTCAGCCCCTACATCGTTGGCTGGGTCAAGGACAGCACAGGCTCCACCGACGCCGCGCTGTACCTGCTGGCCGGGGTCATCGTCGCTGGCAGCCTGCTGGCGCTGCGCATGACCCGCACGCTGAAACGCTGACCGGCTTTACCGGGCTCACCTTCTGGTGGGCCCGGCTTCCCGGGACAAGCCGCGGGTTTGTCACCGCCTCGCTACAAAAAGCAACAGCCGACCTCAGCGCCCCCGTGGTATATCGGACAGACGTCCGGCCGCGGCAGTTTTCCATTGGCTGGATCGATTGATGACTCCCTCGCAGACCTTACCGAAGGAAGACCCACACGATCATGACCGCGCCCTTCTCCCTCGCCCGCCTGAGCGATATCCAAGCCCTCGAACAGCAGCAGCCCCTGGCCCAGCGCAATCTTCCCGCCAGCACCTATGAACTGTTACAACGCTCGGCCAGCCGTTTCGGCGAGCGCACCGCCCTGACCTTCCTGCCCCAGGGCAGCATCCAGGACCAGCCCTGGAACATCAGCTACGCCGAGTTGTTCGCCCAGGTCACCCGCACCGCCAACGCCCTGCACCGGCTGGGCATCCGCCCGGGCAAGGCGGTGTCGTTCCTGTTGCCCAATCTACCGCAGACCCATTACGTGATCTGGGGCGGCGAGGCCGCCGGGATCGTCAACGCCATCAACCCGCTGCTGGAGCCTGCGCACATCGCCGAACTGATCCGCGCCTCGCGCACCACGGTGCTGGTGACCCTGGCGCCCTTCCCCGGCACCGACCTCTGGCAAAAGGTCGCCCACCTGCGCGAACGCCTGCCGGAGCTGGAAGCCATCGTCACCATCGACCTGGCCAACCTGCTGCCCGAGCCGCAACGCAGTGCAATCCAGAGCCAGCGCCCGGCGATGCCGGAAGGCGTGCTGGACTTCGACAGCCTGCTCGCAGCCTGCCCCGCCGACCACCTGGAAAGCGGCCGGGCGATCCAGCCGGACGACATTGCCTCGTACTTCCACACCGGCGGTACCACCGGCACGCCGAAACTGGCGCCCCACAGCCACCTCAATGAAGTGGCGATGGCCGAGATCATCGGCCTGCACGGCGACTACGACAGCAGCGATGTGCTGCTCTGCGGGCTGCCGCTGTTCCATGTCAACGGGGTGATGGTCACCGGCCTGTCCGCCTTCCACCGCGGCGCCCGGGTGCTGCTGGCCGGCCCCCAGGGCTACCGCAACCCGACCCTGATCAAGGATTTCTGGCAGTTGGTGGAGCGTTATCGGGTCAGCTGTTTCAGCGGCGTACCGACCATCTATGCCGCGTTGCTGCAAGTGCCCAACGACGGCATCGATGTCTCCAGCCTGCGTTTTGCCGTATGTGGCGCCGCGCCCATGCCGGTGGAACTGATCCGCCAGTTCGAGGCGCGCTCGGGGCTGAAGATCATCGAGGGCTACGGCCTCACCGAAGGCACCTGCGCCACCAGTTGCAACCCCCAGGACGGCGAGCGCCGCCCCGGTTCCATCGGCCTGCGCCTGCCGTACTGCGAGGTCAAGATTGCCGTGCTCGACAGCGACGGCCATTACCTGCGCGACGCCGCCACCGACGAACCCGGCAACGTCTGCCTGCGCGGGCCGACAGTGTTCAAGGGCTATCTGCAGGCCGACAAGAACCAGGGCCTGTGGCTCGACGGCGGCTGGTTCAACACCGGCGACCTGGGGCGCATCGACCGGGATGGCTACATCTGGCTGACCGGGCGCAGCAAGGACCTGATCATCCGCGGCGGCCACAACATCGACCCGCAGATGATCGAAGAAGCCCTGCATCGCCACCCGGCCGTGGCCATGGCTGCGGCGGTGGGCAAGCCGGACATCAAGGCCGGCGAGCTGCCGGTGGTGTACATCCAGCTCAAGGCCGGCGCCAGCGCCGACCCGGGCGAATTGCTGGAGCACGCCGCGCGCCATATCCATGAACGGGCCGCAGTGCCCAAGGACGTCTGGCTGCTCGAGCAGATCCCCTTGACGGCCGTGGGCAAGACCTTCAAGCCGGCCCTGCGCCTGGACGCCATTCGCCGGGTGTTCGAGGATGAGGTGCGGCTGGTTGCCGAGGGCATCCGCGTCGAAGCCGTCAGCGACGAGCGCCACGGGCAACGGGTGGACATCCATGTGCCCGGCCTGGACGCGACCCGCCGCGCGGCCCTGGAGCAGCGCCTGAGCGGTTATGCGGTGCGCTACCAGTTGCATTCGGCCTGAATTGCCGGCGGCCCCGGCCATCGGGGTCGCCGCGCGGCAATGGGTTCGCCTGTAGCCGCTGCCACAGGCTGCGCACGACCGCGCAGCGGGCGCCGCCCTTGAGGCCGCAGCTACAGTCTCAAGCCGGCGCTCCGCCGTCGGCCTTGTAACGGTAATCGGCGTCCAGCTGCCCGCCCGCCGGCGCATCCAGTTCCAGCACCAGGCCACCCGGTATCCGCACGAAAATCTGCCAGGTGCCGTCCTGCGGTACTTGCGCCACCTGATGCGGCAGGCCGCTGGCCTGGACCCGCTGCAATACCTGCGCGGCATCCTCCTCGGTCCTGAAGGCGATATGGCTGAGCGCGGTCTCGGCGAAGGTCGGTTGTTCGATCACATGCACCAGCGCCTGCCCGTCCTGGTACAGCCAGCGCCCGGGAAAGGGAAACGGCGGACGCCGTCCAGCCTGCAGCCCGAGCAGGGCCTGGAATGCCTGCTGCAAAACGTCGCCCTCGGCGGTGTTGAAGGCCAGATGGTCGAAGTGCCAGGTCATGACACATCTCCGCCACCGATGACGGCGGTGCGATCCGGCAAGTACGTACTGAGCGATTTCATGGGGTTCACCCTGGTGCGATGGACGTGACTGCATATTCTCAGCTTGATAATCGAGGAAAAATCCCGGTAAAACGCAAGGATCTTTAAAGGATTTTTAGCAATGCGCTCGATTCTCGACCTTGAAGTCTTCGTCCGCACCGCCGATTCCGGCAGCATTTCCGCCGCCGCCCGCAGCCTGGAATTAACCCCCGCCGCCGCCAGCATCGCCCTCAAGCGCCTGGAAACCCGCCTGGGCATGCGCTTGCTGGCGCGTTCGACCCGCAGCATGCGCCTTACCGAAGAAGGCCGGCGCTACCTGGACAGCGTGCGCGTGGCGCTGGCGGCCCTGGCGGAGGGCGAACAGGCCCTGAAACAACAGAGCCAGGGCCTCAGCGGCGTGCTGCAACTGGCGGCGCCGTCGGACTTCGGGCGCAACCTGCTGCTGCCCTGGCTGGACGACTTCAAGCGCGAACACCCGCATATCCGCCTGCAACTGTTGCTCAACGACCGGCACAGCGACCTGTTCCGCGAGACCGTCGACGTTGCCCTGCGCTTCGGCGTACCCAGCGATTCCAGCCTGGTGGCCCTGCCGATCCTGCCGCGGCATCACCGGCTGGCCTGCGCCAGCCCCGACTACCTGGCGCGCCACGGCACCCCGCAGACGCCCGCCGAACTGGGCGAACACAGTGCCCTGATCTATCTGCGCAACGGTCGCCCCTACAACAGCTGGCATTTCAGCCGCGACGGCGAGGTGCAAGAGGTCCAGGTGCGCGGCGACTACCTCAGCGACGACGGCGACGTGGCGCGGCGCTGGGCCCTGGCCGGCCATGGCATCGCCTACAAGGCCTGGCTGGATGTGGCCAGCGATATCCGCGCCGGGCGCCTGGTGCCCCTGCTCGGCGACTGGCAGGGCGAAAGCGTACCGCTCAACCTGCTGTGCCCGCACCGTTTGCAGGTCTCGGAACGGGTGAAGGTGCTGCAAGGCTTTTTGCAGGCCCGCTGCCAGCTGCTGGCCGGATAATTCAGATTGCCCCCTACGCCCGTTCTGGTATTTGATGGGCGTCCCATAATCGGTCGCTGGCCGTTGTCGCGCCGGCTTTACCTCACGCACAAGGATTTCGTACATGAGCTATCGCATCCTCGGCCATTCCGGGCTGCACGTGTCCCCCCTGACCCTCGGCACCATGATGTTCGGCGAACAGACCAGCACCGAGGACTCCCTGCGCATCATCGACAAGGCCTGGGACCAGGGCATCAATTTCATCGACACCGCCGACGTCTACACCGGCGGCCGCTCCGAAGAAATCGTCGGCGAAGCCATCGCCAGCCAGCGTGACCACTGGGTGCTGGCGACCAAGGTCGGCTTCGGTCCCGCCGATGGCGTGCCCAACCGCAGCGGCCTGAACCGCAAGCACATCTTCAACGGCATCGACGCCAGCCTGACCCGCCTGGGCACCGACTACATCGACATCTACTACCTGCACCGCGAAGACCACAACACGCCGCTGGAAGTGACGGTGTCGGCCATCGGCGACCTGCTGCGCCAGGGCAAGATCCGCTACTGGGGCCTGTCCAACTACCGTGGCTGGCGCATCGCCGAGGTGATCCGCGTCGCCGACCGGCTCGGCGTCGACCGGCCGGTGATCAGCCAACCGCTGTACAACATCGTCAACCGCCAGGCCGAGACCGAACAGATCACCGCAGCCCAGGCCTACGGGCTGGGCGTGGTGCCTTACAGCCCGCTGGCCCGTGGCGTGCTCAGCGGCAAGTACGCGCCGGATGTCGCCCCCGACAGCAACAGCCGCGCCGGGCGCCAGGACAAACGCATCCTGGAAACCGAATGGCGCGTCGAGTCGCTGCGCATCGCCCAGCAGATCCAGCAGTACACCCAGGGGCGCGGGGTCGGCATGGTCGAGTTCGCCATCGCCTGGGTGCTGAACAATGCCGCGGTCAGCTCAGCAATCGTCGGCCCGCGCACCGAGGCACAGTGGGACGCCTACACCAAGGCGCTGGACGTGAAGATCAGCGCCGAGGATGAGGCCTTCATCGATTCGCTGGTCACTCCGGGGCATGCCTCGACCCCGGGCTTCAACGACGTCAGCCACTTCGTTTCCGGACGCACACCGCGCTGATCTCCCTCATAGCGGTGGCCCCTTCCGCGGGCCACCTGCTGCCGCGCTGCCCGTCAGTGGCGGCAAACGGGATATTTTCCCGTAACTTGCGATAAATCCGAGTAAACGTCTCGCGCCAAACCCTCTATATTCCCCGCAGTTTTCCCACCATCCCATTTGCCTGGTTCAGGTCACACGAGGACAGCTTGTCTAAAGGTATTGCTCTATCGGTCTTGGCGTCGGTGCTGTTTGCCGTCATGTATTTCTACACCTCCTTGCTGGCCCCGCTGACCGGGGTGGAGATTTTCGGCTGGCGCATGCTGCTGACCGCCCCATGCATGACCGTATTCATGCTGGTGAGCGGCGAATGGCGGCATGTCGGCGCCATCCTCAAGAGACTGCTGGGCCAACCGCTTCTGCTGCTGGCGCTGCCGCTGTCCGCGGCGCTGCTCGGGGTACAGCTGTGGCTGTTCATGTGGGCACCGTTGAATGGCTACAGCCTGGATGTGTCGCTGGGGTATTTTCTGCTGCCGCTGACCATGGTCCTGACCGGGCGTATCGTCTATGGCGAACAGCTGTCGCGGCTGCAGAAGATCGCCGCCGGCCTGGCGACCCTGGGGGTGCTCAACGAGTTGTATCAGGTGGGCAGTTTTTCCTGGGCGACCTTATTGGTGGCCATCGGTTATCCCGTCTATTTCGTGCTGCGCAAACGCCTGGCCGCCGACAACCTGGGCGGCCTGTGGCTCGATATGGCCCTGCTGCTGCCGATCGCGCTGTGGTTCGTGCAAAGCGGCGAGCAGGGTTTTGCCGTGGTCGATCAACACCCCTGGCTGTACCTGCTGATTCCGTTGCTGGGGTTGATCAGTGCTTCGGCGCTGGTGGCCTATATCATCGCCAGCCGCCTGCTGCCCTTCAGCCTGTTCGGCTTGTTGAGCTATGTCGAACCGGTGTTGCTGCTGGCCGTGGCCCTGCTGCTGGGGGAAAGCATCCAGGCCGGGGAATGGCTGACCTACCTGCCGATCTGGCTGGCGGTGCTGGTGCTGGTGTACGAGGGGTTCAAGCACTTGATGCGCCAGCGCAGAAGCTGACGCTAGACCTGTAGCCGCTGCCGCAGGCTGCGATCGGTCTGGGCGGCACTCCGTACGAAGCGACGGCGATAGAAGACGCGGACTCCCCGACAGATCGCATCAAGGCCGATGGCGAGTCCTGCGGCCTCGTTCGCAGCCTGCGGCAGCGGCTACCGGTCCGCGTTGGGCATCAGGGTTTGATCTGCTTCAGTTCGTTGAGCAGGGCCAGCAAGGCCTGCATCTTCTCCTCGCCGAACTGCTGCTGGATGCGCTGGTAGTTGATTTCCATGTCGCCGCTCATGGATTCGAAACAGGCCTCGCCCTTTTCCGTCAGGGTGATGAACAGGCGACGCTGGTCCTCGGGGGATTTGCGCCGGCTGACGTATTCGTCGCGCTCCAGGCGGGTCAGCACGCCGGTCATGCTCGGCGGCAGGATGCAGGCCATTTTCGCCAGCTGATGACTTTCCAGTTCGCCGTTCTGGCGCAGGATGCGGATCACCCGCCACTGCTGCTCGGTCAGGTCGTGCTGGTTGAGGGATGGGCGAAAAAACGCCATGGCCGCTTCGCGGGCCTGAAGCAGGGTCAATGTCAGGGAAGGTCTTGGGTTGGTCATGTGCGGGTCGTTCACAGGGCTGGATGGCGACGCGGAGCGCCACAAAGGCCGAACATTAACACATTCACAATCGCCAACCGACAGGCAAGAAAAAGCCCGGTCGAGAATGCCCCGACCGGGCTCGATTGTCAGGCAGCCTGCGGCTTAGTCGGTGGACAGCACGCCACGACGGACCTGGTCGCGCTCGATCGATTCGAACAGTGCCTTGAAGTTGCCTTCGCCGAAACCATCGTCGCCTTTACGCTGGATGAATTCGAAGAACACCGGGCCCATCAGGGTTTCCGAGAAGATCTGCAGCAGCAGGCGCTTGTCGCCCTCTTCCGAGGAGCCGTCCAGCAGGATGCCCCGCGACTGCAGCTCGTTCACCGGCTCGCCGTGGTTCGGCAGGCGGCCTTCGAGCATTTCGTAGTAGGTATCCGGTGGCGCGGTCATGAAGCGCATGCCGATCTTCTTCAACTGGTCCCAGGTCTTGATCAGGTCGTCGGTGAGGAAGGCCACGTGCTGGATGCCCTCGCCGTTGAACTGCATCAGGAACTCTTCGATCTGCCCGGCGCCCTTGGACGACTCTTCGTTCAGCGGGATGCGGATCATGCCATCGGGCGCGGTCATGGCCTTGGAAGTCAGGCCGGTGTATTCGCCCTTGATGTCGAAGTAACGGATCTCGCGGAAGTTGAACAGCTTCTCGTAGAAACCGGCCCAGTAAGCCATGCGCCCGCGGTACACGTTGTGGGTCAGGTGGTCGATGATCTTCAGGCCGGCGCCTTTTGGATGACGGTCGACGCCTTCCAGGAACACGAAGTCGATGTCATAGATCGAGCTGCCTTCGCCGAAGCGGTCGATCAGGTACAGCGGTGCACCGCCGATGCCTTTGATCGCCGGCAGGTTCAGCTCCATCGGGCCGGTTTCGATGTGGATCGGCTGGGCGCCGAGTTCCAGGGCACGCTTGTAGGCCTTTTGCGAATCCTTGACGCGGAACGCCATGCCGCACACCGACGGACCGTGCTCGGCGGCGAAGTACGAAGCGACGCTGTGGGGCTCGTTATTGAGGATCAGGTTGATCGCGCCCTGGCGATACAGGTGCACGTCTTTGGAACGGTGGGTCGCGACTTTGCTGAAACCCATGATCTCGAAGATCGGCTCGAGGGTATTGGGGGTCGGCGATGCGAATTCGATGAATTCAAAGCCCATCAGGCCCATCGGGTTTTCGAAGATATCTGCCATGGTTTGGCGCCTCATCATTGCTTTTGGAATTAACGGATCGTCAGTGGCTGGCAATGCTGAGGAAGGCAGGTGGCGCGCAGGAGATGCCCCGCACGCTGCGGGCGAGGAAATCACCATAAATCAGTTGAAACCCGAGAATCTTCATGTCGACCCTTGTCTTACCGGCTGGGGGGCGAGGCTTCTGCTGCCAGAAGACTTTATTATTGTATGCGTAACCAGATTCTACACAGCGTAAAACTGTTTGTCCGCACTCTCTATAAAATCCGCTTTTTTTCCAGGCTCGCAAGGGGTTTGTTGCACTGGTAAATGCCCCACAGGATCAGCCCGCCGCCCAGGCACATGGCCAGGCTCAGGCGTTCGTCCAGCAGCAATGCGCCAAGGATCACCGCGGTCAGCGGATTGAGCGCGATAAACACCCCCGAGCGGGTCGCGCCGATCTTGCGCAGGCCGTCGTAATACCAGATATACGCCAGGGCCGAGCCCAGCACGCCGAGGTACAACAAACTCAGGCCCTGTTCCAGGGTCAGGCTCGACAGCGCTTCGAGCCGTACCTCGCCGCGCAGGGCCGCGGTGCTGCAGAGCATTGCCGTGCCCAGCAGGATCGAATAGGTCACGGTCTGCAACGGGCCCAGGGCCTGGTTCAGGGTGCGCGAAAACAACGAATAGACGCCCCAGCCCAGCACGCAGCCGAAAATCAGCAGGTCCCCACGCCCACTGCCCGGCCCGCTGGACAAGGCCCCCGGGTCGCGGCTGAGGATCACCCCCCCCGCTCCACCCAGGCACAAGGCAATGCCGAACAGCTTGGCGCCACTCAAGCGCTCCTTGAACAGCGCCCAGGATGCCAGGGCGATCACCGCCGGATTGAGGGCGACGATCAACGAGGCACGCGAGGCATTGATCGACTGCAGGCCCTCGAAGAAACACAGGTTGTAGAAAAAGATCCCGAAAAACCCCAGCAGCGCCAGCTGGGCGAACTGCGCTAGGCTCGGGCGCACCAGGGCAATCCGGGCGATCGCCATGAACAGCAGCAAGGCCAGGCTGGCCAGGAGAAAGCGCAGGCTGGCGGCCAGCAAAGGCTCCAGGGTACCGGCCAGCAGGCGTCCGGCGACGAAGGTGCCGCCCCAGATCATGGTGACCGCCGCCAGTTTGCAATACACCGGCCAATCGGAAGGCCCGGCACAGGTTTGATCGACAGTTTTCATAAGACCCCGAGGCGCGGATAAAGGAAGGTTCGGGTATTCTTCGACTAATGCCCGATCATCGTAAAATGAGCTTTTACTCATGACCCTGAGCCAACTGCAGATCTTCTCCCTGGTGGCCGAGCTGCGCGGTTTCACCAGCGCCGCCAGCCGGCTGGGCATCAGCCAGTCCGCAGTGTCCCATGCGCTCAAGTCCCTGGAGCAGGAATTGGGGGTCGAGCTGATCCGCCGGCATCAGTCGCTGGTGGAACTCACCGATATCGGCCAGCAATTATTGCTGCGGGCCCGCGCCATTCTCGGCCTGGCCGCCACCATGGAACAGGAAGCCGCCGACGCCCGCGGCATGAAACGCGGCACCTTGCGCATCGGCTCGTTCGGCCCGACTTCGTCGATGAAACTGCTGCCGGCGATCCTTCAGCGTTACCGCCAGGCCCATCCCGGTATCGAGGTGCACATCGACGAGGGGCCCGACCGCCAGGTACTGCAATGGCTGGAGGAACGGCGCATCGATGTCGGTTTCGTGGTACTGCCCCAGGAACGCTTCGACTGCTTCGCCCTGGTGGAAGACCAGATGGTGGCGCTGATCCCCAGCCAGCATGCACTGGCCAGCAAGGACTCGGTGAGTCTCGCCGAGCTGTGCGACGACCCGTTCATCCTCAGCGAGGCCGGTTCCGCCGAACTGGTTTCCCGGCTGTTCCTCGCGGCCAGGCTCAGCCCCAACATCCGCTATCGCAGCTCGCAACTGCTCAGCACCCTGGAGACCGTGGGCCGCGGCGAGGCCCTGACCCTGGTCGCACAATTGTCGCTGCCCGAGGCCAGCGACCCGCGCTACCTGATCAAGCCGCTGTCACCTCCCGCCCGGCGCCAGGTAGGGCTGGCGGTGCTGGACCGGCGGCAATCGTCGCCGGCGACCCTGGCCTTTATCGAGCAGGCGTGCAGCCTGTATCGCGGTGACTGAGCGCAACCCGGGACCACCGTCTATCATGCCCATGGACCGGATGCCGCCGGACCTGCCGCCGTACCGCCCACCGGCTTTTGAGCGCTCTCAGGCCCCTACTTCGCCACAGGTTTTTCCTCCATGCCATTGACCGCCAAAGGCCCGTTGAAACGCTCCACCCGCAACCTGCGAACCTTGCTGATCGGCTTGCTGCCGGTGGTGCTGGGCGTGGCGATCCTTTATATGCAGGCCGAGCGCGCGCTGATTCACAGCAGCCAGCAGACCGCCGAGGAAGCGATCCGCCAGTTCGACCTGATGCTCGACAACGCCGATATCGCCGCCCGGGCGCTGCTGGCGCAAGTCGGCCAGCCCTGCGACGATTTCCGGCAACTGGCCCTGCGCGAGCAGGTCACCCGCCGCCCGTTCGTACGCTCGACCAATCTGGTGTGGCGCAATGACAACTATTGCAGCTCGCTGCTCGGCCCATCCTCGTTCGCCCTGGACCCGGCGGACTATGTCGACGGCAAGCTGTGGTTGATGGATGGCAACCCGGTCACGCCCAATACCGCGCTGCTGGTCTATCGCCTGCAAGAGGGCGAACGCGCGGCCCTGGCCACCATCGACGGTTATTACCTGAGCAATGTGCTGCACCTGATCAGCCACTATGCCCACCTGCAACTGCAAGTCGGCCCCTACTGGCTGGCCGACGATGGCCAGGTCCATGAATCCATCGCTCCGCCGCCCCCGGTCGCCCCTTATCAGATGGCTTCTTCGCGCTACCCCTACAGCGTCAACGCGGGGTTTCCCGAGGGCGATATCTGGCTCTACATGAAGTCCCAGTACCCTGCCCTGTTCAGCCTGCTGATCTTCTTCGGGGCGCTGGCGGCGGCCCTTGGCCACTGGCTGCAAAAACGCTCGTCGTCGCCCAGCCATGAACTGCAGCGCGCCCTGGAAGCGGCGGAGTTCATCCCGTACTTCCAGCCCGTGGTCCGCGGTGACACGAAACAGTGGGCCGGCATTGAAGTGCTGATGCGCTGGAAACATCCCCGGGAAGGCCTGGTGCGTCCGGACCTGTTCATTCCCTTCGCCGAGCACTCCGGCCTGATCGTGCCCATGACCCGTTCGCTGATGCAGCAGACCGCCCTGCTGCTGGCGCCCCACGCCCCGGCCTTCATCGACGACTTTCATATCGGCATCAATATCACTGCCAGCCATTGCCAGGACCTGGAACTGCTGGAGGACTGCCGGCAGTTTCTCGGCATGTTCCCGCCGGGCAAGGTGAGGCTGGTCCTGGAACTGACCGAACGCGAACTGATAGAACCGACCGCGATCACCCACAGCCTGTTCGAGGAACTGCACAAGTTGGGGGTGATGATCGCCATCGACGACTTCGGTACCGGCCATTCAAGCCTGGGTTACTTGCGCAAGTTCAATGTCGATTACCTGAAGATCGACCAGAGCTTCGTGGCCATGATTGGAGTCGACGCTCTGTCCCGGCACATACTCGACAGCATCATCGAACTCTCGGGCAAGCTCGAACTGGGGATAGTCGCCGAGGGCGTGGAAACAGTGGAACAACAGGACTATCTGGCCGCCCATGGCGTCGACTTCCTGCAGGGCTACTTATTCGGCAGACCAATGCCCGGGGAAGAGTTCCTACAAGCACTGGCGCGCCACTAAATAGCCATTTTCATGAAGATTTATTGAACTCGGTAATTGTTTCGCGCACCAATTTGAATCAGAAGATGACAAATTGTGTGCATCAACAACGACGTGATTTACTTGCGCCAGATTAACTACTACAATTTTTCAAGCCTGTACAAGATTCACAGGTGGGCCATTATAATCGAGTCGTACTAAGACTCTTGGCTTATAGCTTTGTTTGCGGTTGGTATCAGCCAAATACACTATTGGAGTAAAGATATTGTCCAGACTCGCTGAATTTCGTGCAGCAGAAAAGGCCCTTCAAGAACAGCTCGCCCAGCTGGAATCCCTGAAGAACGACGCCGGACTCAAGAAAGAAATCGAGTTCGAAGAAAAGCTCCAGGGCCTGATGAAGACCTACGGCAAAAGCCTGCGCGACATTATCGCCATTCTCGATCCTCATCCGGGCAAATCCGCTCTGCCGCTCTCGGGCGCGCCGAAAACCCGTCGTGCACGCGTGGTCAAGGTTTACCAGAACCCGCACACCGGCGAGTTGATCGAAACCAAGGGCGGCAATCACCGTGGCCTTAAAGCCTGGAAAGAACAGTACGGCGCCGCCACTGTAGATTCCTGGCTGCGCGGTTAAGCAACCGATGTATATAAAAGACCCTGCCAATGCAGGGTCTTTAGCTTTAAGCGAAGGCGCTTTGTTTCGAAATCGAATAAGTTGCAACCCCTGGATTGCCTGGGCGGCAATAAACACCCAGCTGGAACTGCAGCTACGTACCCAATCCCGCGCTCGACCCTACAACTTTGTACTTAGTTCAGATGCATGAGCTGTGCTGGCCGACGTAGCACCCCGCTAAAGTTTCAGGCTACTTCGCACCCCACGGATTTCCTCCTGACTTTCGGCATAAACCGCAGCCTGTCCGGCATAAGACAATACATAGGCCTTATCGCCATCGACAGCCGCCACCAGTGTTTGCGACAACACATGACGGCCGTTTTCGGTAATGGTGCAAGTGGTTTCCAGCGCCGCCAGGCGACTCAATGTCGTGTCATGAATGCGCGTGCATACACTTTGATAACCGCCGCGCCCGAAGTCCTTCTGCACCGACTTGCGCATTTCCAGCAAGACCGCCTGCAGATTGACCTGATGTCCGCTTTCAACCTGAGTCATGGTCAACTCCATGACCATCAGCGGCGTGCCGCCGGCATCGTTCTTCACTGCACGCTGGCGGAATACCTTGGCCGGTTGTTCTTGCGCCTGTGGCAACTCTTCGATCTGCCAGCCGCCGGGCCAGGTGATCACCGGGTCCGCCGCCTCGGCCAGGGCCGGAACCAGAAGCCAGGGGGCAAGCAGACACAGGTTTTTGAACGATAAGCGCATGGTCATGAACACGTAAGGGACGAGCCTTGAAGTCTGAGGCTGGCACGACTATCGGGCAACAGATTCGTAGCTTTGTGTTTGGTGCGCCCTGCCGCTCTTGCGTATCATTACCCGACCGCAAGGACGCCCGAAGCCCTGCAAGCCAGGGGCTCATTAGCATGAGTATTCTTGCCCACTTCTTTTCCGGAGGGCCCATGAGCCTGCACGAACTCAATACTTTCCCCGGCGTAACCGCCCAGTCTGACACCGCCACCGCCAACTTCGTGTTCAACCACACCATGCTGCGGGTCAAGGACATCACCAAGTCCCTGGACTTCTACACCCGGGTCCTGGGTTTCTCGCTGGTGGAAAAACGCGACTTCCCCGAAGCCGAATTCAGCCTGTACTTCCTCGCCCTAGTGGACAAGGCGCAGATCCCGGCCGACGCCGCGGCCCGTACCGAGTGGATGAAGTCGATCCCCGGCATCCTCGAGCTGACCCACAACCACGGCACCGAGAACGATGCGGACTTCGCCTATCACAACGGCAACACCGACCCGCGCGGCTTTGGCCATATCTGCATTTCGGTGCCGGATATCGTCGCCGCCTGCGAGCGCTTCGAAGCCCTGGGCTGCGATTTCCAGAAGCGCCTGAACGACGGTCGCATGAAGAGCCTGGCCTTTATCAAGGACCCGGATGGCTACTGGGTTGAAATCATCCAGCCGGCACCGCTGTAACTCGCGTTTTTCCTGCAGGAGCAAGACGTGCCTAGATAGGCAGCGGCTTGATTGATCCACCGCGTCATCGTTGATCGCGAGCAAGCTTCGCTCCTACAGAAGCGACGGGTGCAAATAAAAACCCCATGAGCCAAGGCTCATGGGGTTTTGTTTTTTCCGCGGTCGACTCAGGCCGGCGCGGAAGTGCGGATCAGGTGGTCGAAGGCGCTCAGCGAGGCCTTGGCGCCCTCGCCTACCGCGATCACGATCTGCTTGTACGGCACGGTAGTCACGTCACCGGCGGCAAACACGCCGGGCAGCGAAGTCTCGCCACGGGCATCGACAATGATCTCGCCACGGGGCGACAGCTCGACGGTGCCTTTGAGCCAGTCGGTGTTCGGCAACAGGCCGATCTGCACGAAGATACCTTCCAGGTCGACGGTGTTGAACTCGCCCGAATCGCGGTCCTTGTACACCAGGCCGGTGACCTTCTGGCCGTCACCCTTGACTTCGCTGGTCAGCGCGCTGGTGATCACGTTGACGTTCGCCAGGCTGTACAGCTTGCGTTGCAGCACGGCATCGGCGCGCAGCTTGCTGTCGAACTCCAGCAGGGTCACGTGGCTGACGATACCCGCCAGGTCGATGGCCGCTTCGACGCCGGAGTTACCACCACCGATCACCGCCACGCGCTTGCCCTTGAACAGCGGACCGTCGCAGTGCGGGCAGAAGCACACGCCCTTGGCCTTGTATTCCTGCTCGCCGGGCACACCCATCTCGCGCCAGCGGGCACCAGTGGCCAGGATCAGCGACTTGGCCTTGAGGCTCGCGCCGCTTTCGAAACGCACTTCGTGCAGGCCGCCGACTTCCTTGGCCGGTACCAGTGCGCTGGCACGCTGCAGGTTCATGATGTCGACGTCGTACTGGCGAACGTGCTCTTCCAGGGCACTGGCCAGTTTCGGCCCTTCGGTTTCCTGGACCGAGACAAAGTTCTCGATGGCCATGGTGTCCAGCACCTGGCCGCCAAAACGCTCGGCCGCGACACCGGTGCGGATACCTTTACGGGCTGCGTAGATCGCCGCCGACGCACCGGCCGGGCCACCGCCGACCACCAGGACGTCGAAGGCGTCCTTGGCACTGATTTTTTCCGCCTGTTTCTCGATGGCCCCGGTGTCGAGCTTGCCGAGGATTTCTTCCAGGCCCATGCGGCCCTGGCCAAAGTTCACGCCATTGAGGTAGACACTGGGGACCGCCATGATCTTGCGATCGTTGACTTCGTCCTGGAACAGCGCGCCGTCGATGGCGACGTGGCGGATGTTCGGGTTCAGCACCGCCATCAGGTTCAGCGCCTGGACCACGTCCGGGCAGTTCTGGCAGGACAGCGAGAAGTAAGTCTCGAAGTTGAACTCGCCTTTGAGGGCGCGGATCTGTTCGATCACTTCGACACTGGCTTTCGAGGGGTGGCCGCCGACTTGCAGCAAGGCCAGCACCAGGGAAGTGAATTCGTGGCCCATGGGGATACCGGCGAAACGCAGGCTGATATCGCTTCCCGGGCGATTGATCGAGAACGATGGTTTACGAACATCGTTACCGTTGTCGAGCAAGGTAATCTGGCTGGAAAGACTGGCAACGTCTTTCAGCAATTCGAGCATTTCCTGGGATTTCGCACCGTCGTCGAGAGAGGCAACGATCTCGATCGGCTGGGTGACCCGTTCCAGGTATGACTTCAACTGGGCTTTAAGATTGGCGTCCAACATACGGGCGATTTCCTTTTATTCAGATCGAAAAAAAACGCCCGAGCGAATCTCGCCCGGGCGTTCTTGGGGGCGGTGCAGCTGACTTAGGTGCGGCGGTCCGCCCTGCTGTAGCGAGTCACAGGCTTAGATCTTGCCGACCAGGTCCAGGGAAGGAGCCAGGGTAGCCTCGCCTTCTTTCCACTTGGCTGGGCAGACTTCGCCTGGGTGGGCAGCGACGTATTGAGCGGCCTTGATCTTGCGCAGCAGCTCGGAAGCGTCACGGCCGACACCGCCGTCGTTGATTTCAACGATCTTGATCTGGCCTTCAGGGTTGATCACGAAGGTGCCACGGTCAGCCAGACCGGCTTCTTCGATCAGCACGTCGAAGTTGCGGGAGATGGCCAGGGTCGGGTCGCCGATCATGGTGTAGCGGATCTTGCCGATGGCTGGCGAAGTGTTGTGCCAGGCAGCGTGGGCGAAGTGGGTGTCGGTCGAAACGCTGTAGATTTCCACGCCCAGTTTCTGGAATTCGGCGTAGTTGTCTGCCAGGTCTTCCAGCTCGGTTGGGCAAACGAAGGTGAAGTCAGCCGGGTAGAAGAACACGACGGACCATTTGCCTTTCAGGGTGGCGTCCGACACTTCGATGAACTCGCCATTCTTGAAGGCGGTTGCTTTGAACGGTTTGACTTGGCTGTTGATGATAGGCATCGGTGATTCTCCATCAGTGGGTAAAAACTTGGGTTGAAAACTTGATGGGGAGAATCCTAACCAATGCTCCCAGCCAAGGCTCATTGGCAAAGCTGATGCTGCTGATTAGGTTTGGCTATTAGCGCGCAGTATTAATAGAAGAAATGCGTATTTACTCGCCGACCGGCTTTTCCTGGCTCAGGGCCATGCCGAGAAATGGGCTGGCCTCAACGTAACGCATGGCCGACTTGATGTCCTTCCAGCCGACATAGCTCATCAGCGACTTGAGGTCCCAGCCGCTGCGGTGGGCCCAGGTGGCAAAGCCGCGGCGCAGGGAGTGGCTGGTGTACTGGTCTGCGGCGACCCCGGCGCGCTCCAGCGCCTGGCGCAATAACGGGATCACGCTATTGGCGTGCAGGCCCTCCTCGCCCAAATGGCCCCAGCGGTCGATGCCACGGAACACCGGCCCGCGCACCAGGGCCGCGGTGCTGATCCACTCGATATAGGCCTGGACCGGGCACAACCGGCGCAGCGCCGGAGTATGCCAGGTCTTGCCGAGGTTGTCGCGGTCGCTCTTGCTGCGGGGCAGATACAGGCTGATGCCGGAACCCGCCACCGCCTGCACATGCTCAATCCGTAGCCGGCACAACTCATCGCTGCGAAAGCCGCGCCAGAATCCCAGGAGAATCAGCGCGCTGTCACGCCGCGCCCGCAGCAGCGCCGGTTGATTGTCATCGAGCCGGGCCTGGATGGCTTCCTGCTCCAGCCAGGCGATTACCTGCTCCAGATGCTGCAACTGCAAAGGCTCGGCCTGTTTTTCCTGGGCCGGGTGCAGGGCGCGAATGCCCTTGAACACCTGGCGCACCACCGGCGCCTTGGTCGGGTCGGCGAAACCCTGGCTGTTGTGCCATTGCGCCAGGGCCGAGAGCCGCAACTTCAGGGTGTTGATCGACAGCTCCCCCGCATACGCCGCCAGATAACGCGCCACGCTGTCGCTGGTCGCCGGCAGGAACCCGCCCCAGGTCACCTCGAAATGCTCGATGGCCGCCCGGTAACTGCGCCGGGTGTTGTCGCGGGTCGCGGCATACAGATAACGATCCAGATCACTCATGGCTTGTTCGACTCGTCTTGCGTACGGAAATAGCGGATGGCAACAGGGCGTTCTGGCTATGACACGGGGTAATACCAGTATATCCCATGTCAATAATTAGAATATTTATCTTTGATTTTATTGTACAATTACACTTTATACATACCACGTAAAAAAGTACGTAATCGTAGGAGATCCCATGGCTCGTGGCGGCGTTAACAAGGCGGTGGTGCAAATTGCCCGTTCGGCAATCCTCGCTCGCGGCGAACACCCCAGCATCGATGCGGTGCGCATCGAAATGGGCAATACCGGCTCGAAAACCACCATTCACCGCTACCTGAAGGAGCTGGAGCAAAGCGAAGCCCGCCGCGCCGCGCCGCAGGAAGCCTTGGAAGAAGAACTGACGGAACTGATCCAGCGCATGGCCCAGCGCCTGCGCGAACAGGCTCAGGAGCCCGTGGCGCAGGCCCAGGCGCAAGTGGAGGAAATGAATCAGGAACTGGCGGCGCAGCAGGCCGCGGCCAAACAGGCGCAGGCCCAGCTGCAGCAGCAATTGCAGACCCAGGCTGCAGCCCTGGCCAGCGAAAGCAGGCTGCTGCAGGAAACCCGCGCCACCCTGCAGAGCGAACAGACACGCAATGCCGGACTGAACCAGGCCCTGGCCGACTTCGAATTGCGCCTGAAAGACAAGGACGAGCAGATTCGTTCACTGGAAGAAAAGCACCTGCACGCCCGGGACGCCCTCGAGCATTACCGCAGCGCGGTCAAGGAGCAGCGCGAACAGGATCAGCGCCGCCATGAAGGCCAACTGCAGCAGGTGCAACAGGAACTGCGCCAGGCCCAGCAAAGCGCATTGGTGCGCCAGGACGAGATCACCCAACTGCACCGCGACAACGAACGCCTGACCAGCGAGCAGCGCGCCACCCAGAAAGAGTTGCGCCAGGCACAGGAGCAGGCACAGAAAACCGACAGCAAGCTTGGCCAGTTGCTGGAGCAATCCACCCGCTTGAACAGCGAACACACCCTCCTCCAGGAACGCCTGCGCGTCGCCTTGCTGGAAAGTCATGAGTTCAAGCAGAACCTGGAGCAGCAGTTGCAGGACAATCGACAACTGGAACTGCGCGCTACCAAGGCCGAGGCCAGCCTGGAGGCCCTGCAACGGGCTGCCGCCGCGAAGGCCGAGGCGCAGCCAGAAACAGAAGAGCCGCGGCCGGAGCCGCCAGAGCAGGCTTAACCGGCGACCGGCGTGCGCATGGTGACAAACTCTTCGGCGGCCGTCGGGTGCACCCCGATGGTTTCGTCGAAGTCACGCTTGGTGGCGCCGGCCTTCAAGGCAATCGCCAGGCCCTGGACGATCTCGCCGGCGTCCGGGCCGACCATATGGCAGCCCAGCACCTTGTCGGTCTCGGCATCCACCACCAGCTTCATCAGCGTGCGCTCCTGGCACTCGGTCAGGGTCAGCTTCATCGGCCGGAAGCGGCTTTCGAAGATCTGCACCTTGTGCCCGGCTTCCCGCGCCTGCTCTTCGGTCAGGCCAACGGTGCCGATATTCGGCAGGCTGAACACTGCGGTCGGGATCATGTTGTAGTCCACCGGACGATACTGCTCCGGCTTGAACAGACGCCGCGCCACAGCCATGCCTTCGGCCAGGGCCACCGGCGTCAACTGCACACGCCCGATCACATCGCCAATCGCCAGGATCGACGGCTCGGCGCTCTGGTACTGCTCATCGACCTCGATGAAGCCACGCTTGTCGAGCTTCACCCCGGTATTTTCCAGCCCCAGGTTGTCGAGCATCGGCCGCCGGCCGGTGGCGTAGAACACACAATCGGTGGCCAGCTCGCGACCATCCTTGAGCGTGACCTTCAGGCTACCGTCAGCCTGCTTTTCGATGCGCTCGATATCGGCATTGAACTGCAGGTCGAGCCCACGCTTGGTCAGTTCTTCCTGCAAGTGCTTGCGCACCGCACCATCGAAGCCACGCAGGAACAGCTCGCCGCGATACAGCAACTTGGTGTCCGCGCCCAGGCCATGGAAGATCCCGGCGAACTCCACCGCGATATAACCGCCGCCCACCACCAGGATGCGCTTGGGCAGTTCCTTGAGGAAAAACGCCTCGTTGGAGCTGATGGCGTGTTCGCGCCCCGGAATATCCGGGATCTGCGGCCAGCCACCAGTGGCGATCAGGATGTGCCTGGCGGTGTAGCGCTGGCCATTGATCTCCACCTGGTGCGGGTCGATCAGCCTGGCGTGGCCTTCGTGCAGGGTCACGCCGCTGTTGACCAGCAGATTGCGATAGATGCCGTTCAGGCGATTGATCTCGCGATCCTTGTTGGCGATCAGCGTGGCCCAGTCGAAGTCGGCTTCGCCCAGGCTCCAGCCGAAGCCAGCGGACTGCTCGAAGTCTTCGGCGAAGTGGGCGCCGTACACCAGCAGTTTTTTCGGCACGCAGCCGACGTTGACACAGGTACCACCCAGATAGCGGCTTTCGGCGACCGCGACTTTCGCGCCAAAACCCGCGGCGAACCGCGCCGAACGCACACCGCCGGAACCGGCGCCAATTACATAAAGATCAAAATCGTAGGCCATTTCACTCTCCCAGGCAGGCTGACAGCATAACCGCAGATGCGTATCCGGTCAGCGCTAGAGGATTTACATAGAGGCATAAAACGAAAAAGCCACCCGAAGGTGGCTTTTCAGTACAAGGGCAAAGCGGGCTATCAGTAAGCCTTGCCGGTCTTGTAGAAGTTCTCGAAGCAGAAGTTGGTCGCGTCGATGTAGCCTTCGGCGCCACCGCAGTCGAAACGCTTGCCCTTGAACTTGTAGGCCATGACGCAGCCATTCTGGGCCTGCTTCATCAGGGCGTCAGTGATCTGGATTTCACCACCCTTGCCTGGCTCGGTCTGCTCGATCAGGTCGAAGATGTCCGGAGTCAGGATGTAACGGCCGATGATCGCCAGGTTCGACGGGGCATCTTCCGGCTTTGGCTTCTCGACCATGCTGTGTACGCGGTAGATGTCGTCGCGGATCATCTCGCCGGCGATTACACCGTACTTGTTGGTTTCCTGCGGATCGACTTCCTGGATGGCCACGATCGAGCAGCGGAACTGCTTGTACAGCTTGACCATCTGGGTCAGTACGCCGTCGCCTTCCAGGTTCACGCACAGGTCGTCCGCCAGGACCACGGCGAACGGCTCGTCGCCGATCAGTGGACGGCCGGTCAGGATCGCGTGACCCAGGCCTTTCATCTCAGTCTGACGGGTGTAGGAGAACGAGCACTCGTCCAGCAGCTTGCGGATACCGACCAGGTATTTTTCCTTGTCGGTGCCCTTGATCTGGTTTTCCAGCTCATAGCTGATGTCGAAGTGGTCTTCCAGGGCGCGCTTGCCGCGACCGGTGACGATGGAGATTTCGTTCAGACCGGCATCCAGCGCTTCTTCAACGCCGTACTGGATCAGTGGCTTGTTCACCACCGGCAGCATTTCTTTGGGCATGGCTTTAGTCGCTGGCAGGAAGCGAGTACCGTAACCGGCTGCTGGGAACAAGCATTTCTTGATCATATGAGTCCTTAAAAGGGCTGTACGTACGAATTTCGGCGCAGTCTAATCAGGCCGCGTGCGCCTTACAATGGGTCGCAGTGGCTAACCGCTGCCATCTAAGAGAAATATTGCCGCGGATAGTTCCCCACATAGTTCCCCGCCTTGTTCTGCACATAGCTGCGCACATTGTTCCGCGCGCTCCGCACATCGTTTCGAACCGGCTTGCCAACACGGCTTCGCAGCATCGTACAGATAGCCCGCGCCGTAAACCGCCATCTGGCTGCAAAGCCTTAATTTTCTGCGTCCCGCCCTTGTCCGCACGCTTACAGGAACTCGTTTACCGCTATCATGGCGCCCTTGAACCCCGCCAACGAGGCAGATAGATGTCGGCAACAAAAAGCGTAAACGGTTACCAGATCAAGCAGTTGAAAGACGGCCAGTGGTGGTTGGTCAGCGCCCAGGGCGAGAACGTCGCCGGACCTTTCGCCAGCGAAGCGATGGCGGTCGAAGTGGCATCGGTGTTCGAAGATTCCGCAGGCCACGCCTCGGCGCGTCGCAGCCCCAAGTCCTGAGACGGCCTCTGCACCGAAGAGCCCTGCCCCGCGCAGGGCTTTTTCATGCCGGCCTATACCGCAGTGGCGGTTCGCTATAGCATCTCGTCCCAGACGCTCGCCAAGGGTGTCCAGCCCTCCCCCGGGGCTCAACTTCTCGATGACGACCACACCCATGCACAAACTTCTGGCACTGACTGCGGTACTGGCCCTGAGCGGATGCGCCACCGTTTCCGATACCTACCTGGAGAACGGCGAGCAAGGCCTGAGCATCGATTGCTCCGGCGAAGCCAGCTCCTGGGCCAGTTGCTATGAAAAGGCCGACGCCTCCTGTGCTGGCACCGGCTATCGGATCATCGGCACCGACGGCACGCCGTCGCTCAAGGAAAGCGACAAGACCCTGGGGGCGGACGTTGGCAACTACAAAAGCCGCAGCGTCGTAGTGGTCTGCAAGTAACAGACGCCCTGCCTACATATGAATCTCGGCAAACTTGATGCCCAGGTTGCGAATGGTTTCGATCAGGTCGTCCAGTCGGTCGAATGACTCGACTTCATCGTTGTCATCCACCAGAAAATAGCTGCGCCCCGCGCTTTTCTTGAAGAACACGATCCATTCCCCGGAATTCGCCGGATTCTGAATCACATGGGTCGCAGAGATATGCCCCTCCGCATGCCTCTCCCGGACTGTTTCGCGCTTCATGCTTTCTCCCAAAAAACGATGCCGCCGAAACCTGGGTTTCGACGGCATCTTTGACGATGGCCGACAGTTTATCGGATGCCCTGGCCAATCAGCACGCCATCTACCGTCTGGCCATACAGATTGACCCCGTCGTTGGCGTGGAACTTGAGCCGGGTCTTCTCGATGGAGCCCTCCACCAGCCGCGGATCCTGCGGTCGTTCATGGCGATTGACGAACGCCGCCACGTCCCAGGCCTGTTGGTCGCTCAAGCTGCCGGCCTTGCCCAGGGGCATGTTGTATTTGATAAAGGACGCCGCCGTGTTGATCCGGTGCATGCCCGCGCCCCAGTTATACGAGTCCTTGCCCCAGAGCGGCGGCATAACATAGTCCGCGCCGACCTTCTGGCCCTGGCCGTTGTCACCATGGCAAACCGCGCATTGCGCCCGGTACACCTGCTCGCCACGCGCCAGGTCGTAGCCCTGGGCCGGCTGCGGCACCTCGGGGTAACCTCGCCCGGGCAACTCGACAGCGGTCGGCGCCTTGCTCGCCAGCCAGTAGGAATACACCGACAAAGCAGTGATCTCGTAGCTGTCGGCGGCCGGCGGCGTGCCGTTCATGCTGAACTGGAAACAGCCCTGCAAGCGTTCGGCGTAGGTGTTCACCTTGTCGTTCTTCTTGCGGTAGGCCGGGTACATCGGATAGGCGCCCCACAGCGGCGCGGAGTTGGCCAGTCGCCCCTGGTCCAGGTGGCAGTTGCTGCAATTGAGGCCATTGCCGACGAACTTCGGCGCCAGGCGCTTGGTATCGACGAACAGCGCATAGCCGTCGCGAACCATCTTGCCGTAGGCATTGTCCGGCAACTCGCTCTCCGCCGGTGGCTGGAAATACCCGGGATGGGCAGCGTTCACCGCCGGCTCCCGCAACTGTGACTGGTCCTCCATGGCGACCGCGGCGCCATAAGCCTGGGCCGTCAGCAAAGCGAGGGAAAAGCCCAATAGAAGATCACGCTTCATGGCTTGGACTCCTGGTTATCGGCCTTGGCCAACTGACTGCCGACCTTGGCGAAATAATCGGCCACCGCCGTGATTTCCTCGGGGCTCAGGGCTTTGGCGATGTGTCCCATCAGGTCGTTCGGATCGTTGCGGCGCGTGCCGTCACGCCAGGCATTCAATTGCCCGGCGAGGTACGCCGCGGGTTGCCCGGCCAACGGCGGAAAGGCGTCTCCCACGCCCACGCCACCCGGCCCATGACAGGTCACGCACTCCGGAACCTGCCGCTCCCAGGCGCCGCGCAAGGCCAGCTTCGCACCCACGCCTTCAGCCAGGGAACTGCGGTTGATCGGCGCTGGCGTCGCCGCCGGCATGGCCGCCAGGGTCTGGCTGACCGCGTCTATCTCGTCATCGCTCAGGGCCTTGGCCAGTGGCTGCATGACCGGGTTGCTGCGCGCACCACTGCGAAAATCTTCCAGCTGCTTGCGCAGATAACCCGCCGACAATCCCGCCACGCGCGGAAAGCCGGCGGCCGCCAGGCCCAGGCCATCGCCACCATGACAGGCCAGGCACGCCGTGGCGCCGGGCTGCGCGCCACCCTGGGCAAAGACTTTCTGCCCATCCACGGCCTGGGCATTGGCGACAAAAAACAGCATCAGGCTGCTCAGCAGTATTCGATCCACGGGGATCATGGCGAACTCCATTTTTCTAGTTATATTCTTAGGCTTATTTTATATAAGCCTACAAAGAGTAGGCCAATAGACCTTTGGCTACAACGCCAAACCCACCGGGCCTGCCTTGCCACCGGGCACAAAAAAACCCGCCCTCGCCACGGAAATCCGGGCCAGGGCGGGCTCTTGAAAAATCCCTCGGCTATCAGCCGGAAATGCAGTCCTCCGCCGCCTTGCGGATATCGCCCGGACGCATGGGCACATTGGACATGCTTTCATGCAGCTTGATGCTGCTGCCGCCGGAACGCTCCTCGATATCGAATACCGCGGTCGGGCCCGACGAGACTTTCTGCGGAACGATGATGCGCATGCCGTCCTTATGCGGTTCGACCTGCAGCTGGCCACGGCTGTCAGCCAGTTTGTCGCTGACGCACTTGGCGTACTCCTGTGGCTTTTTCCCTGAAATCACGTTCAGGGTGGGCAATGTCTGGTTAATATCCGAGACCGTCGCACAGCCACTGATCGCCAAGGCCAGAATCAACACACCCCACTTCATACATTTCCTCCGATAAAGACCGTCCGACCGCAGAAATGGCATTTTTCTCCGGATCAGTCAGATTTATCCTAAATAATCGGCAAATAACTGTTTTAAATTGTCAAAGCCGCCTGCCGCGGCCTGATAAACTGCGCCATCGTTTTGATTTTGTAGCAAAAGCCCTTCTGGAGGCGCCCATGAAATTTATCCACCAGCGCGAGCACCTCAACGAAGACGATATCGTCGTCATCGAATGCTCCCAGGTCTGCAACATCCGCCTGATGAACGACGCCAACTTCCGAAGCTTCAAGAACGGCGGACGTCACACCTATCATGGCGGCGCGTTCGACAAGTTCCCGGCCAGGATCACCGCGCCGAGCACCGGCTTCTGGAACATCACCATCGACACCGTCAACCGCCGGCCCATCAGCGTTACCCGCAAGCCGAACCTGACCCACTCGATCAAGATCATCCGCCGGTCCAGCTCGAAACTGCGCTGAACCCCGCCCCAGCCCGCGACAGACAGGTATCACCGTGGCCCAAACGACCAAGTACGTCATCAAATACAAACTCAACGGCGAGCGCCGTTTCGAGTTCGCCCAGCTGGAAAGCGGCACTCAGGAAGAAGCCAAGGCCGCGCTGGAAGCCCTGCATGGCCAGACCGACGACGTCATCAGCGACGTTAGCGTGAGCAAGGCGCTGTAAGTCCCTACTCGTAGAGCCTGTGACGAATTCGAACGCAAGCGACGGAGTGTGAGCGGCCCGCGCACTTCCCAGAATGGTGGACTTCAACCTCTACTCCGGGAACCGCCAGCATGTCCGCCTCCTCCCTCGAACAACGTCTTGCCTGCCTGGACTGGGCCTCGATCGAGCAGCAGCTCGACCAGGACGGCAGTGCGGTGATCGACAACCTGCTCAGCGCTGACCAATGTCATGAGCTCAGCGGTTTGTATCCCCACAGCGAGTTGTTTCGTTCGCGGGTGGTCATGGCCAGGCACGGTTTCGGCCGCGGCGAGTATCAGTATTTCGCCTACCCCTTGCCGCAACGGGTCGCCGAGTTGCGCGGCCAGTTCTATCCGTGCCTGGTGCCACTGGCCAATCGCTGGAACCAGCTGATGAATATCCCCGTGCAATATCCGCCCCGGCACGAAGATTTTCTCCAGCGCTGCCACGCCGCCGGTCAGCAGCGGCCGACGCCCTTGTTGCTGCAGTACGGCCCGCAGGATTACAACTGCCTGCATCAGGATGTGTATGGCGACAACGTATTCCCCTTGCAGGTCGCGATCCTCCTGTCCCGTCCCGGGATCGATTTCACTGGCGGCGAATTCGTCATCACCGAGCAACGTCCGCGCATGCAGTCGCGGCCGCAGGTCATCGGTCTGAAGCAGGGTGATGCGCTGATCTTCGCCGTGCATCATCGTCCGGTACCTGGCGTGCGCGGCCATTACCGGGTGACGTTGCGCCATGGCGTCAGCCGCTTGCACAGCGGTCGCCGCCATACGCTAGGAGTGATCTTCCACGATGCCCAGTAACGGTAACTTCACCGCCGAGCTGTTCGGCGAACCCGAGCTGCAACAGGCGCCCCGCACCGACCAGGTCGGCCCGCAGTCCTTTGTGCTGCGTGGCTTCGCCCTGCCCTGGGTCGAACGCCTGCTACCGGCCCTGCATGGCGTGCTGCGCGCCGCGCCGTTCCGGCAAATGGTCACGCCGGGCGGTTTCACCATGTCGGTGGGCCTGAGCAATTGCGGCCAGCTGGGCTGGACCACCGACCGCAGCGGCTACCGTTACACCGCCATCGACCCGCAGAGCGGCCAGCCCTGGCCGGCGATGCCCGAGGTGTTGCGCGAACTGGCCCGGGCCGCCGCGACCCAGGCCGGTTTTGCCGGGTTCGAACCGGACGCCTGCCTGATCAATCACTATGTGCCCGGTGCCCGCATGTCCCTGCACCAGGACAAGGACGAACGCGATTACGACGCACCGATCGTCTCCGTCTCCCTGGGCTTGCCAGCGGTGTTTCAGCTGGGTGGCGAGCGCCGCAGCGACCGCCCGTTGCGGGTGCCGCTGCTGCATGGAGATGTGGTGGTCTGGGGCGGTGTCGACCGCTTGCGTTATCACGGCGTGCTGCCACTCAAGGAAGGCACGCACCCGCTGCTGGGCCCACGACGCATCAACCTGACCTTTCGCCGGGCCGGTTGATCCCGCGGGAATTCAAGCGCAAGACTCGGAGTGCCAGGCACCCTGCCCTTGGTTAATCTGAGCGACAACCGCCACCGAATAGAGCCCATGACCATGGTCCAGCCCAAGCCCACCACCACCGCAAGCGATCCACGCTGGCTCGCCGTCCTGGCCCGTGATGCGCGCGCCGATGGCCAGTTCGTCTATGGCGTAAAAACCACCGGGGTCTACTGCCGCCCCAGCAGCCTGTCGCGCCTGCCACGGCCGGAGAATGTCGAATTCTTCGACACCGCGGAACAAGCCGAAGCCGCCGGTTACCGGCCGAGCAAACGCAGCGCCAGCGACCAGACCCAGGTGGCCGCGCAGCATGCCAGCCTGGTGGCCGCCGCGTGCCGGCAGATCGAGTCGGCCGAAGCGCCGCCCAGCCTGAAACAGCTGGCCGAGCAAGCCGGCATGAGCAGCTTCCACTTTCACCGGGTGTTCAAGGCCGCCACCGGACTGACCCCGAAAGGCTACGCCAGCGCCCACCGTTCGCGACGGGTGCGGCGCCAGCTGGAGCACGGCCACTCGGTGACCGACGCGCTGTACGACGCCGGCTTCAATTCCAACAGCCGCTTCTACGAAACCGCCGACCAGTTGCTCGGCATGAAACCCAGCGACTACCGCGCCGGCGGCCTGAACGCCGATATCCGCTTCGCCGTCGGCCAGTGCTCCTTGGGGGCGATTCTAGTCGCCCAGAGTAATCGTGGGGTCTGCGCGATCCTGCTGGGCGACGACCCCAATGCCCTGGTGCAGGACCTGCAGGACAAATTCCCCCGGGCCAACCTGATCGGCGCCGACCAGGGTTTCGAGCAACTGGTGGCCAAGGTGGTGGGGTTCATCGAAGCACCGGCCATTGGGCTGGACCTGCCGCTGGACCTGCAAGGCACGGCGTTCCAGGAGCGGGTGTGGCTGGCCCTCAAGGAGATTCCGCCGGGCAGCACCGCCAGCTACGCCGAGATCGCCCAGCGTATCGGCGCGCCGAAGTCCTTTCGCGCCGTGGCCCAGGCCTGTGGGGCCAATAGCCTGGCGGTGGCGATCCCTTGCCACCGGGTGGTGCGCAGCGACGGCAACCTGTCCGGCTACCGCTGGGGCGTGGAGCGCAAGCGTCAGTTGCTCGAACGCGAGAACTCGTCCGAGGCCTGAATGCCGATGTACACCGACACCGATTCCGGCCCGGTGTACACCTCGAAGTCCGTGGCGAAGCGCCGGCGGACCTGCGGGTTGTCCTCGAAGTAGGCCCAGACCAGGCCCCAGGTCTGGATCACCACGTCGGGCATCGGCCCCTTGGCGGAGAACGCCAGGTACTCGCCGCCCTGCACCTGCACCAACGGATAGTCGGCGTTGCCTTCGCCCACCGCCACGCCAGCGGTGACATCGAAGTGCCCCGAGGCATCGGACTCGTAGTTGGAGTACAGGCCATAGATGAACGAGTCCGACTGCCGATGACCGATGCTGTCGAACAAGCCTTCGACAAAAAACCGCTCCCACATCGGCCCGATCCGCGCGCTGTCCGTTTGTTGCTCGTCGGCATTGCAGGTGCGTACCTGCAAGCCCGAGACACAAAAAGGCTGAACCTCTCGCAGTTTGACATCCATGCTTGGTACTCCTGTCTGGCGTTTATCTGGGTGACCGGCGCGCACGGTATCAGCGATTCACATCCACCACCACGCGCCCGCGCAACTCGCCGGCCAGCAGGCGCGACGCGGCGGCGATGGCTTCGCTGAGGCCGATCTCATGACTGATCAACGGCAGCAGGGCCGGGTCCAGATCGCGGGTCAGGCGCTGCCAGGCCTCGATCCGCCGGGCCTTGGGCTGGGTCACACTGTTGATCCCGGCCAGGGTCACGCCCCGCAGGATGAAGGGCGCCACCGACGCCGGGAAGTCCATGCCCTGGGCCAGCCCGCAGGCGGCCACGGTGCCGTTGGCCTGGGTGCTGGCGCAGGCATTGGCCAGGGTATGGCTGCCCACCGAGTCGATCACCGCCGCCCAACGCTCCTTGGCCAACGGCTTGCCCGGCGCGGACAGGCTGGCACGGTCGATGATCTCGCTGGCGCCCAGGCGCTTGAGGTAGTCATGCTCGGAAGTGCGCCCGGTGGACGCCACCACCCGATAACCGAGCCGGGCCAACAGGGCTATGGCGAAGCTGCCGACCCCGCCATTGGCCCCGGTGACCAGCACCTCGCCCTGGTCCGGGGTCAGGCCATGGCGCTCCAGCGCCAGGATGCTGAGCATCGCCGTGTACCCCGCCGTGCCGATGGCCATGGCCTCGGCCGCGCTGAACGCCTGGGGCAAGGGAATCAGCCAGTCGCCGTCCAGCCGTGCCTTCTGCGCCAGGCCGCCCCAATGTCCTTCGCCCACGCCCCAACCGTTGAGCAGCACCGGGTCGCCGGGCTGGTAGTCCGGGTGGCTGCTGGACTCGACAATGCCTGCCAGATCGATCCCCGGCACCATGGGAAACTTGCGCACCACCGGGCTGCTGCCGGTGATGGCCAGGCCATCCTTGAAGTTCAGGGTGCTGTAGGCCACCCGCACTGTCACATTACCCTCGGGCAACTGCTCTTCGTCAATCTCGCGCAGCGCCGCGCGATAACCGGTGTCGTCTTTCTCGATCAAAATACCCTTGAACATCACTGCCTCCCGATAGACCCATGGCCGGGCCGTGAACTTGAGTTTCAGGTTACAAAGTCGCCACCTTCCCAGCCCAGGCGAGAAAAATCCACGCTCTTTTCGTCGTAGGCCGCCCACGCCCCGCTCCTGCCGGTGATCATGCCGCCCCAGCCAAAGTCGACTGGCCTTGATTGCCTGTCTCCTGATACAAACCCCGGATTGCCGTCCTTCTTTTTTGACGTCGGAGCATCATTCAACATGAGCCAATGGCCTGACACCCGTATTCTCGACCTGCTGGGCATCGAGCTGCCGATCATCCAGGCGCCGATGGCCGGAGCGACCACTACCGCCATGGTGATCGCCGCCGCCCAGGCGGGTGGCCTGGGTTCCCTGCCCTGCGCCATGCTGACGGCCGAGCAGATCCGCCAGGATGTCCAGAGCATCCGCCAGGCGACCCGCGCGCCGCTGAACCTGAATTTCTTCTGCCACCAGAACCCGACACCCGACCCGGAACGGGAAACCCGCTGGAAAAATACCCTGGAACCCTACTACCGCGAGCTCGGCGTCGATTTCGATGCGCCGACCCCGGTCAGCAGCCGCGCGCCCTTCGACACCGTCAGTTGCGAACTGGTGGAAGAACTGCGCCCGCAAATCGTCAGCTTCCACTTCGGCCTGCCGGCGCCGGCCCTGCTCGCGCGGGTCAAGGCTACCGGGGCGAAGATCCTGTCGTCGGCGAGCACCGTCGATGAAGCGATCTGGCTGGAACGGCACGGCTGCGATGCGATCATCGCCATGGGCTACGAGGCCGGCGGCCATCGGGCGATCTTCCTCAGCGAAGACCTCAACACTCAGGTCGGCACCATGGCCCTGGTGCCGCAGATCGTCGATGCGGTGCGGGTGCCGGTGATCGCCGCCGGCGGGATCGGCGACGCCCGTGGCATAGTCGCGGCCTTTGCCCTCGGCGCCTCGGCGGTGCAACTGGGCACCGCCTACCTGTTCACCCCGGAAGCCAAGGTCAGTGCCGCCCATCACAAGGCCCTGCGTACCGCCAAGGAGAGCGAAACCGCCCTGACCAACCTGTTCACCGGGCGCCCGGCGCGGGGCATTCTCAACCGGGTGATGCGCGACATCGGCCCGATCAGCCCCCTGGCGCCGGCCTTCCCCCTCGCCGGTGGCGCGCTGATGCCGCTGCGCGCCAAGGACGACGCCGACTTCGCCAGCCTCTGGTCCGGCCAGGCATTGCGCCTCGGGGTCGAACTACCGACCGCGGAACTGACCCGCACCCTGGCCGCCCAGGCCCTGGCCAAGTTGACCGGCCGCTAAACCCGGCACGCCGCGACTGCGGTCGCGGCGTTTTGCGCAAAACCTCCATTTGCCCTCAAGGCCGCGCGACCTTTGCAGTTTCGTTCGCTGGCGATTCGCTATATATTTCCGTATACAGCGTTTCACCCACCCCCGGTGCCGTCCATTTCCAATACCGCCAACCGCCCAACGTCCCTTCGCCAATGGAGCTGTTCATGAACCGTCGTCTCTCAGGTTTTGCCCCGACCTGCCTTGCCGCCTTGCTCGCCGCCTGCGCTTTGGGCCCGGCCCAGGCCGCTGAAGTGCAGGTGGCGGTCGCCGCCAACTTCACCGCGCCAATCCAGGCCATCGCCGCCGACTTCGAGAAAGACACCGGGCACAAGCTGGTGGCCGCCTATGGCGCTACCGGGCAGTTCTATACCCAGATCAAGAACGGTGCGCCGTTCGAAGTGTTCCTCGCCGCCGACGACAGCACCCCGGAAAAACTCGACAGCGAAGGCGCCACCGTCAAAGGCTCGCGCTTCACCTACGCCATCGGCACCCTGGCGCTGTGGTCGGCCAAGGATGGCTACGTCGACAGCCAGGGCCAGGTGCTCAAGGCCAACCAGTACCAGCACCTGTCCATCGCCAACCCGAAAGCCGCGCCTTACGGCCTGGCCGCCACCCAGGTATTGGCCAGGCTGGGCCTGAGCGAGCAGGTCAAGGGCAAGCTCGTCGAAGGCCAGAACATCACCCAGGCCTATCAGTTCGTCTCCACCGGCAACGCCGAACTGGGCTTTGTCGCCTTGTCGCAGATCTACAAAGACGGCAAAGTCAGCAGCGGCTCGGCCTGGATAGTCCCGGCGCAGATGCACGACCCGATCAAACAAGACGCGGTGATCCTCGACAAGGGCAAGGACAACCCGGCGGCCAAGGCCCTGGTTGACTACCTCAAGGGACCGAAAGCCGCTGCCATCATCCAGTCCTACGGTTACCAACGCTAAATGCCGCTATCGAGTGCCGACTTTTCCGCCATCTGGCTGACCCTGCAACTGGCGTCGCTGACGACCCTGATCCTGCTGATCGTCGGTACGCCGATTGCGTTATGGCTGTCGCGCACGCGCTCGTGGCTGCGGGGGCCGATCGGCGCCATAGTCGCCCTGCCCCTGGTCCTGCCGCCGACGGTGATCGGCTTTTACCTGCTGCTCGCCCTCGGCCCCAACGGCTCCATCGGCCAGCTCACCCAGTCCCTCGGCCTGGGCACCCTGACCTTCAGTTTCAGCGGCCTGGTGATCGGCTCGGTGATCTATTCCATGCCCTTTGTCGTGCAGCCGCTGCAGAACGCCTTTAGCGCGATCGGCACCCGTCCGCTGGAAGTGGCGGCGACCTTGCGCGCCAATCCCTGGGACACCTTCTTCAGCGTGATCCTGCCGCTGGCCAGGCCGGGGTTCATTACCGCGGCCATTCTCGGTTTCGCCCACACCGTCGGCGAGTTCGGCGTGGTGCTGATGATCGGCGGCAATATTCCCGAGAAGACCCGGGTGGTCTCGGTGCAGATCTACGACCACGTCGAAGCCCTGGAATACGCCCAGGCCCACTGGCTGGCCGGTACCATGCTGGTGTTCTCGTTCCTGGTGTTGCTGGCGCTGTACTCCAGCCGCAAAACCCGCGCTGGCTGGAGTTGAATCGTGAGTGCATCGATCCATGTGCGCCTCAAGCGCACCTATAAAGATTTCAGCCTCGACCTCGACCTGCAGCTGCCAGGCCGTGGCGTCACCGCGTTGTATGGGCATTCCGGCTCCGGCAAGACCACCTGCCTGCGTTGCATCGCCGGCCTGGAACAGGCCGAACAGGGCCTGGTGCGGATCAACGACGAAGTCTGGCAGGACAGCCAGCGCCAGTTGTTCGTGGCGCCGCACAAGCGTTCCCTGGGTTATGTGTTCCAGGAAGCCAGCCTGTTCGCCCACCTGTCGGTGCAGGCCAACCTGGCGTTCGGCCTCAAGCGCATCCCGCGCGCGCAGCGTCGTGTGGACATGGCCCAGGCCACCGAGTTGCTGGGCATCGGCCATCTGCTGCAGCGCCACCCGCACAACCTGTCCGGCGGCGAACGCCAGCGTGTCGGCATTGCCCGCGCGCTGCTCACCAGCCCGCGGCTGCTGCTGATGGACGAACCCTTGGCGGCCCTCGACAGCAAACGCAAAAGCGAGATCCTGCCGTACCTCGAACGCCTGCATGACGAGCTGGAAATCCCGGTGCTGTACGTCAGCCATTCCCAGGATGAAGTAGCGCGCCTGGCCGACCATATCGTCCTGCTGGAGAATGGCCGCGCCCTGGCCAGCGGGCCGATCGGCGAAACCCTGGCCCGCCTCGACCTGCCCCTGGCCCTGGGCGACGACGCCGGGGTGGTGATCGAAGGCCAGGTCAGCCACTACGACGCCGGTTACCAGTTGCTCGCCCTGCAACTGCCCGGCAGCCAGCTGCGGGTGCGGGTCGCCCATGCGCCGATGGCCATCGGCAAGCACTTGCGCTTCAAGGTCCAGGCGCGGGACGTCAGCCTCAGCCTGCAAGCGGGCGAGCACAGCAGCATCCTCAACCGCCTGCCGGTGACGGTCAGCGGCGAAATCCCCGCCGACAACACCGCGCATGTCCTGGTGCGCCTGGACGTCGCCGGCAACCCGCTGCTGGCACGGATCACCCGCTATTCCCGCGACCAGCTGGAGCTGCACCCGGGCCAGCAACTCTGGGCGCAGATCAAGGCGGTGGCCGTGCTCGCCTGACTCCCCGGCAAATCGGTTGGCACCCCGGCGCCGCACCGCGGTCAATCGCCAGACAGGCCTGATCGATTGATTGCCAAGGATTCCGCCATGCCCGATAGCCCACTGCGCCCGGACCTGCCACCTGACCTGCATTACGTCGACGATACCCAGCCGGGGATCAGCCGCAAGAAAGTGCGCGGCACGTTCGTCTATTTCGACCCGCAAGGCCAGCGTATCCGGGCACCCGACGAGATCCAGCGGATCAACGCCCTGGCCGTGCCGCCGGCTTATACCCAGGTTTGGATCTGCGCCGACCCGCGCGGTCACCTGCAAGCCACCGGCCGCGACGCCCGCGGGCGCAAGCAGTACCGCTACCACCCGCGCTGGCGGGAGGTGCGCGACGCCGACAAGTACTCGCGCCTGCTGGAATTCGGCAGCGCCCTGCCGCGCCTGCGCCAGCGACTGGAAGCCCTGCTGGCCACGCCCGGCTTCAGCCGCGACAAGGTCATGGCCACGGTCATCAGCCTGCTCGACGCCACCCTGATTCGTGTCGGCAACAGCCAGTACGCCCGCGACAACCGCTCCTACGGCCTGACCACCCTGCGCAACCGGCACGTGGCAATCAAAGGCAGCTCGATCCTCTTCCAGTTCCGCGGCAAGAGCGGCATCGAACACCAGATCAGCGTCAAGGACCCGCGCCTGGCGCGGATCCTCAAGCGCTGCCTGGAGCTGCCCGGACAGAACCTGTTCCAGTACCTCGACGAGAACGGCGAGCGCCACAGCGTCAGCTCCTCCGACGTCAACGCCTACCTGCAGGAGCTGACCGGTGCCGACTTCACCGCCAAGGACTACCGCACCTGGGCCGGCAGCACCCTGGCCCTGGCGGTGCTGCGCGAGCTGCACTGGGAACCCGAGGCCGAGGCGAAAAAGCACATCGTCGAGATGGTCAAGGACGTCGCCCGGCAACTGGGCAATACCCCCGCCGTGTGCCGCAAGTGCTACATCCATCCAGCGCTGCTCGAGGGCTTCGTACAGGGGCACCTGGCCGCCCTGCCGAGGCCGCGCAAACGCAAAGGGCTGCGGGCCGAGGAAGTCGGCCTGAGGATGTTTCTCGAGCGCCTGACGCAGCAGGCCTGAGGCTTTTGGCAATAGCCGCCCGGGTACCGCCGGGTTGTCATCCGGGACGCTGGCGCGTTAGGCTAGCCGCCCTTCCCCGTCACCGGACGATTGCCGACGTGAACAACTAAGCCTTCCAGAAATGTACTCGCGACAAGCCGCCTTGCAGCGCTTGTTGGCCTTTTTCGACATTTTCCGGAGGTGCTGATGACTCACGTCACACGGCTGCCTGCGCTGGTCTCCCTGAACCAGCTGACCTTCCAGTTCGCCCATGGCGAAACCCTGTTCGATTCACTCGACCTGACATTCGATGCCTTGCCTACCGGCATAGTCGGGCGCAATGGCACCGGCAAGAGCGTGCTCGCGCGCCTGATCGCCGGCGAGCTTTCGCCGTCCTCGGGCAGCATCACGCGCTTCGCCCGCGTGGCCTATGTCGCCCAGGAACATCTGGCGCAGGAGGGCCAGAGCGTCGCCCAGGTTGCCGGCATCGCTCCGGCCCTGGCCGCCCTCAAGCGCCTCGCCGCGGGCCAGGCCTCGATGGCCGACCTGGCGCAGGTCGACGAGCGCTGGGACCTTGGCGAACGCCTGCGCCGCCTGCTGGACGAGGCCGGTCTCGACAGGATCGGCCCCGACGATCCGGCCGCCCTCCTCAGCGGCGGGCAACGGGCGCGTATCGCGGTGATCGGCGCCCTGCTCAGCGATGCCCAGCTGCTGATACTCGACGAACCGAGCAACCACCTCGACGAGCCCGGTCGCCAGTGGCTGCTGGCGCAGCTTCGGCAGCGGCGCGGCGGACTGCTGCTGATCAGCCATGACCGCCAGTTGCTGGCGCAGATGCAGCGCATCGTCGAACTCACGCCCCAGGGCGCGCGGGTCTACGGCGGCAACTACGCGGCGTTCCGCGCCCAGCGCGAAGCCGAGCACGGCGCGGCGCGGGCCGCCCTGGAACACGCCCGAACCGAACGCAGTCGCGAACAGAAGCGCCTGCAACGCGAACATGACACTATCCAGCGCCACGCCGCTGGCGCCCGACGTTATGCCGACACCGCCAACATCGCCAGCTTTGAACGGATGAAGATAAAAGGCGCCACCCGGGACATCATGGGCCATGTGCGCAACCGCCAGCAGGGCCACAAGACCAATCTCGATCAGCAGGTCCGCGACGCCTATGCGCGGCTGGTGCCGCAGGCGCCCACCCTGGTGACGCTGCCCGGCACCGCGGTACCCCAGGGGCAACAGGTGTTCTGCCTGACCCAGGCGCAACTGCCCTGGCTGCCGCCCGAGGCCGCCGCCAGCTACCTCGACCTGACCGTCACCGGGCCCATGCGCATCGCGGTCAGCGGACCCAACGGCTGCGGAAAATCCACCCTGCTGAAGATGCTGGCCGGCGAGTTCCAGCCCTTGCGCGGCCAATGCGAAGTACGGGTGGCCAGCGCCTGCCTTGACCAGCGCCTGTCGCTGCTCGATCCGCAGCGCTCGATCCTCGACCACCTGGGAGCCCTCGACCGGCCACTGCAGGAAGGGCTGCTGCGCAGCCGCCTGGCCTGGCTGCAACTCGACGCCCGACGCGTGACCCAGCCCTGTGGCCGGCTCAGCGGCGGCGAACGGCTCAAGGCCGCGCTGGCGATGGCCCTGTGGCGCGACACACCGGCCAAGCTGCTGCTCCTGGACGAGCCGACCAACCACCTGGACCTGGAATCGGTGGAAGCCTTCGAAAGCGCGCTGCGCGGTTTCCCCGGCGCGATGCTGGTGGTGTCCCACGACCGCGAGTTCCTCGCCGCCATGGCGCCCAGCCACCGGCTGCAATGGACGCCAGCCGGCTGGAGGCTGGACGAGGAAAACCAATGAACAGGCTTTTGCACGAATTTCAAAGTTGCTTCTATAGTTGCTCTGAGCAGCTATCAACCAGGGAAGCGCCATGGAAGACATTTTTGTCGTAAAGCGCTGCAACAAGATCATCATCCAGGGTCGACGCGCCGGGGAAGCCGCCCACGGCGCGCCGATCGCCGCCCACTGGTACCGCATCGCCGACACCCGCACCGATGGTTTCATCGGCGATGGCTACGACCTGGAAGAGGACGCCGTGCGCGAATGCCGCCGGCTCAATGCCGCCAGCCGTCGCGCCTGAAACCGTGGACAACCGGGGCAACCACTCGCTGGCAATGATGAAATTTCTTTCACTGTGAACCCGCCAAGGCTTCGCTAAAGTGGCTCACGCTTATTGAAGACTCCCGACTGGCCCACCGCCCCCCGGTGGGTCTTTTTTATGGGCGATCGCCAAGGGCCGGGCAGCGGCTTGGCGGAGGATGCCGGGCATAAGCGGGGCCACATGATGCGGGCAAGACGCCGCTTACTTGAGCCGGACGGCGGTGCCAGTGACAAACACCACCACCATGCCGCCACGGCCGCTGGGCATGCTGATCTCGTAGTCCAGGCCGACCACCGCATCCGCGCGCAGATCGCGGGCGCGCTCCTTGATCTCGTCGGTCGCCTGCACCCGGGCTTCTTTCAGGGCCCGCTCCAGGGTCTGGGAACGCCCACCGAAAAAATCGCGCATCCCGGCGAAGACATCCCGCACGACGTTGATCCCCTGCACGGACTCGGCGCTTACGATATCCAGGTACTCGGCAATCTCTCGCCCCGCGATCGCGTGGGTGGTGGTGATAATCACGGCATTCTCCTTTGACCGGCGCGACCCGGCCCTGAACCCGGGCGGGGTCGCAAAAAAACGCGATGGTAGCAGACCCTCCGCGGGTGGCCATGGAGAGCATGTCGGGCGCGGTTGCCGCAGCAGCCTGCAAGGCGATGCCAAGGGCGAGCCTGTCCGTGGTTAAATCCGCCAGCGGATAACCGCAGATCCTTTCCCAGTTGGAGTTTTCACATGGATGTCATTCAGTCGCGAGCCCCCGAACAATGCGCAGGCATGGAGGATATCCGCCGCGAGATCGATCGCCTCGACCAGGCTGTCATCAAGCTTCTGGGCGAACGTTTCCGGTACGTCTTGGCCGCGTCGAAATTCAAGACCTCGGAAACCGCCATACGCGCCCCCGAGCGCTTTCGCGCCATGCTCCTGCAACGCCGGGAATGGGCCCAGGCCGAGGGCCTGAGCGCCGACGCCATCGAAAAGCTCTACAGCGACCTGGTGCAACACTTCATCGCAGAGGAGCTCAAGGGCTGGAAATCCGCCCAGGCCCAGTCACCGGCCTGAGGGCAAAAGAAAACCCGACAGCCAGGGAACAAGCCAGGCTGCCGGGCAGGGTCGTGGAGGGGGTTATCGGGTATTGGCCCCTCGCGCAGCCTTCTTGGCCTTCGCCTTGTAGGCCGGCAAGGCTGCCGCGTAGGCCAGGGCCTCCTCCCGGGTATCAAAGGAACCAAGACGGTCGCCCTTGGTGCAGACCCGCCAGGGGCCGCTGTTGACGCTGACCACGTCATAGCCGTTCATGTGCATCTTGTTCAGCATTGGAACGCTCATAATCGCCTCCCTTTCGGTAGAGATCGGCCGAGGTTGTCGCGAACACCTTACACCCGGCCCGCGCGGGTGGGGGTTCCATCCATCGCCACCGGGCGGGAACGCGCGGCCGGTCTTTCACTTGCGCTTCAGGTTTCCCAGAGGGTCATACGCCCGGGACTTGGGTTCTTTCTCCGGCCTGTTGTCCCTGGGCGCTTTCGCCGGACCTATCGGGTCCACCTGCGGATCGGCCAGATCCGGAGAGTCAGGGTCGAAGCCCAGTTCGTCCTTGCCGGAAGCGTGCTCGGATGAACGCGGGCCCGTTGGCCTGTTCGTACTCATGGGTACCTCCCGACCACGATGGAATGTCTTTCAATGAGAGGGCCATTCTCATGCAGGGTGCAAAACAGCTGACGAATGGTAATCGATCAAACAGCGTTTTCTGCCGTGCTTATGGCGTTTTGGCAGGTCTGCCGGAGCCGAATCATGAGCTGCGTTATCAGCCCATATCCAGGCCTGCGTTTCGTCGCCCTGTCGTTGCTAGGGCCATAGCGCAAGCGCACACTGGCTGCAGCTGACGGATCAGCTCCCCCTCTGCAAAAAGCCCGCCCATGCGGGCTTTTTGTCTATCCGCCCTCCCCGCGTCCCGTCCTTTGCGAATACGACCCGCTGCCCTCGTCGTTCGGCTTTACTTCAACTGATGCACCCAGGCGTCTCTTCATGACACTTACCATCGGGAGCCCTGCCATGAACAAAACACTTATCGTCATGACCGCTCTGCTGTCAGCCGTCGCCGGCTGCACCAGCGACGCTCATGTCTACCGCAATCAGCCGCTGGTGGCGAAGGTCGAGACCGGCATGACCCAGGAACAAGTCCGACAGATCGGCGGCGAACCGGTGGCCGTCACCCCTCGCACCGTGGAACTCGGCACCTGCTTCGACTATGTGTTGACCCAGGACGGCCATAAACAGCCGTTCAATGTCAGCTTCGACGGCAACGGCAAAGTCGATCACAAAAGCTTCCTCACCTGCGCCGAATGGAGCCACGCCCAGCAGAAAGCCAGGGCTCCAGGCAGCGGCACGGGAGGCATGGGCGGTATGGGTGGTGGCTATTGAGCTGCGCTGGCCAGAATTGGCGGCGATTGCGGGCGGGGCATGGCCAGATGAAATTTCTTTCACTGTGAGCCGAGCGCCAGGCGGGTAGATTCCACCCTGCTCATTCAACTATTGGCCCGCTCCCCGCGGGCTTTTTTTTGCCTTGCAGGGGGGCCTCGAGGAAGGAGCGAAAGTGGCATCGAGTGGCGGGAAGAACCGCCGAAGGCAAATTCCAGGCAAAAAAAAGCCCAAGTAGCTGATGGACACTTGGGGCTAAAAATGCATAAACCGTGGTAGGTGAACGCGGGGCTATCTTAACGTCCCGAAGAACATGTAACAATATATTTTGAGGTTATTTTTACCCTAAATATTTTCTAAGCCCTTAAATAACCACATGTTTTTTCAGGCTATGGCCGATTCGTCACCTTGTTGGCGCCAGCAAAAAAGCGCCGCCGCCCTTCTTTTCGCATGACTACGTCTGCGTGAATCGCTTGCCTGCCATCAGGCATACAGGATCACGCACTCCGAAAACGAAGAAAACTCACCGGCTTCCACTGGCCCGTTGGCGCTGACCAACCTTGCCGCGAAGGACAGCCTGAAACCCGGTGCCACCGGGTATTCGGCACGCCCTTCATGGCCCAGAAGCACGACTTTTCCCTCGCTGTCCAGCAGTTGAACGCCCACATTGCGTGCGGAGCCGGCCTCTTCATAGTCATTCATCAAGATCACACCATCACTGGTGATGCCATCAAAGTAGACCTGGACCTTGCTCGCCCCCTTGAGCCTGTCTTCGTTCAACTCGACACTGAAAAACTGCGGAAGACTGCCACCCGCCTGAAGCACATCAAGGCTCGATGTACCCAGTTCGACCACCTGCTCCATGCCGCTGGAGCGCCGACGTGAAGCGCCGGGAACAACACTCGCCCCCAGGCCATTATCAGGATCGATCGTCCACGTGGGAGCGGTAACCCTGGCGCGAAAATCAAAGAACTTACCAACATTTTGAGTGGGCATTATTTATTCCTTTAATTGAATGCAAACATGCGATCGGTTCAGTCCGGAGCAGCCACCCAGGCCGCTCTTCCTGCCTGTCGCCATGCGCTTTTTCAATGGGCGAAACGCAGCCGGCTCGATAGTCGATGCCAGTCAAAAAAGCGCACACGGCGAACGCTGAAACCTTAGAACGGCGCCAAATCGGCGTCCCTAGGACACTTCCGAAACTCTCCACTCAATTATCAGATCGCGCTGGAATGTTCCTGAAGAGGTGGCTCGGCAAAATCACCACCAAGGCGGTTTACCTGTATTTGAGCCCACGAAAAGCAGGAAAGCCGAGGTCAAACAGGATGTTTGGGAAAGGAATATCGGCGGGAATGCGCAACGCTGTATATCAGGCAAAAAGCCCGGTCTTGCACCGGGCTTGCTGGTGGGTCGGCCCGGAATCAGTCCAGGGCGTCGTGCAGAACTTCGTAGATGATGCCTGTGGCGATGGCGACCAGGATCAAGTCAGTGCCGGCCTGTTGCCACTCATAGCCGTCATAGTGCGGCAGCCGGCCGAGCATCCGGCCATCGAGTTTTTTCGCGATGCCCGGCGGCAGTGGTTTGCCTCGGGCCAGGTTTTTCTGGATGCCCGGCGGCAGGGCCGGCCCGGGTGACCAGTAGTCACGACTGTCGCCAATGATCACGCGAATACCGCCGACATCGACTTGAGGGCCGTCATACCGCCCGCCCTGCTTGTAGTTCTGGGATTTGTTGCCTTTATTGCCATGTCCGCCCTGATTGCCATGGGGGTTGCCCTTGCCGTTCCCTGGGTCCGCATACAAGGCAGTCGAGCCGAATAAAAACGCGGCGCTTGCTAAAACAGCTACAACCGAACGAGTCGTCATCTCTGCAGTCCTCTGCATGAATCCAGCCGTGGTGCCATTCGTCATGACTCCCGAACTATAGACAGCCGATTGCGTCTTAGTTCATGCAAACCTCTCCCTATCTATGGAAGCAATCATGCTTTTAAAGAAAAAAAATCTCGTGACTGCCGTGACCTGTGTACTGATGCTGGCAGCGGCTCCTCTGCTCCCCATGACGTCCGCTTATGCCAAGGACGGTGGTGGCCATGGTGGGGGAAATGGCGGTGGCAACGGCGGGGGGCATGGCGGCCAGGCAGGTGGTCACTCGGGAGGGGTCAGCAGCAAGGGCCATAACGGCGGCCTGAAAAGCGACCCAGCCGGCAAGTCGGTTCGCAATCTTGGAGAAAATGGCAACCATTACGGCAGCATTCGTAACGACAGCAACGGCCATGGCTCGACCACTTCCGGCGTGGCTCATTCCAAAGATACCCGCGGACTGTCAAAAGCCACCGCGATCTCGGACACCACGCCCGGGGACCACAACTCGAAAGGCCTGGGCAACGCCAGCGTCTCCTCGAGCAAGAATGATCGATAGACCCTGCCTCATGCTCTCCAGCTGAATCGGTTTCAACACCCTCGGTTGGTCAGCATCGCCCCCGCATCAAAAGCCCGGCCCAGCGCCGGGCTTTTTAGTACCGGCCTCCGCCCGGCGGCGCCCTCTTCTGCCCTCATGGTTCGGGCAAAGATGAAACTATCTTTAAGTAACCTTCATGAAGCGAAGCGTCTGAGTGCCTACCCTTCTGGGACCGACAAAGTGAACTACAGGAGTAACTCACGATGTTTTCCCATGAAGGTCTCGGTCTGATGTCCATCTTCATTGTCCTGCTGCTGTGCGTGCTGGCGATGTTCATTCATCCTGTGCACGCACTCTGGAGCTGGGTTCAAAGGCGTAGACGCAGGTTGTCGGTAGAAAACGCGGAGCGTGAAGGCACGCCCTACTCACGCTGAACAGCCCCCCATCCAACGAAGCCCGGCCATGTCCGGGCTTCTGCTTTCTTGCTTCTACGCAACCGATCACCCTCAGCTCAGGCTCAGAGCCGCGCGGGCCGTTTGCGCCGGTCAATCACAACCGCGATAGCCGCCAGCAAAATTGCCAGGGTGTAGGCAAACAGCCCGAGGTTGATGCCCAGGATCAACTTCTCAGAGCCATCGGTGAGCACCATCGACCCACCGTAAGACTGCTGAAGCCCGTAAGCCGCCAAGAAGCCGCCCGTGACGAATACCGTCAGCAGGCTGGACAGGCGAAGGTTGCTCTTCAACCACACCAGCCACAGCTGCCAGACCTCATGCAACCGTGCATGCGGCTCCCAGGCCGGGTTGAAAACATGGGTCTGATTGATCTCCAGCACCGGCACCACAACGGCGTAGAAGATAATCCCGATCGTCACAAACAGCTTTGCTATCACTTGGAACCTCCTTGTGAGCGCGGCAAAACGCCAGTGCTTCAGCGGCCTATAAAGACACGCAAACGAATAAAGATCACGTTCGATATGCGCCAAAAGTCGGGGGAAAATGACGGCCTGGGCACAGCCAATGGGTACCGCTCGTCCAGACCGTGGTGCCCTGTCCCGTTCCTCATCTACACCTTTAACCATGGACTTCCGGTCGTATTCATCCGACCTCTTCAGCGCCGCTCTTGGATATGGAGGATTGGGCAGCCGACATTCGATTCGATGGCACACGAAGCGCCATGCGAAACCGCAGTACCTCAAGCTTCGAGTTTCATTTCTCAAGGAACGGAAAAATGATCACGAACTGCACGAACTGGCATGCCTGGCTGGACACCATGCCACCCAAACCGGACGAACTTTATGTAGTCGGAGACGTTGAAGTCGCCAACCCAGGGGTCAAGGCCTATCTGACGGTACGAGTCCCGCAGGGTATCAACCCGGCAATACTCCTGCTGGATCTGCACCTGTACCAAAGGCCAGGGGATTGGATTCAGACAATCACCTGCACGCAAGTCAGGTTCACCCGGGTGCTGCCGCCCAACGCCACGCTCTACAGCGCGATTGAAATCTTCCACAACGGCGAGCGAATCGCGTACATCGACAAAATCCCACACATCTCCTGACTGATCCGTACTGCATCAGTGGAGCCTTGATATCCGACTGCGACCGCCTGATCCTCGATCAGTCGGTCGCCTCCCTCGCCGCACTCCTGCATCTTTTAATATGTTGGCTATTGAACTGGCCAGCGCCTACTTCTAGCCTGCAACCCGTTATCAGGAAAAGCGCAAGAGAAATGATCAGAAGATTTGAACAGCAAGATATGGATGCCGTGCTGGACATCTGGCTGCAGGCCTCGCTGAAAGCCCACAATTTTATCGACGCCTCATTCTGGCAGTCGCAAGTCGACAACATGCGCAACCTGTACCTCCCGGCGTCAGAGACCTATGTCATCGAGCGACAATCCAAAGTGCAGGGCTTCTATTCACTGCACGACAACCAACTTGCCGCCCTCTTTGTTGCACCTGAATTCCAGGCCAAGGGTATTGGCAAGCAATTGCTCGCCCATGCCAGGGCACAACGCCCCATGTTGAGTCTGGCGGTATACAAGGACAATACCGCCAGCTACGGCTTTTACCTGGCACAAGGTTTTGTCGTGACCCACGAACAGACGGATGAGCAAACCGGGCAGCAGGAATACCTTATGAGCTGCGCCCCGCTCTGATCCATGTAACTCGTCACGCTATGTCCGGAACATGCCGACTGTGCCCCTCTTTAGGCCATCCCCCCTGTCAGCCCTGGCTTTTTATGGCGCTCTAAAAACAAGAAAGCCCAGCGTATGAGCTGGGCTTTCCTTGGCCAAAGACTGAATCAGTGAAGCTGGCGCTGCCTCTGCAACTCTGCCTTTAACCAGCTGCTTGCCGGTTGCGAGCCTTCCGGGCAGCGCACCTCATAGGCCTTGCCACTCATGCTGCTTTTAGTGGCGGCGAGGTCGATAAAGTCCTCTGCGCTGCTCACCATGTTCTTGCCCTCGAGATAATTCAGCTTTTTCTCCAGGTGCTGCCGGGCTTGAGGGGCCGGGTACTCGGTGCCATTACGCACGAACTGACACTGGCTATGCTCGACAAAGTCCAGCAAGCCCTTTATCTCCTGGGCTGCCTGAGGCGTCGTTTGCGCCTGCGCGCTACTCGCCATTGCCAAGAGGCCCATACCAGCCGCCATCAGCCATCGAGCCCACTCACCGGTAAAAATTCGCATCCTTCGTCCTTGTCTTGAAACTGAGCAATATTGTCGGATCTGGCCGAGTATCACCCGGCGCTAGGTCGGTCAGACTTCGATAGGGAAAATCGACTGAACGTCCTGCTTCACATCCGCGGTTTCTGTCGCGGCCTCAAGTTTGGCCAGGAAGTCTGGATTCAATTTGGCTTCAAGCAGATTGACATGCTCTACCGCCCTCTTCTGCTCAACTATCTTGGCAAGTTCTGCATAAGAAAGTCTGGGTGCCGCGTTTTGAATAATCATCACTGAAGCTCTGCCTTGGTTTATCCGCCCAGCCCACTAGCGGCTGGCGGCAAGTGTATCCGCTGTTCCACGCCCATCCAAACCCACCGGCCGGCGCTTGAGCCTATGGGTATTCAATATCTGCTTTTGTCGATAGCTGGCGGATCCAAACCTCGAATGCCAAGCCGTTCAAGCACAGCCTTTAGCGTTGCCGTCTCAGCCCTTCCTTGCCGCGCATGCCTGTCGATGCCCATTTCTGCTCTGCCATAGACCAATGGTGCCGCCAGTCGTCGTCGCAGCGTTGACGCTCTACCCCTTAAGGCGCGCAATGGCCCCCTAAAAATGATCGCCTGGGGCCTTTCCAGATGACAAAGATCATAGTGCTGGCCGGTGACTTCCCCCAGGGGGACGCGGAGTATCTGCGCGGAACCATCACGCTTAAAACACCCCATAAACCTCGAACGGGGAAAAGTTTCTTCGTCTCCGAGTTTAAAGATCTAACCGTCGAAAATACTGACTCGAACAAGAATATGAAGAGCGCCATAGGCCTTGGAGTGGTTGGCGCCATGTTTCTTGGGCCGGTGGGCGCTGTCGCCGGCTATCTTCTGGCGGGCCATAATACCGAAGTGACATTTCTGGCCACCTTGAAGGATGGCCAGACGCTGCTTGCTGCAACCGATAATGAGACCTACCAAGACATCTCGACGCGCTTCAACAGAAAAACCCCGCATGACAAACGTGATAAAACCGAGCCTTGAGGCCCGATTCAGCGCTTTGCTTTTAGTCCACTTGGGCGTCCAGAAAGTCGCTTACTGGCGCAAGTAGGCGAACATGTGCGGCACATCGTCGGCTTTATCGAGCGGCACGCCGTTATGTCGCAGGATGTTGTAGGCCGTGACGAGGTGAAAGTAGAACTGTGGTGTCACCCAGTTCACCGCGTACTCATTGCCAGTCATATCGAAGGTCAAGCCATCCGCGAGCTCGATAGAGAGTTGGCGTTGCGCGCCGTCATCCACCTGCGCGGGATCCGCCGAAGAAAGGGTCTGCAACGATTGACCAATGGCCGGATGGAGGATTGAGAACCGCGCGATGAATGGGCAGGAATGGAAAACAACAAGGCTGACCGGATTGAGCGGCCATTCACGGTCAGCCTTGTCGTTGGGACAGCTTCAACCCGGGAAACGGCGGATTACCATTGGCCCGAGAAGATGCAGGTCAGTGCTTCGATGCCGCTGAACTTCCACAGCGAGTCGTTACAGTCTCTGGCGAATGCGTGAGCGTTCGAGGCGGTGAGGGCCAGGACCACTGCGGAGGCGTAGACGATTTTCTTGAATGACATGGTGAATCTCCTTTTTCGTATCGGCACTTTCTTGTGAGAGCCACCCCGACGAGGATGGTCGTCCGCACTATATGTCCGGCCTCGGTAGCAGACGATTAGGGCTGGTGTGCTAATGGCGAATACGCATCACCCAAGAGCATCGGCAAATCGCGCAGGGCTGCCGCTTTACAGACGAAAGCCCAAAACAGATTAGTCATTGCAGCTGTACTGATACTCGAATGGAAAAAACACCGTATCGACCACCAAGGAAAACGGTGCATCGATCAGTAAAAAGGGAATCAGCTTTCCATGGGAGGTGCCCACCAACCACCAGTCCAGGCGCACGCCCTTGTAGGGGCAAGGGTGGTCGTAGTCCATGCGCATCGCCACCGCGGCGCAGCCGCTCAGGCAATTGACCAACACCAACAGAATCACTTTCCGAAACACCTAATGTCCTTATTACATCCATCTGCAGAGCTGTGTAGACGTCTCTGCAATACGCCAGTGACTTTTGCCCAATGGCAATGACAGAGAAATACATCCGCCAGCAGAAAGGCAAGAAAGCCTCTCCAACCGCGTAAATCGCAGACCGGATTTGAATTTGCGGACCGGAAACGAACAAGGGTTTGCATCAGCTTTCGCCAGCAAACCCTTGAAATAGATGGTGCCCGAAGCCGGAATCGAACCGGCACGCCCTTACGAGCGGGGGATTTTAAGTCCCCGTTCGATTCCATACAAATCAATCACTTAGCTTATTTTTATTGCCGCAATCATGCAAGAATCAATGCCCTGAAGCCCAATAAAATCAATGGGGCAGTATTTTTTGCGGCAAGAAAATCACCCTCCTCCGGCGTCCTGCCGACCGCCCCCCCTAGTCTGGCCTGCAGTACCACGACTGCGCATAAAGGCGCCCGTCGACCTCTTCGAGGCCGCTCAACGTGAAAGCGTTGGTCGCCATCCCGGACAAAAACGCATCAATCAACGGCGGAAGCAACTCAGGATCGAGCGGCATGGCCGGCCTGATCCTCGCTATGTTGCTGTGTCGATTCATGATTTGCACATCTCATACCGGATATTTACGTCGCCGCGGATCGATCGCTCCCTACCTATCACCTCCCAGGATCTCGCTATCCCTCGATCTCTCATCGGGACAATCTTGAAGTACATCGCAAGCCTCAACACTGTATAAAAACACAGCATATTACCCACAGCCTTCAGACCATCAATCGGGCGCTGACGAGCGGCGGGGCTCGCGGGGCTCCATGAACCAGGCCTGCCGGGCAGATGATGCGATAAGCTGAGGATCAACAATGCCCCGAAAGATGCACTAGACTTCAGGAACCGCATCGCGCGCCATTAAATACACAACCTTTGTTTTTCTAAGCAAGTGGGTAGGCGGCGATGAAACTATCTTCATCAGCTTTTTTGTTGGTTGTGACATTTTCTTTCTCGCTTTTCGCGCATTCTGCTTGCCAAGACGACTGTATTGAAATGTCAAGTGAGTGCAATTCCGCATGCCCAATGGAAGCAGATGCAGCCCCTGCGTGCCACGCCTCCTGCCACGTGCTCTACAACAACTGTGTTTCGAAATGCTCTGCAAGTAACTCGGCCCCTTCGGAAGGCGTTGGTTTAGCAAAGGCGGTACCTTTGGATGATCGCTCAGGCATCACAAAGCCTTTGATCGACCACCCTTAACACGAAGACTGTCATAGGCAGCTTCGCATGCTAATCCCGCTACTCTGGCTTGGTCATAAGCTGCTGCCAACTCTCCCGCTCTTTTGTCAGCCCGCTGGAGCAAGTCGGATAGCACCATGGCGGCACGGACAGCTGACGCGCCTCGCTGGGCAGCACTGGGATCGCAGGTGCTGCCACTGAATCGGCTGGCGAACTCATCCGCTGTGACGTGCAGCCGGTCGCCAGCAACGTCAGCAGCACCGGCATCAGCGGTTGCAGCCTTGTTCTGTTCTTGTGCATCACTTCTCACCTTCTCCACGGCCGACTGCCGTCGTTGTTCTTCTACCCGGGCCTGCTGCTCAGCCTTAGCAATTTCCTGCTCCTTGGTCTTGGCCAACTCAGCCAGCTGCAAGCCATAGCTGTTCGCCTGCCAGCGCCAAGCCACCGCCGCGCTACCAGCCATGAGCAGTAGTATTAGCACCAGCATGCCGATCAGCTTCTGTATCGGCGTCATCACGGCACGTCCCTGAAGAAAACGTGCAGCCCGATGCGCACCGTCTGCTTGGCCTTCGCCGCCCAGCCCGGGGCCTTTGGCATGGTGGTCGCATAGTAGTGCGTGGCACCGCCGGTAGGGTCAGCCACTGCGCCGGCGATCACTTGGTCAGCTGCGCGCTGGGCCTGGGCGAACTGGCCGGCCGGAATCGGCTTGGCGCCGCTCAGGAACGGATAGTTCGGGTCGTTCTTGTTCCAGCAGCTGAACTGGTACGGCGCCTGGCACACGCCGGCATAGCCCTCCCCCCACCAGGACTTGGTCTTCCCGTCGTTCACGCGGTTGCGGATCGTCCAGGCCACGGCGATCTGGCCAGCCAGGCCTTCGCCGCGGGCCTCTCCGTACAACGTCCGCGCCAAAATATCGCGGTCTTTCTCTGTTGCAGTCATGACTTTTCTCCAGGCAAGAAAAAGCCCGCGCTTGGCGGGCTGTTATTCGGTTTCGGCGAACTGTTGCGGGGGCGGCTCTACCGCGGGCATTTCCAGCCGCACGTCGATCCAGCTATTGAGCGGCACGTCCAGCGGAGCCCCGCGGCCGGGGATCATTTCGCCATCGGCCGACAGGGTCCAGCGCTGCTTGAACAGCCGGACGACCACCGTGCCGTCGGGTTCCTGCTCGGTCTCGGTGATACCCAGCGTCCCGCCCCCATCGGGGGAGCACGGGTCCTGCGTTCGCCAGCCTTCCAGTGCCAGGCCAAGACTGCCAGTCACGCGGTACTCACCAACGCCCAGGCGCTCGACACTCACGCCGCGGGCCTCGCTGTTCGCCATGCCCCACTCGCCGGCCGGCTCGAAGGTCTGCTCGTCGAGGTCCCGGCGCTGGCTGTCGGCGACATTGGCGATGCGCAGGATCGGCGATGCAGCAGACAGCACACCGCCCGAGCCCCGGGTGGTGTTTCCGGTGTGGTAGAACTCGATCCAGGGTGTCGGACTGCCGTCATAGATCGACTGGAATTTAACCGTGCCCGAGCTGCCGGACAGCCCGTAGGGCCAAGCGATTGTCAGGCGATTGGATGTATCCGTATGCCTGAAAACCTGCTTGTACCAGTACCCGGTGCCGCCAGTGGGTAGGCCGGATGAGCCTGGTGGATAGAGATTCGGGTCAACGCCATGCGCGACGTTCGTGTACCAGCTCTGAACCAGGCTTGTGCTCGTCCGTCCAGTTGAATATGCACCAGCAACGTTACCGGCTTCATAACCGATGTTCGCAACAGCTGAATTGCCCAGGCCGAGACCGGATCGTGCCGCGGCCTGAGTCCAGCCGCCTGTACCGCCGTTAGCAACAGGGAGCGCGGCCGGCAAGGTCGATGGCGACCCGGCAGCACCGAGAGCGTTATACAGCTCGGTGAAGTTATCGTTGGCCTTGGTATTGGCGCTGCGCGGTGTATCACCGCCGACGCCGGTGGGGATGACACCGAGATTGATGACCTGCTTGGACATTTATTTTCTCCACAAAAAAGCCCTCGCATGGAGGGCTTAGGAAAGTAGTGCGCTTACTGATACGGGAACGGTAGCCCTGCCGTCCTGATAACCAGGGCAGTCGGATATCTGTCCGTTGGAATGTTGCGAAAGTTATTGCCGGCCGGTGTTCCAGTCCCGGATGGGGTGTTTCCTATCGTTGTGGCCCCAGCAGCACCGAACATGAAGCTGATGCCGCCAACCCTGCCGTATGCGCCTTCCGAAACAGTGACAGTTAACCCCGTTTGTGCATCGCCGTTCAGGCAGATGGCCGAGCGTGACCAAGGCAGGTATGCCGCGTACTCCTCACCTGCCAGGCCGATGTCTACCCTACTGTCCAGCGCCGGCGAATAGTTCGGAGACACCATTCCGCGGCGCTGAACGTTGTAGCCCCCGACATAGGTTGTCCCGTACCAGTCAGGCCACGCCGGCGGGTGCGCTGGGGGAGCCGGGGCTTGTATTGCCGCAAGAACGTTTAAAGGTGGCTGAAGCGAGTTGAACGAGATCCTGCCGTCCTCCAGCCGCGTTTTCAGGTAGGGGCTGCCGGGGATGTTGTCGGCCATAAGGTCGAAGCAATAGAACTTGGTGTTGGCATCGGCGTTGATGTAGATGAACGTCATGCTGCTGCCGGAACGAGACACACCATTCAGGCAACCCGGCCCGGTGATGAACACGATCGGCGAAAGCGCGTTCGTCACCGTGAAGCCATAAGCAGGATCGCCCCGGGCAGGATCTGACTCAGGCGCCCAGTTTGCCCCGTCGCTCGGGTCGAGCTGGGCGGACTTCAAGTAGTACCTGGCCCAGTTCTCGAGGTACGCCAGATTTCCACTTTTCACCAGGCCGTAGCAGATCTTGCTGGTGTCGAACAGCAACTCGCCGGTGTCCTTCGTCACAACCAATCTCGCAACCATCAGTAGTACCCGTAATAGATCTGGCAGTTGGCCGAGAAGTACCCCCAGCCATTTGTGTTGTAGGAGTAGGACCAGGAGAGCGTCGTGCCAGACAGAACAACGCCCGGCCGCTTGCCCTTTTCGCGCTGCAGGTCCACCAGCGGGACCACGATGAAGAACATGGTCTTGCCGGCCGGCGGCAGCGGGATCGTAGCGGAACCATTGGCCCCGCCAGTCACCACGCTGCCGACCATCTGACTGATCTTCATCGTCATATCCACCAGCACAACGTCGCCCGCGGTTTTCAGTGTCAGGCCGGTCATGTCAGAGACTCATGTCGATGCCTACCACACCATTGGGGTGGTAGAACTTGATGGAGGTGTTGTTGATCTGAAGCCGGCCGGCACCGTTGCTGCCGTTCATTTCCCAGGCGCCAGTCCGTGGCAGCATCCAACCGGTTGTGTTGGGCACGTAGTCGAGGGAGTAAAGCGCCCCGCCGATCTTGCCGTTGGTGATCGAGGCCTCGGCGACGAACAGCGAGTTGATGAACGTCTGTCCGTTCTGGATAACAAACGGAGCGCCCAGCGTGCCCCCCATCCCGCTCACAACCGCAAAGCGATCCGCGCTGACGATGAACTGGCTCTGGAAGACGCCGTTCTGGTTTTCGATGCCGAGCCCGATACCGGCGGCGACATAGCGCCCCGCAGAATCGATCTGCATTTTCACAGACCACATCGTCGAGGCCTTGCCATCGAGGGCGACCTGAGCCTGACTGACCTCCTGGATTACGGCGCTGTTCTGGCCCACCTGAGCCTGGACAGTTTCGACCAGCTTGCCCGTGGCCACGTCGCCCTCGATCACAGCCGACTGCACCGACCAGACGCCAACGAAGCTTTCCGTCGAGCCGGCCAGATCCTCGGTGGAACCGGCCATCGGTGGGTTTACCTGGGCAAACACACCGTCAACCTTTTCCGAGATCGCCGATACCTCACCCGATACCACCTGGATGCGGTTGTTGACCGACCCGGGCAGGTCAGCAGGGCCGTCGATCAGGTTGATTCGATCGCCCAGGTGTTGGCCGAGGGCGGACTCGCCGATATGGCCGGAGAAATACTCCTCGTATTCGGTTTGGTCAGAACTGGCCTGGCCGTTGATCCCAATGCCCGTCGGGTACCACGGGCCGACGTTGCCGGTGCGGTCGACCAGGCGCGCCCAGAAGAAAAACGAGGCCCCCGCCAGGATGCCCTGCATTTCGTGCCGAGCTTGCGGATAGGCGAAGTCGCCCAGCTTGATCGCGTCAGCCAGCGACGTGGTTTTGCTGTACCAGATCTCGGTGCGCTGGGTGTCCTCTGCGCCCGCAGGGAAGCCCCAGTCCAGGCGGATGCCATAGACAAGACTCGTCGGGGTCAGGAACGACACCGACGGCGGATTGCCGGTCTTCCCATAGAGTTCAGTTACTTCGGAGTATGCCCACAACGAACTATTGTCGTTCGGCCCTATGGCAGCTACGCGCGCTGTATAAGTGCCCGTATATACTCCTGGCACCTCAATTGACGCCGTATATACGCGCCCACCAAAAACCCAATCGCTCGAGCCCCTTCGCCACCATACATTGTAGCTGGCAGAACCTTTGGGAGCGGTCCAGGTAATACGCATGGTTGCAACGTTGACCCCTTGTCGAACTGTGTCGAAAGTGGACAGAGCAACGTTGGTCGGCATTGCCTGGACGGCAGAGGGCAAAACAGTCGTAGGAAGGGTGACAATCTGAGCGCCGGTATCAATTGCCGCAAATTTGCTTGCGTTGTGTTGCACAGCAACGATGTCGTACTGAAGCTTGTCATCGCCGAAATTCTCAGTAACAGACAAAATTCTGAACACCTCAGCTTTCAGCTCCGCCGACTCAATCGTATAGACAGACTGGGTCGTCGGTGCCGACGAGAAAGGCTCAGTCACAGTCAGGGCGCGACCTGCCACACTTTGAATGACCCGGGCCTCAGCAGTGCCAGTTGGACGAATGACAACGAGTGTATCCCCTGCTTCTGCCTCAATATCAGCATCCAGCGTCACGCCGCCAACGGTGGCGGCTTTGATTCGACCGGACATTGGTTTGCCACTGTAGTTTTCGTCGGCAACCCGAATCAGTTGGCCAGGACGGGCAATAGTGCCATCCATGCCGACGGAGAAACTCACGGTGTCAGTTTCGTAGTGATTGGTCAGCAGGATGTACTGGCCTAGCCGCTGAGCCTGCCCCTGCGATATGCAGCCGAAGGCAGTGGTTTCGGTTTCACGGATCTGATACCTAGCAATTGCCTTTTGGCTCTGGACGAACTCGACCTTGGTGGCCCCGAAGTTGGTTCGATCAGACCAAGAGACCTTGCAAACGCTGTAGCGGGTTGAGCCACTCGAAGCTGCACGGCTGAATTTGCCATTGATCACGTTGGCATTTGTGTAGGTATAGACCGGGTCACTCGGCATATCCGCCGACACCATTACCTCGCTGCCGGCGTAATAGCTCATACCGCGGAAAACGCTAGCCATGTCCTGCAGCACGGTCAGCGCATTGGCGCGGCTTTGTAGATAGAGATTGCAGGTGAAGCGCGGCTCCTTCCCGCCCTTCCCGTCATCCACCAGCTCGTCGCAATAGCCGGCAATTTGATAGAGAGACCATTTATCAACCTGACTGTCACTGATCACGGCCCCAAGACCGTAACGATCATTGAGGATCAAGTCGCGATAAATCCAAGCCGGATTGTCGGTCCAGGCCAGCTTGAACGTGCCATCCCACGACCCGGTATAGGTGCGGGTGGATGGATCGTAGTTGCTTGGGACCTGGATGATGCGCCCCTTGATATGGAAGGCGCGCTCAGGGATTGCGTTGAATTGCGAAGCATCAATCTTCGTACCGACCAGTGCGGTGTACGGATACTGAAGCTTTGCATCGATCACTTCGGTGTAGCTGATGATCGAGGTGTTGGCCTGAATACTGGAGTTCGGCGCGTCAGGGGTCAGGCGGCGAATACGGATTTGCCAGCCTCCATCAGATGGAGGCAAATCAATACGATGGCTACGCTGATAGCCTCCAGTTGTTTTGCCATCGAACGCTTGGGTCAGGACGGTAACGTAATCGCCGTTGTTCGAGGAGAGGTCTATCGCGTATTTCACCAAGTACCCAACGGTGTCTCCGTCTGACTCAGTCATATACAGCGTCGACACGCCAAGGCGAACACGGATGGCCGATAACTCTCTATTGCTGATCGCCTGCGTCCAAGGCTGAGAGAACTTCAGCTCAACTCCTACGGTGGTCTCAGACTCAACCGCCGGAAAGCCGCGGATGTATTCCTGCTCGGCTTCGCCCGTGCGCTGCTCCCAGGTCACCCCCGTAAAGTTCAAGCTACCGTCGGTGTTGGCCAGGGGAGTCTGGTTGTAGAAAATCGACTGGGCTCCATTCACCAAGCCAACAATCGGCCCCTCGCTAATGGCATCGAGGATATTGGCGTAGCTGGTGTTGATCAGACTGTCCGGGCTTTCAACAGGCGAATGTGGTTTCTCGCTACCGCCCTTCGAGCCGCCGACGCCGAATGTGTGTATTACGCCCATGCTTTTCTCCAGGCGAAAAAAACCGCCGAAGCGGTCTTGGGATTTCTGAGTCGTTGTTGTGCTGTGGCAGCCGGTCGCCTACTGCTGATCTTCTGCGACAACCCCCAAGGACACACAGGCCGAGCCAACCACCATCTCGCCGTAGCAGAGAGGAACCGGGTTGCCTTGAGTAACCGTGTTTTTGATGCCGCTAAAGTTATAGCTGGGCTGATTGTCGGCCGCTTCTGAGCTCTCGATACCAGGCGCGGTGCCGGCGACCATTTGAGCTACGCCACCGAGGGCGAGCGAGATGCCGACAGAGCCGACCATTCCCCAGGCGGCCGAACCGCCAAAAAGCCCGGCAGATCCAGCAGCAGAACCGCCGGAGAAATACACTGCCGCTACAAACAGCGCAGCACCAAGTACTGTTTGTAGACCTCCGCTGTTCTTACTGCCCTGCACAATTGGCGCAATTCGAATGTCATTGTTGCTCGGTGGATCGCCGAGCTCACACTCTCCGATGTTTCGCTTGCCATAGAACACCGCAAAGACAATCCCGGTATCTTTTGATTTGGCTAGATATTCATTGAACCCTTTGTGTAATACCCCTAGTGCCCTAACTGCTTCGCGAGCAGAGTTAACCGCCAAAAGATGAACTCGACCGAAGCGCGCCCCAAGCTTCCCGTAGAGACGAATGGTGCGCAGTCGTTGATCAGAGCTGTACTCGATAGCAGTGGACATGTCTTTCTCCAAGCAATAAAAAACCCGCCGAAGCGGGTCTGTTCTAGTAGGCGGTAGGCGTGAGGTAAAACCCACCTCCGTCGAGTGATATGCGGCGGCGCACAAGCTCGCCAGCCTTAACGTCTATTTCTGCTTCATGCATCGTACCGCCAAACATGGTGCTTGGACGAATGCCAAGGATGTGCTTACCAGAGCTGATACCAAACGTCGCAACTTCACCAGATGCGAACTCAGCTGCCAGCGTGCCATCGATGTATATGCTGTAGTTGACTCCAGATCCAAATAAACCTGAATCACGCGTAACGACCAGCCTCGCATCACTTTTCCCAGAAAATGCATGAAGTCTCGAGACAGGAACCGGATCGGCTTTGTCTACGGAAACTGGCGATGTCGAGCACCCCACTAACCCCGCCAAAACCAGCGCCCCAATCAATATTCGCATGCTGATCCCTCATCGTGATTTGGCGAGACTTTATCACCAACAAGGGATCAACACGAAAACCCTGCGCATGCTGGATGGCGTCCTTACAGCGACGCATCTACACTGCAATATCCCCTCTCGCGAAGGAACATTACGCTGTTGTCAGCCCGCACCTAAACATGCCCGACCTAGCCAAGCCTCACCCAACCTTGTCTCGCCACGCCTGATGATGCTTTCGCACCGCAATACTCCCTCGCTGAAGGAGCATTACGCTGTTGTCAGCCCATGCAAAACCAAAGCTAAGCACAACTTGGCAAACCTTACCCCGACGCACCGTGACTCGATGGCTGATGCTTTCGCACCGCGATGCCCTCTCGCAGGAAAGGGCATGACGCTGCATTAACTGAGCTCCTTCCTTGCCATTCCCTGCAGAGCGGAAAGCTTGGCAACTGCATCCAGACTGGTTTTCCGCTGCTCGTCCGTCAGCTCAGTGATCCGCAGATGGCGTAGCTTCTGGCCGGCTCCGCGAAAAACCTTGCGCACATTTCGGCCAAGCTCTTCCATCGCGACACCGGTTTGTTCGTGGGGTGGCACCCAGCGATATCCGCGCCCGCGTACCGATTGAAGACAGACCTGATGCTCTTTGAGCAGCTCTTCCTTGAATGCCTCAACACTGGCGAGCCACTCGAATTGGCGCGCCTTGAACTGCTCCTGGGTGAGCAGCTTGGATTCGCCCACGGACAGCATGCCGAATCGCGCCTCAAGCCAGTCATGGCCGACCAGGCCGCCATACGCGAATTCCTTGAGGAAGTCTTCGACCGCCTGCTTGTGTGCCGGATACTTCGTCACCTCAGACATAACTCACCTCAAATCGCCCGAAGCGAGGGCGATACTCGCAGACACCGATCAGCTTGCCGGAATCCTCAATGGCCTTCCGCACCTCCTGCATGTCCAGAACATCGGTGTTGATCGCCACTTCAAGCTGGCACGCCCAGTCGAGGAAGATCGGGCGGTAGCGCATGATTTTTGCCTGGCCGACTTTGACGCCGCGGCAGTCAACGAAGCGCTGATCGTCCCACAGCGCCTCAGGGGTGACAGGGCCGTCAAACTCCAGCGCCGCCTTGTCGGTCATCACCAGCGCACCCCGCTTCCAATGCGTGCCCAGCTTTTGCAGCTTCGCGCCGGCCAGAAATGTCGCGTCGAAGTTGGCGCCCGGAACGTGGATCCCTGAGCGCTCATCGAAGTACACGCCGGCGATGAATTCAGACTTGGCGATAGCTAGGTGATCGTCGTCGGTCTTTTTACGCTTGCCGGTCAACTCCTTGTGAGCCTTGGTCGCTGGGTGCAAAGGATTGGCCAGCTTGTCGCTGTGCATCATCAATGGCGAAGTACCGCGCACTTTCAGGGTAAGCAATTCCATACTCATGCTGCCGCCCTCCGCGCCTGGTTCAGCGAGCGAAGCCGAAGGTTCTCGGTGACAGCTGCGAGAAACTCGAACATCTCTGGCGTCGACACCATGATGTCGCCGGCGATCATTCCGCTGATCATTTCGCGATGGGTCATTACGCAGGCTTCCCGGGAGATGGGCTGCACTTGCTGATGGCCTGCGTGATCCGTGAAAACAAGGAAGCGCTGAGTCGGAGAAAGCTGACTAGGCAAGCCGTTGCCCTGGCTGCTGTCTTTTGGGAGAAACTCGCCCTCAAGCGCGTAGGCCGCCAGATACTCGCAAGCTACATCTAGCTTGTCTGCTGGGATTAGCTCAGTACGCGGAACGTTGAACCGTGTATGCAGGACCGCGTGAAGCTTGTGTTTCGCCTGCCGCCGAATCCCGGCAGGAAGCTTTGCAACCTTTTGACCGATGACCCCGTTAATCAGGTTGGTGCCGCTGACGCCGATCACATCATCAATCAAGGTGGCCATTTTGTTACGGCTGTCGGTGTAGGAACTGGTTTTTCGAATAGCAGGAAGAACCTCAGCAGTAACCCACTTCTTGAACCGTTTGGCCTCGGCTTTTCGGCTCTTGAAGATCAGGGCATACAGTCCTGACTCGTTAACGACCAGCATTTCTTGGGCGCCAGAGGGGGTATTGACAGTGGCAATACCCTTCTCGTCTTCGTCCAGGCCGTCAGAATCTCGGTCAGCACGACCGTTTACCGCGAGCGACACGTTGGCAATCGCCAGTGACGCACATACATCTGCCGCGACAAACCATGGCAAACCATCAATCAGAAGCGTACGAACCTGCTGCTTATCGAAGCTAAACGGGATAATTGCAGCCGTCTGACGCTGGACATTGTTTTCTTTTGGAATTGCGGTAGCATCACTCATGACGATTTCTTCCTCGAAGCTGATCTCGTTTCCCGAAGCCCTGGTGTCCCCACACCGGGGTTTCTTCGTTTTAGGCTGCTGCTTGCTCTCGTCGCTTCTTCTCTTCCAGCAGAGCAAAAACGACTTCTGCCGTTTGTGAGCGGCAGTTCTTCTGGGCCTCGTTTTCCACCCATTGCTTCAACTCCTCTGGCAGTCTCACTTTCATCTGTGGGTCTGTACGCATACCTGCATCCTCTTAGGACCACCGTGATCCCGAACAAATAGAACCACGGTGGTCCCATTGATGTCAACACCACCGTGGTCCATTATTCGACACATGAGTAGAGAAGATTCCCAATTCAAATTGCGCATGCCTGCCGAGCTTCGAGAAAAAGTCGAGGAATCGGCCAAAGAGGCTAAGCGCTCACTAAATGCCGAGATCGTTGCTCGGCTTGAAGATGGTCTGGCTGAGACATTACCGGCGCAGACACTTCTCCCTGCCGCAAAGGCTAAAGAACTTGCCGCCGCCTCCAGGCAAAAAATCTCATCGGTTATCAAAAACCGTGTAGCCGAAAGCGTTAGCCGCGCAATTAAGTTTGGTCATGCCAGCACTGAGATTGAAGTACGCGACCTGGAGCTAGAGTTTCTTTCTGACAAAGCTTTTGAGGATCTTTCAGCCTCCATCAGTAGTTACCTCGAGGATGCTGGATATATTGCAGAGTGGGACGGCCCGCTGTACCTATCGGTATCGTTTGAAGACTCATAGGTCAGTCCTGAATAAAACTTAAAGCCCGGTCCAGCCCGGGCTTTTTTCGCTCGTACAAATCCCGGAACAACAGTTCTCACCTTCTCTTCTATAGATGGATCGCTTCATGGATGAATGGCTTACAAATCCACAGTTTTGGATCGGCGCTGCCGTTTCTGGAATGGTTGGCTGGATGCCTAATATTTACCGATGGGTGCGTGGACACGCCCCATTATGGTTTGCAAGTGCCAAAGGCAGCGTTAGAAGAATCTATCGAGCGAAACGTTGTAAAAGGCTTAAACGAATAAAGTCCGCCAGATTTGATAGCGCCAGAATCAACCGAGAAATCGCATCGAGCTATCTGTTATTGGGGGCATTCATTGCAAGCACTGCGGCATGTATCGCCAGCTTTGGGTTTGCTCCGCCTGAAGTACATAAAAGCTATGGTATGGCCATCCTGTACGCCTCGCTCACAGGTGTACCGCTTCTAATCTTTGAGTTTTCCTGGCTATCAGCCTCTACTCGAGTAGACGACATCCTGAAGGCTAGGAGCAGGGTCAAGCGTCGGGGCAGACGTCTCTGCTGACCCCTCGCATGCTGGCCTACCAGCTCCTGCACGAGCCTAATCAACCTGGAGAGCGGAATGACAGAGCCAACCTACAACTTCAAATGTCTTGGCGACATCAAGCGAGACGACGGCACGATAGACCATTACATTATCGAGGTGACCGACACCCGCGACAGCAGAGCGGAAGTGCTCCAAGTCAAAGCCGGGCAACTTCTCTCAGCCCAGAGCATGAAAACGATTCTCTTGAAGCGGCGCATGTTCTACACCGTCAAGCAGAAGAAGCATGAGGAAATGCTCCTCAATATGTTCGATCCCTTGCCTGGTCCAAGATGAATGTCCATTGGCAAGCAAAAATCAGCTCTCAAGCTTATACACCAGCCAAGCAGCATCACCGCCCGAGCTAATGTCGTCATAGAACATCGTGGTATCACAGTAGAACACATTGATTGCATTCATGACTGCAGTAATCGCCTGAAGCATCTCCTTGATCAGCGCCCTGCTTATACCGCCCAACGGATGCGCTTGCCGATCGTAGAGGCGATTCTTGTCTTCGTGAGCAATCCGCTTGTTACGGTGATCCCGAGCGAATTCGGCCTTTGATAGCGCTTCATTGCACAGTTCTTCCGTTTGTTGTCGCAGCCCTTCGTCTGCGATCAAAGGAAGCAGCGTTCGGATTGAGAGGTTTTGCTTCCCGGACATCTGCGCTGGATCAGTTAGTCTGCAAATCCCGAGGAGAACTGAGTCCCAGAGGCTGTCTTGCACAACCATGAAAAAAAGACCGGCCGTCTCATTCAGGAGACGCACAGTCTCCTCACTCCCACCATAAAGCTGCTTGTACTGCTCCCAAACAAGATGCACCTCAAGGACTTTCTGGTTGAGATGCCAGAACGCCTGACCGAGTGGCTCGCCCATAGTTTCGATATAGTGCGCCAGTATTTCTTCACTGCTTCTGGTAGTCACGAGGCCTCCAAGCCCGATGGTGTGACGAACACGATAACCCGAGCTTGTCCACCCATCCAACCTGGAGGGAAAGCCGGTAACGCCCCTCTTCCCAGGCTCCTGCACCTGCCAGCCAAATCATGCTGGTAGTTCTAAGGTGGGGAGAAACGAACAAGCCCAGCGCGGGGCTGGGCTTTTTACTGCCTCAATACTGCACCGGCAAAAATCCCTGAAACTGATCCTGACCAGACATCCAGTGTGGACGAAAGGCCAGTGGCAGTACTGGATCCAGGCGTAGTAGCGTTGCGCCGCCAAACACACACAAGGAGTTGGAAATGGCACTGGTAACACAAGAGACTCGACCATTAGTCCTGAACACAAATCAGCCTGAAAATGCTCACTGGGTGAACACCTATAGCATTGCTTCTGTAGTACCGGTATCGGGTATCTACAAATGCGTGAGTTGCGGCGACGAAATCACCTCCAACAAAGATGACAAGTTCCCACCACAGAACAAGACTCAACATGAGTGCCAGAACAAGCCTGTTCGATGGAAGCTCGTGGTTATGACACAAACCAAAGGCTAATCAGCTCCTCCCCAGCCCTTTGCCTGCAAGCCCAAGGACTGGGGTTGCGCCAATTTCGGCGCGTTTATGACCTAGGAGGTCAAATGAAGACTGTAGACCAACGCCTTCACGAGCTTGAGCAAGCGGTAAACACTATTCCATCCGCAATTCTCAACATGTTGATGGCGGTTGTTTCATCGCTAAATAAACTTGAGCCTTTAGATAAAGAGGCGCTGAGAAATGAACTTGAGGACCTAAAATCCGTACAGATACGCAACGGAAATCAAGTCCAGTACGTGGAATTAATTGACCATGTCTTGGCACGCCTATCCTAAGCGCTATGCCGACAGCGCTTGAGTAGCTGCCAGCCCCATTCCAAATCCAGCAGCATAAAGCAGGCCGCTGCGCTCGCATTTCTTCATGACGACGTGCCAGCGGCCCGCCAAGTTCTGCTTGGAAACATCGGTCCGCCCATTCTCCTGGACGGCATCGCTTGTACTTCCAGCATCTTTAATTTGCTTCATATCCTTCTCCCGCGGCCCTGCCGCATCATGTGGTTGGTTGTGCATCTTTGTGTCTGAGGATCAGGCGCGTTCGATCGAGCCAGGGCCCGCCGAAAACGATGATTTCGCTTGGGCGGCCATACAGGTGGTGCAGTAGGAAAGGCCCTGGGCCGAATACCTCGGCGGCCTCCCCGGGCAATTCAGGCTCGGGGCAGTCTGGAAATCAGCGCGCTGAAACCATTCCCATCAGAACATTCGCCAACAATGAGAAGGTGTTGTACAGCCATCCTGGGAAGGCCAGATAGGCAGACCCTATGATTGTGAGCGCTCCTGCCAGGATGATCGCCCCAGAGCCCTGGCCAAGAATTTTCGGAAGAGTTACTTCCTCGTGATATCTGATCTGCGCCAGACAGCTATCGATGCGCGCCTCATTAAAGCTAAGGCCAGATTTGAAATTTCTCTCATCCTGATCTGTGACCCTTTTGATATCGTCTATTTGGTTCTGGAGATGCTTGATCGGGTTGCTCGTATCCACTCCCATAATGTCGCTTGAATACCTGAAAGAGCTGGACTCGCCCTCATCGACCTCAGGAAGAAACGATTCAAATTCTACTTTTTTGGCCTGAGTTGCCTTGCGTCCACCAAGGAACGCCAAACTCATTGAGGTGGCAGTCGACACCACCACTATGGCTAAGCCAAACTCAAGAAACCAATTGTCCTTGGAGAGGCCAAGTCCAATCGACATTGCAAGGATCAAAGTAGGGGTCAACGCTGTGATGTATGCCAAGTGATTTCTTCCATAAAAATGTGGTTTCAGCATTATGAATCCAGGTGCTGAACAGCTTCATCCTATTAAGTAATTGCACAGACTTGCCCACCTGTTTGTATTCGATCTGACCAGTCATTTGCATTGGATTTGACCAATACGTTTTGGCCCGTAGCGGCCGTTCGCCTGCCCCCCCATGAACATCAGGTATTAAAGGAAGCTTACAGCCGATCCCACAGTGGGCTCGCTTTCGCACCGCCATCGCCTGAACCTCGGCGTCTAGCGCTTTTTCTTGTTCACCTTCTTGGCTTCTTTTCGAGCTTCTTTCGCCATTCTGCGTCGCTCAGCTCGGTTCATTGGGGTGCCAGACTCGTACTCGTAGAACTTGGCACCACTGAAGTTGAACGGCATCGGGAATTCGTGACTTCTTCCGCCGAAGTACTGCACATCCTTGCTCGGTGTCTGTAGTACGTCGAGCTCCTCCATTGCGCCCTTCCAAACGGCGGACTCCTCTGAGCTCATCTCGTGAGTAAGGTCGACGTACAAGAATTCTTGCGAAGCTACTTTCTCGGAGAAGGGCTCGGATGCAATACCAATCGCTTCGGTCACGCGGGGAAAGCGCAGCTTGATGCCGTGGCAGTATGCGAGCAGTGCAGCCGAGCGCATCTCCCGGTAATCCTGGTAGTCAACATTCGGCGGCTTTGGAACAGTCAGGAATACGTACCCGCGGGACATGTTGTCGCCGCTCAGGATCATGCGTGCGAACTTCTTACCGGGCTCGCTCTTCGAGAGCGCGAAGCGGAAATGACAGGCGAGCTCGCGCCTTGCCAGTCGGGGCTCTGCTGCGATGGCGCGCAGGATTCGCTCATGGTCGACGGTCTCCGGCGGTATCTCGGGGAGCCCAACCGCTGTTCCTGCGCGAACGAAGGATGCTTGGTACTCAATGAGTGCATCCCACATGTAGCTGCCCTGATCGGCCTCGCGCTTGGCCGCTCGCTGAGGGCTTGAGCGGTAGAACCGCCAATCTCCCTCCAGGAGGGCGACGGCACCAGTGGCAGGGGGCACCTTGGGCAAGGTGTGCCGACCGTTCTCCATCGTGCACATGTACTGCGCAAGCAATTCCTCTTCACCAGCAACGTGCATGAAGACGCCGTTCGCACCGAAATAGCGCTCCTTGCAGGTTAGGTAGTCGACAAGGTCCGGGACGGTGTCCAGTTCCTCTAAGAGGGCGTCGACTGTCACCTCATCGAGGACGTGGACGAAGCGGCGGCCTTTCAGTGGGAAGCCGACTTCAAAAGGGCGTTCGTGGTGGGCGTTGCCCTCAAGCATGCTGTTGAGCATCAAGCTGCCGCTGCTTCCAGCGCCGAAGTACCGAACTGCTGCCTCATGGCCGCCTCGCGTGACGGCAATCAGGAAGTAGCGGGCTAAGCTTGGGTTCGGGAGTTCCACGGGCAACTTGGTCTGACATGACTTGTCGACGAACACGCGGCCTGGGAAACGACGCAGGAAATTTTCGGCCCCTGCAAGCTGCCTTGCTGACTTCTCGATTGCTCGCTTGTACCAACGCGGCCAGGCAACCTTGATGTCCACGTCCGACTGAAACGCGCAGTGCTTGTCGGAGAACAGCAGCACGTCGTTGCCAAAGACCACCAGCAGGTCTACCAACTCCTTGCCATCCCCCTTACCGCTTGATCTCCCTTCGTCGCTGTGAACGTTCGGGTAGCTCCACAGACTCAGGAACGCCTTGCGGGCGAGCCGCGCAAGGGCACGCTCCGAATCGGTCGTGCCCTGTGCCTCAGCTGCTTTCTCCCAGGCGGTCTTGTTGCTCATCCTGCTATCCCTAGTCTGCGATTCCACAGCATATCTGGGCCGCTCACTACACGTGCATCGAAATCGTGTGAGCGACCAATGACCCCTCTTGATTACATTGCGGTCGCCCGCGCCGCCGAGGCGTGCGGCAGCTCTTGGCCGTTCTCTCCCGATCATGGTTACAGAGCTCGCTGGTCAAATCCTATGCAATCGGTGGTCAGAACGAATGCAAATGACTGGTCAGGTCGAATGCAAACGGGTGGTTAAGTGGAATGCAATTTCGCAATCCTATCGCGCAACCTGTATAAATACCCAGCTACTTAGGACTTGCTGTTACATCTGCATCTTTGTGACGCAGGTACAGGCGCGCTGTATCTCGCCAGTACCCACCGAAGATATCTCGCTTGGAATCTTTGCCGTAAAGATGGTGAAGGATGCACCCAGGCATCGGATGGTGATTCGGCTCGGTCTGCAGCTTCCCATCGGCCAGGTAAATACCAGCGTGGTTGGCCTTCTCTGCCCGGACCTGCATGATGATCAGATCCCCCTGACGAAGCTCGCCCGGGTCGATTTGATGGAAGCCCGTCGCCTCATATTTGTTCATGTAGTGGTCTTCGGTGCCATTCCACCAACCGTCCTCACGTTCGTAGTCTGCCAACTCAATACCCAGTTCGCGTCGATAGTAGTCGCGAACCAGCGTGTAGCAGTCAAGGACACCATGATGAAACGAGCGCCCCAACAGCGGCGCCTGGTAGCCGGTCGGCAAATGGATCAGGTGCGATACGGGCCTGCCCTCACGCACCTCCACAATCATCCAAGGTAGCTCGGTAGCCTCGAGCGAGACACGGTCCGCGCCACTAAGTCGAGCTGACTGCCCCGGATGGCTGTGCACAACACACACAAGCTCTCCCTGGTCTTCAGCATCGGCCCAGCTTTCCGCGCTGATACGGAAGTCCTTCTCGGGAGCTACGGCAGAATTTGGCAACGGCAGGTAGCACTTCTTTCCTCCGCTCAGCACCACAACGCCGCAGCACTCCTTGGGGTTTTCTGCTTCAGCATGCGCGTAGACAGCATCGATGATGGTTTTATTGAGCTTCATGCGATGCCCCTCAATTCCCGGCGCTGGGGTACGACCCATAACGCAATTGGTTGTTCTCACCCCAGCGGAGCTTGCAGCCCTTCAGGGTGAAAGAGCACATATCCTTGGCGGGGTCATCAGTCGGCACATCCTTGTCGGTGAAGTAGTTCGATCCAGCCCAAGCGCAGTAGGCACCGCGGTAGCCACCAATGGAGGACCACTGGCAGCAGTTCGCAACAATCTGCCGCCCAGGTAGCTTGCGGTCAGTGGCAATAAGGGGTGACTTCAGGACAAAGACAGCGGCCTCGGCGTCGGCGGATTGCTTTTGATCGATGACATAGCTGTCAGAGGCGAAGTGTTCATCCGGATCGGCTTCCGGATTGCCGCCAGGGAAGTTGGCAGCATCCATATAACGACCCAGGGTTCGATGCCGGCGTAGCTTGGCATCTACCAGATCCTGATAGGTCGCACAGAGCGCCGTAATGAAGCCAGTGACGTTTCCGACAGTGAGCAAAGGGTTTGACTGTTGGCCCTCCCCGGTCATACCCAGACCTTCAATCTTGATCGGCCAAGGCGAATACTCGATGCCTTGCCAAAATATGGGCCCAAGCTGTGTATACCCATGAAAGCGATAGGTGTCACCACCCATAGGTGCCAAGTCGAGCTCAAATAGCTCGACATACAGGCCGACCTCTAGCCTCTGTATGTCCTCATAAATACTTTCAGCCATCACTGCACCTGGAAAGTTTGTTCAAAGGTGGCGGTGAGCACCCAGGCGCTTCCGCCTTGTGGTGTAGCGCCATAAGTGCCACAGGTGAAATACAGCGGCCCGTCGAGTGGCGTAACCCAAATGAAGGATTTATAGCCCTGATGAGCTCGCAGAAAGGCAAGGATCGCGACAATCCTTTCCTTCGAGCCTGTGAAGATCTGCGACCAGACCTGGGTTTCGGTATTGAGCCCATCTCCGGCGGTCTGTTTGTAGCCTCCAAAAGTGGCCGATCGCGTCCGCTGGGCGAACGCAACCGGAACCGACTTGTCCGGGCGAAATGGAAATATGTCAGCCATTACCCCCTCCCCTGAATTGCCTTGCGGATGTTGCCTTGAGGGCTCAACGATTTCGCTTCTAGTTGCTTGAATTTCTGCTCTACGAGTTTGCCGATTTCGACTCCAAAATTTTCCAGCCCCGATTGATCGCTCGAAACGTCCGTCTTACCGTCACTAGAGATACTGATGTAAACTTGAGGCGCCCCACTTGATGGGCCCGAAGCGGCCATGCCAGACCCGCCTGCAGTTGTCAGTGGTGTGACACTGCCGCCGTTCGCGCCCGTCATCAGGTAGGACTTCCCTCCCTCGCTGTACAGTTCAGGCCCAAGCTCATTCACCCGATACAAAGAGTTTGGATCGACGGGCCCGCCCGAGGCCCTGAAACCAGAGAAGTCGACACTGGTGTAACCCGCCTGGGATGCTCCGAGACTCGACGAAGCTGCACCAGCCGATCCCGAAGCCAGTCCGTTGCCAGCACTGCCCCCTCCAGCGAGGTACCTGGCGCCTGCTCCGACAATTGCATTGAGAATCCCAGAGGATGCCTGGCGGGTGGCAATCCGAGCCATATCCGCCAGCACCGACTTGGTGAAGTCGGAAAACGAGCCCTTTCCGGTCACCGCGAAGTTGACGGCCGCGTCCTCCATGGAGCTGTAGGCGTTGGTGAACAAGCTTTTCGTTTGGCCTGCAACGTCACGAGCCGACTCTAGGTAGTTCTGCCAGGCCGATGTAGCGCCGGCGCTCCAGCTGCCCTGGGCAGCGGTCATCTCGTCGTAGTTGGAGATCGCCGTTTCCTGCAGGTCCCGTTGAGTCTTGTCCAGGGCCGCCAGCTTCTGGTTGTACTCGTCGAGGCTCATGCCACGGGAGCCGTCGCCATACTGGTCGGCCAAGGTCAGACGCTGCTGGTTGATCCGGTCGTCGATGCCGTTTTGCTGGTCGGTCAGGCCGCGCTGCCGGTCACCCTGTCCCAGGCCTGCGGCCGCACGCTGCCCCTGCCGGCGCAAAGTGTCGACTTGCTGCTGCAGGGCTCCGGTATAGGTGCTGACAGCCTGGGCCTGCTTCTTGAGCCTGCCCTCCTCGTTCGCGGCCAACACAGCCAGTTCCGAGTCGGCATCCTTCTGTGCCTTGACCATGGAGGCACGGGCGTCGGCAATCTTCTGGTCCAGCTGAATGCGCTGGGCCGCCGAGGTGCCGGCCTTGCCCTTGGTCGCTTCGAGCGCCGAGATCTCCGCCTCGTAAGCCGCGGAGACCTCATCACGCTCATTGCCGATCATGGCTTGACGTTTGAGCAGATAATCCGCCTGGGAGACCAGGCCAGCCTTCTGCGCCGCTTCCAGTTCCTTCTGGGCGTTCTTGTACTCGGACAGGATGCCGGTGAGGGCGTTTTTCGAGTTGTTGAAGCCGGTCAGGTCGACCTGAGTAGCTGCTGCTTTCGGATCCTTGTACTTCTCGTTTACGTCCTTGATCTGCCCGGCGACATATTCAGCAGAAACCCGCTTGTCGTTGGGATTTGCCGCACGAATTTTCTCAGTGTCCTCATTGATTTTTTTGATCTCAAGAGCACGCTTTGCCTCGTTGGAAAGGTTAGCCAGATGCCGTGCATCCGCCCGAGTGGTCGCTGCACTCGCGTCATCCTCGATCTTTTGGCGGGCAGCTTGATCCTTGGTGTACTTGGTCTCAGCTGCATCTTTTACTTCGAGGCCCTTGATGTAGTCCCTGAGACTTTGCTTGCCTTTTTCACCGATGTAGACGACATCTTCGCCAGGGATCATTTCGCTACCACCGCGACTTTCCAGTCGGCTCAGTGTCTCCCGTGCCGTCTGAATGCGTTCCGCATTGGTTTGGCTGCGACCGGCATTCTTGAGATTGTCTGCAGCCCTCGCGACGAGGTTGTAGCCCTTCTCCCAAAGGCTGAGGTTTTCAAGGATTTTCGGGGTTCGATTATTGATAGCGTCAGCATACTGATCGGTCGCCAGCTTCACGGCTTCCGCATGCTTGCCTTGCTCCTCCAATGCCACAATCTGCGAATAAACCGAGGCAGTCAGGTAGTGGTATTGCTCATTGAGCGCAGCCGAAGCCTTTACTGGTTCGTCAGCGATCTTCGCGAACTCGGAGATCGTCTCGCTTACCGCCTTGCCGGTTGCTTCTTGCATGGAGACGGCAGCCTGAGTAATGCCCAGGAAACTTTCTCCGGCTATTTTTCCGTTTCCAGCTAGAGTCGCCAGAACCTCAGCCGCCTGCCCCGTCGTCCCAACGGTATCGCCGACCTGTTTGGCCATGACTCCAAGCTGAGAAGCGGTAAGCCCCGCTGATCCGCCAGTCAGGATCAGTGAATTGTTGAAGGCGTCCTGCTCTTCACTGCCTTTGTAATAGGCATATGCCAATCCGCCGATTGCTGCCGTGAGGAGGGCGATAGGTGCAGCCAGAGCAATAAGGCTCGTTGCTGATGTGCCAGCACCTGCTCCAAGCTGGGCAATTGCCCGTGCACCACTGCCCCAATCGCCAGATTGCAGGGCGTTGGCCAACTGCATCACATTTTCTTGCGCCTGGCGGGTGCCGAGCTTCAGCTTGTCAAAAGCCCCCTCTGTCGCAGTGAAACCGGACCGATCCTTTCCGACCTTGGCCAGGGCCGCGTTATAGGCGTCAACATCGATTGCACCTAGCCGAAAAGCTTCGTGCGCAGCCTTCTCTTGCGCTTCCAGCTTGGCCAGCTTGGCAGTGACCGGGTCTATCCCGTTGACCGTGCGCTTCAGCGCCTCGATCTGGCGGTTCTCAGCGTCGATCAGACGCTGCTTCTGTGCAAGCTCCTTGGCTTCGGCCTTCTCGATTCGGTCGAAGGCCTTGCCGAGCCGATCCTGATAGGACTCCTGCTGCTCGATGGTGACAAGACCGCCCTTGCGAGCGCGCTCAAGGAGGCCTTCAGCCTGAATCAGCTGCTCAATGCTGCCGATGTTGCCGGACATTGCCTTGTCGAGTTGGCTGATGATCGCGATCTCGCTGGCAGCACTGGTGCCGGCCTTGCGACTGGCGTCGACCTGGCGCTCTTTTGCACCGGTAGCCTTATCGATGCCCTGGGCGGCCTCCGTCTCCGCTTGGCTGATCTTCTTCCCTGTGTTGGCCAGGCCTTCGCCTGCCTTGCCAAGGTCGTCGACAGCCTTCTCTGCACCCTCGGCCGCATCGACCAGCTCATCCAGGGAATCGCTGGCCTTCGAAACGTCAGCGGTATCAATCCTGATGCCAAGCGATGTGAAATCGGTCATTTGTTATCTCTCTGTTCCGCCATCACCTGCAGGGCTTCAGCCTCCATGTGCCGGATATCGCTGAAGATGACTTGCCGATCCTTTACCGGGACGCCACACATTCGAATAACGCTGGGTAGGACGGCATAGTCCAAGCCGGTAGCGCCGCACGCGCCCACTCGCCACTGGGTGCTCATGGCTTCGAAGACAGTGAAAGCTGGCCAGTTATCCGGCCAGACCTCGCATTCCTGACCAGACAGATCACCCACCAGGAAGCCAAAGGCCCTCAGCTCATCAGCGGATGGCCCCTGCTCATAGAGGGCGCGCGCGGCGCTTAGGAGTTTCCCAGGCGGGACTGGTTGAAGGCTTCGGAGTACGCAGCAAGCACCGCACCAGAAACCGAAACGATCGAGGTGACCAGGATGCGAATGTTCTGCTCAGTAAATTTTTCCTTGATGTCCCAGCCCGCCACTACAGCTTTGATCTGATCGACTTCCAGGTCGATCTTGGCAGCGGTGAACTCCTTCAGGTCCATCTCCTCGACCTTCAGCCCCAGCTCCCTGTGACGCTCGCCCCACTCAGCGTACAGAGCTGCCAGGGCAGTTCGGTCGAGATACTTGAACTCGAACTCCACCTTCACTGGTTCGCCGCCGACGCGCGGGATCATCACGTCGGCCTTGAAGGTCGGGTTCTGGATCAGCGTGAACTTAGCCATGGATTACACCACCGCTGTCAGATAGCGGGTCGGTTCGGCCTGCAGCGCCAGGTTTACGGTGCGAGTCAGCAGATTGTTGCGAGAAACCGCGGGCTGCTTGGAGAACGAGGTATAGGCACCGTAGAGCAGCGAGTCATTGCCCGGCAGATTGAGGCGTGCAGCCTGCACCTGCTTGCCAGCGTCAGCCGCCAGCAACACCGCGTTGAAAGCCTGGGCCGGGTCATCAGCGATAGTCAGCACCATGCTGGCGGCGGACTTGTCGGTCGGGATCTGTTTGCCCTGATCATTCTCCAGAAACACCACGTCCAGGTAGTTCTGCTCACCGCCGGAGAAGGCCAGATCGGTGACTTGCGGAATCTGCACCCAGGTCAACACTTTCTTCATGCTGCCAGCCCCACCACCGGCCGGGAAAATCTGGGTGTCGGTGGTGTCGATCCCTTCCAGGGTGATCGCAGTTGCAGTGGCCGCCTTCACACGCACCACCTTGTTATCGAGCTTGCTCCAGCCAGAGCTGAGCAAAACGATATCGCCGGCGGACAAGGTGGCGCCGACGACCGTGGCCACTGCCTCGGATGCGTTGGTGATCGCGGTGAATGCCAGCACAGCAGCATAGGTCGCGGCATGCTGGAAGGTACCGCCGTTCGGGAGTTTGTAGCCCATGGGTTTTTCCTCTTTGCAGAAATGACAAAACCCGCTCAATGGCGGGTTCAGTGGTTTGCCCAATGGGCGATTAGAAGGTGTCTGCTCGGTATGTGAGCCTCACCGGCAGCGTGCTTGTGGTGTCACTTTGGAGCGAAGAAGCTGTAGCCATTTGGGACCGAACGAATACCGAAAACCCGGCTTTGCTGAGCTCTAAATTGTTTGGGAAAAGAGCCTGTAGCTCCTCCGCAATCAAGCCGTCACCGCCGCGCCCACTTCCTGCCTTCGTCACTACGCTGACCTGAAACACCCCACGATATGAAGTGTGTTTCCCTTCAAGGTCTTCGCTATCGGGATCAGCAGGTAGAAGGTAGGCCCTCAGGTGCGCACTGCCATCCGCAGGCGGCGTAAATGGCACGTTCTCGAATGCAATGGGGAGCTTTGGAGCCCGGGCGTCGGCCCAGACCTTCAGCCGCTTTTCGAACAGGCTGCGTATGATCAGATCGCTCATTATGGAAGCTCCGCGACGGCTTTGTTCACAAACATCTGAAACTCAGTGGCTGTGATGCCAACCATCCCTGCCGGGGCCTGATTTGACCAGCCTTCATATTCAAGGCGGTGTCCATAAGGCAGGTTGTTCATTAGCCAGACGCTGCTTACATCGCCACTGAATCCCTCGAGTATCAGTCTTCCGATGGCCTTGGTAGGCCCACCTCCTGGATCAACAAGATCCAGGGTTCCGGTTTTTGCTGTGTCGAACGATACCTGCCAGTTGGCCCGGAATCGCCCACCAACATAATCCTTGCCCGCCACCAGGCCGTTCACATCGAAGTTCTGAGTGCGCTCGGTCTTGGTCAGTGGCTTGGCGTACTTCACTCCACGGCGCAGCTTGCCGGCCTTGGTGAAATTGCTCTCGTCCAGGTTAATCAGTGTGTTGCGGATAGAGACCTTAAAGTCGTAGTCGTCAGCCGCTCGCGTGTTGGCCTGACGGTGCGCAACGTTGGCAGCCCAGAGCTCAGGATTGCCTACCGGAGACCTGTCGACGATCTTGGAAAGCATATCGATGGCGACCTTCTGGACAATCTGCTCAGCATTGCCTTTGGTCTTTTCAACATAGGCTTTGATATCGAGTGAGAAGCTCATTTTCTGGCCTGCACGCTGAAGCCGACAATCAGGCCGGCGTAACTCCATGGGTCAACAGCCTGCACCGTGTACGTCTCGCCATCGAACACCAGCTTGTCCTGAGTCGTTGGCTTCGGAGTATCGGTGCCATCGAGCAGTAGCGGCGAGACAAGGATCTTGACGTCCCCCTGCTTGATCAATGAGCCATCGATATCCTTCAGGCTGTAGTTTTCTCGAAAGCCAGAGCCTTCGAAGGTGGTGGTTGTTTCGCCGCCGGTGCCTGTCTCAGGGTCATACTCGCCACTCGCGATCTGGAGCAGTGACAACTCCAGCCCCTTTCCGCCTTTCGATCTCGGCGCCAACATGCGGGCAGCCGAAGCCTTCGCCCGATCATAAATGTCTGCCATCAGCTTCTCACCAGATTGACCTGACTTGAGGATTCCAGCAGCCCCGCGAACTGTGCATAAGACTGCCGGGTTGCTGCTGGCTTACTCACCGAAGCGCTGGCTACGGCAAAAGTTGTGCTGATAGGGCCAACCGTCTCGGAAACCACTGCGCCCGTCTTGGTTGTCGGATCAACAAGGTCATCAGCATGGATTTCTGCAGCCAGGGCGAGCTGGCCGGCCTTCACCTGCGCTGGAATCTCATTGATAGGAAGAATCCACCCCTGACGCTTCACGTTCGCCCTGGGCCAGGACAGCGCCTGGTCTCGACTCACTGTCTGCCCCTTCCACGGCAAAGAGGTCATTTGCAGAGCCGACCGACGCAGTAGCGCCTCTTGCGCCACCACATCCGCCGGAATGACCCTGCCGAAGTTCGCGGCGTAGGTGACCAGCTCAGCAGTCGTCGCAAAGCTATCAGCGCCTGGCACCACGCTGCCGTTCTCGATCACCAAAGCCATATCAAACCTCTTTCCAACCGAGACGCTTGTGATCGTCTACGCAGGACGGGTGCACATGAATCTCCTCCTCGTCCTGCTCCATTTGTACCAGTCCGCTGTAATCCGGCTCAGCATCTTCCGGTAAGGACTTGCTCGATGCGCTGGCAGCAGCCGCCTCATCGGCAAGACGCCTTTCTTCTTGCGCCACCAGATCAAGTGCGTCCTGCGCGTTTTTGCTCCAGTCGGCGCGCTCCTGCTCGTCCAGACTCTCGAATTTCTCAGCACTCAAGCCACTGAGTTCGATTGCCTTTGCCAGAAGAGCCTTCGCCGCTTTCTGTTCTTTCGTCAGTCCAGCCATTGTCTTTCTCCAGAAACAACGCAGGGGCCGAAGCCCCTGGCTGTCGTTGTGGTTGAGTTAGCCGATCAACAGGCCGATATGCTCATCTTTGATGGCTCGGCAGCCCCAGGCCAGACGGACGTGATAGGCCGTTTGCAGGAACTGACGGTACACCGCCACTTCGAACGACAGGCCGGTCAGCGGATCGGTGATGGTGATGACATCGTCTGCCGAGTCACCGCCTTCTGGCATTGCTGGGGCGCGGGTTGCAAGAACGATCGCCGAGCGGGCAAACGCCACGTTTGCGGTGTACGAGTTACCCAGGGTCAACGCGTTGCCGGTCGGGATCAGGATCTGCGAGCCTGGCTTATTCAGCGTGATGGTGCCCGGAGCGGCCACGCCAGTGCCAACGACGTATTGGTTGTCGCCATCAGCGGCGAAGGTCGCGATATCGCCGGCCAACACGGTGCCGGTACCGGTGGCCAACGCGATGTTGGTCGCACCTACCGCAGTAGCACCGCTGGTGACGTATGCAGCGCCGGTACCCTTAACGTGACGCCCCACCTGGTGAGAGTGACGGATGGCCATGTTCATGATGCGGTCGGTCATACCATTGCGCAGCATGTCGCTGGAGCCAGCCTCGTTGACCTTGAACAGGCCAGATTGCTTGCCACGCATGTTGCCGATGGCCGAATGCCCCAGGACCAACTGCAGGTCGTTGGTCGGTGTTCCGTTCTGCTCGAGGATGCCCAGCACGCCAGCGAAATCAGACAGATCAGCGGCGGTGCCAAACGGCGTGGTACCCGCGGTGCCGTAGGCGCGCGATGCATTACGGTAAGCCTCGAGCCAGAGGTCTTTCTCGATCTCGTTCACCAGGGTGCGCATCGCCTGATAGAAGCGGTCAGCCTGGATGGAAGAAAAGGTGCCAGCGTTTTGCAGTCCCCGGGTTTGCTCGCCGTTCCAACGAACCGGAACGTGCTTGCTCTTGGTGATCGCGACCGCGACGTTGTCGACAATGGTGTCACCAGAGTCAGGGGCGGTTACGCCCGGGATGTTATCTGCCGCCGGCGCCTCGGTGGTGATCGGAACCAGAACGTCCTGGCCGATCGCTGCACGAGCAACGGAAGAATCGCGGGATACCGCCGGGATGAAGCCCGTCATCTCTCGCGAAATGACATCCAGCGCTTCGTACAGGTCCGGCACGAGGCCGTTAAGGGTGTTCGCCATTTTGGCTTTCTCCACAAAAAAGCCCGCTCAAAGGCGGGCATTGATTACTTGCCGGGCAACCCCCGGCGGCTTTGGTCAGTCAGTAACCGTGCCGCCATTGCGTGCGTGATCAGCCTTGCCGGCCGGGTCGAGCGCATCGAATGCAGTACGGGAAAGCGTTTTGCCGCCACCGCCTTTGCCACCATTGTTCGGAGCACCACCGCCATTACCGGCAGAGCTCTTCAGGATGTTGTCGCGGTGCGGGTAGCGCTCGACGAGGGCTTCCAGGGCTTCGTCGAAGTCAGCCAGTTCACCCGGACGGGCACGGCTGTAGATCTTGTTTCCGTCCTCACCGTAGGCAACCACTTTGCCGTCTTCAACCTTGAAGGCCTTGCCGAAGGTGTTCTGCAGCATGTCAGGCGGCACGGCGATCTTTTCGGTGACGAACTTGGAGCGTCCAAAGGCGCCGCCAATTTTCTCCTGGTAGAGGATGTTGGTGGTGGTATCGCGTTCGGCAGTGACGGTCTTCACCTGCTCTGCGAGCGCAGTAACCTGAGCCTTGAACTTCTCTTCGGTGGCAGCGATTGCAGCGACCTTGATCTCTTCAACCTTGCCAGCCTGAACCAGCTGGCCGGCGTCGAGGTTCGCAACAGTCGCCAGGGCGGCGCGAGCCTTTTCAGGATCGTCGATCCCCTCAAAAGCCTTGGCTCGAGTCTCGGCAGCCTCTTTGGCTTCACGGTGGCCTTTGGCTTCAGCGTTCAGCGCAGTGATTTTGGATACAGCCGACGGCGCGTCAAACGCCACGTCCTTTCCATCATCATGCGTGTAGACCGGCTTTCCATCCTGGACAACCACATGGCCTTGTTCGTCGAGTTTCAGTTTCATCGGTTCATCTCCGGGCATCCGCCCATCTGGTAGGCCATCCGGCCCGGTGCGGCGCTATCCTTCCGGAATCGCGCCCATAAAAAAGCCCCGGTGGTTGCCAGGGCCTCAGTGAAGAAATTCGCTTATCTGGCATTCTCAATTAGGATTGCCGATCACTACGGCGCAGGAGATGCGCTGCATTTACAAGGAGTAGAAAAGTTGCAAGACGCTCAGCACAGCCCACCCCCCAAAGAAGTATCCGCTCACACCGACAAACCTTCGATTGGCAGTCACTGGGCAACAGCAGTTGCTCTGCTTGGTGTATTGCTCACGTTCTCTGCTGGCCTGCTTACCTGGTATGCGAGCGCACAAGCGACCAAACAATCCGTTGCCCAAAGCTGTATTCAGAGGCTAGACAAGCAAGAGCTAATGATCAGAGAGAAGGCTGACTTACTGCTAAGAAGCATTGCGGCATTCGGAAGCAACACTACAGACCCTGACCTTACCGATTCCGACTTCCGACGCCTTGGTGGGAAAGTCACTGAGAGCGCCATGCGATTTACTGCATATGCCCCACTCGAGCTGACCGGGTCTGCAATGTATCTTGCCGGCGTCATTCAAATAGGGCTAATGGCCAAGACGCAAGCGCAACAAGAGGAGGCCATCAAACTGGCAAGCACCGCAATGAAGGGGTGGACAGAGAATTATTTTTCACTCATGAGCGACTTTGAGAAGCGCCGAATCGTCTGCTTAAATTAAACAACTACCCTTTCGCCCTTGAGCAAACATCCAACACAAATCAGCGCTCTGGTACCTCCAGTTGACTTGCCATTCCTCATAAGCACGCCAATCTTCGTCTCGATCACCTCGCGCCCACCGCAGCGATGGCACTGGACCATCGTTGCAGGCTTGGGCATCGCCCGCACACGCTTACGCACCTGCTCCGCTGGAGTATCCGGGGCTGGCGTGCCTTGAATGAGGTGAAGCTTAGGCTTATCGGTCATGCCGCCATCTTAGCGAATGTCTTGATGTCCCGCTCACGCAGCTGCTCCAGCGTCAGGAAAGCACCGGCCGGGGAATAGAACTCCTCCATGGACATGCCATCTCGAAGCATCTTGGCACGCACCGGCCCCAGAACTTGTTCCTGGCGCTCTGTCGACTGCCGGCTGATCCAATCGGCGTAGTTCGTATCGGCCGGCACCTGCCCATCCATGCTCGCCCGCTGGCCTGGGGTCATCTCGTCGATGGAAATACCCAGGTCTCTCCAAGACTTCGTGCGTGGCGTCGAGGTGGATCTGCAGTTGAAGTGAATCCGGCCTGGACCTTCAAGCCAAGGCACCTTGTGCCCGATCGGCTTGTGCGTACCAACTGCATAGGGCAGCTTGTCTCGGATCCGGCACGGCGCCGAGGTCCTGTTATCCAGCGTGCTGGTCCAGTCCTCGGACTCGATGATGCCAGCATTAGCCGTATTGAAGTTCTCTCGTGCTACAGCAGCGGTATGGCTGATTGCTGTACGAACCACCGAGGCCAGGTCACGTCGCGGGCGCTCAAGGAAGCCGTCAGCATATCCAGCCGCCCTAGTTCCTCGAATGCTACGGACAATCTGATCAGTCGTCTTACCTTCGAGGTAACCCGTACGAACAGCGTTTCGAACCTTCACCATTCGGTCAGCGGCGATCTCCTTTCCCCAGTTGCGCAGCAAACGCCCTTGAAAAGGCCGGGCCATTGCTGCGGCATAAATCTGCTCGGCGCCGATGCTGATGATAGGGAAACGAACCAGAACAGGTTCGGGAACCGTAGCCGTAAATAGGTCCGTCTGCCATTGCATCTCATACCCGGCCAAGCCTCTCAGCTCACCCTGAAGCGCTTCCAGTACTTGGTTGTACGCAGCCTCGTTGATCGACCTGACTTCATCAAGCAAGCCGTCTAGCCGCTCAATCGTGAATGAGCCTGCCGGCATGCGCTCAAGTGCCTCTGCAAGTGCCGCTGTCAGGTTTGCATCGGAGCGGTTGAGCAACGCGATGATTCGGCGCACCACTCCGAGCTTGTACTGATCTAACGAAACTGCATGCGCAATGCCCTCATCCCGCAGAGTCTCGTTAACCGTTGCCATTTAGAGCGCTCCGAGTACTGGTCCTTGATCGGCAATCTTCTGTTTTTCCAGCTCCCAGTCGAGGTCATCAGAAACGACACCGCGGCGCTGGAATTCGGAGAATAGGGTTTCGTCGGAAAGCCGGCCCTGAGCGGCCATATTCAACAACAGGGGCAACGTCGTTTCGGGGGCGAAGTCGATGTCGAAGTTACCATTGACCTGGACGTGGCCACCTTCAGGCTGCTTTGTCCACATCGCGAAGTATTGCAGCACCTGATCAAGGCAGTCCTCGAAGCTTTCAGCCATTGTTTGCAACGGGCTCATTTCCTGAGCCGCTTCATCTTCAGCCTGGGTTGCTGTCTTGGTCGACTGCTTGTCCTTCAGGAGAAGCTTGGCGCCCGCCATCCGCATATCGTCGACCAAGTCCTGCAGCGAGGTGCGACCAGCCTCGATGGCGGAACCAGTGTGCTCCACCCACTTCATGTCGCCTTCCTTAGGCAACTTCGTAGCGCTACTGGTGCCAACTTTCAACTCAAAAGCATCATCCTCGATGCCGATGATGGCCAGCATAGGTACCCGCGCGACGTGCAGGATGTTGTCTTGGTCGCTCTGGGACTGCCAGTGCTTCTTATTCAGGTGAGCCAGTTCAAGAAGTGGAGGTGTGGCCGTCATGAAGCCCGTTCGCTTGGTGTAGAACGTGGCCAGCGGGATGACATCGAGTGTTGTCACACCTTCGTCGTACAACTGCCACGACTTCCCGCCTTTGCCATCGTCCGCTTTTCGGTAGGTTGCCCATCGCCCCGGCTCGAGCACACGAATCTGAGGAGTGACTTTTACTCCGAAGAGCCCTTCGTCCTCTTCAATACACTCTAAGTAACGAAACTGGGTCAGTACCTGGTCGCCCGCTTTGGCTGCGGCTCTCCAGCCCAGAACCTGATGGGGTTTCACAGTCACCGCATACGGACGAACGCCGGCGGCCTTGTCGTCAGCCTTGGTTTTCAGGCCCTCAACCTTCGGGTACTCGGCCAGGACGTGACATAGGCCATGAGACAATCCAGTTACAAATACTGATTGCGCCCAGACCTGCAGGTTGTTGCCCTGCCGGTCGATGTCTTGTGCAAACTCCTGAATTGACTCCGGAACATCGTCGCCCAATGAGATCGGCTCAGCGAAGACACGGCCACTCATGTTTTGAACAGTTTCGCTGTAGGCCGGCAGAAGCGTTGAGGCTTGTAGGCGAGCCTTGTAAGCGTCGTCTTCCTCCTTTGGCCACTTCGGCAAGAACTTCTCGCCAGCATCGCGCATTGCCTTGGTTCCACCCATCAATGCGTCGACGATTTCCCAGTCCTGGCGCATAGCGTCCACTGCCGGGAGCGTTTTGTTTGGGTCATCACTCATGGTCAGATTCTCAGAGGGGCGGTAGATGCGGTGCGGGCTTTGATCGGATAACGCTTGGCGATGAAATAGCCGGCAGCGTCATTCATGTGGTCGTGCCCCTTCTTCGGATCTTTGTCCGGCTCACCCTTGTCGGTGTAGGTCTGGCGCTCCAGGCACAAAGTGAGCTGAGGACACTGATCGATGTTTACCTTCAAGCGGCGTTCGCCATAGGTGTTAAGGAACATGGCATTCAGGGCATTAACTCGGTCCTTCACCCCAGGGTTGGTCGAGTCGACGACAACGGTGAAACCTGCCTTCTTGAGCAGTGACAGATCCGACTCACTTGCGTTTTTACTACTGGTGTTCTGGCCGCTTGCATCTGGATAAACCGCAACGGTATGACCCGGGAACCGCGCCTGGATCTTCTCAATCATCTCCGGCGTATCGCGCACAGCGTGGAACTCATCCAGAGCCAACGGTAGGTCGTCCCGCACTACGTAGACCACGGCGCTCATCTTCATGACGTTGAAGTCCATGCCGATGTGCAGAGCCTCGCCTGGCTTGATTCGCTCTGAAGTCCGGCACTCATCACGGTTGAACGTGTAGTACACGACGCCGGCATAGTTCTCAAAGCTGGCCTCGTACTCCTGCCGGAACGTCCTGGGGTCCATCTTGCGGCGGGCCGCATCAAGCTCCTCAGCCGGAACGTTGCCGCCATCGAGCGAGGTATAGAGCCAACTCTTGTGGTCAGGCTCATGACCTGGCCGGCCATCCTGGAAGGTGTCGTAGCAGTGGTTGAAGCCCTTGGGGGTTCCGATGCGCAACGCATGGCCACCCTTTCGCATGCCAACACCGGGAATGCTGTATTGGCAGGTCGATAGCATCGGCCGCAGCACCTCCTCCCAGGCCTCCCACGGGCAGTCCGCCCATTCGTCCACCAAGACGAAGAACAGACCAGAGCCGCGCAGGTTATCGTAGTTGTCGAGACCGACCACTCGCATGACGTGACCGGACTTGAGGGTTATCGAGCATTCCGTCTCATTCGGACGGTGCGCGCGCCATGCTTCCGGGATAGCCTGTTTCAGGCGCCGCCAGAACACGCGCTTGGCCTGCTTGAAGGTTGGCGCGCCGTACCAGATCTCATCCTCGACGCTGACGCCCCACTCCGCAGCCAACCGGGCAGCGCGGCGCATCTCGGCCTTGCCCAGGAACGTCTTGCCGAACCGGCGACCACACACCGCATCGCGAAAGCGCGCTTCAGGCTGGAAGCCCCAGCAGTAAATGTTTGCCTGCTTCGGCGTCAGCTTGACTGGGGCCTCATAGGTACGGGGTAGCGGGGACATTTTCATCAGGCTCCAGGGTGTACTCAGCAACTGCGTGCTGCTGGTCCGCCTGGGAGCCCAGGGGTTTCTCCGGTTCGAGGCGGCGATTCACATAGACGTCGCCGCACTCCTTGGCAGCCTGCTCCAAGATCTGCATAGCCAGGGAGATGTTCTTCATCCCCTCGGCGCGCTCCACAAAGCGATTCATGGCGCGCAGTCGGTACGCACGGTTGGCGATCGGGATTTCTGCCGTGTCCTCACGAAAGCGCTTACGGGTGTCGTGGAACAGGGTTTGCCACTTGGCTGCCAGGCCTTTGCCTGATGTCTTGGTCGGGTCGTGTGTCTCCACCTGCTGGCGGGTCACCGTGATCCCATATTCCTTTTGGACTGCTTCAACCACCTGTGAAGGCGTGTCAAAGCACGCCAGGGCCTGAACGATAAAGGCCTTCACGTCGTTTTGAAGGGCTGCCATAGATTTTCATCCGTCCAGAGCCTGTCCAGAATCAGGCCGACTTGAGCAGACAGGTTCCGCAGGCCCTCGATATGTTCAATTTCCCCACCTCGGCGGGCTTGTTGGCGGCATCAAGCAATGCCTGGACATCAGGGCTCGCACCGTAGCGGCGGACCACACCGACGAACTCCTCGACGTCGTGGCCACGCATCTCGATCTTGGGTGCGCCTTCCTTGGTGAAGGCTGGCTGACCGTATTTGTCTTTGGCGTGGGCCAGGTGATAAAGCTCGTGCTCCACCAGGGCGCAGAACTCTTCATCGCTGCATTGGGCGCAATAGTCAGCGGCCAAGGTGATGATGAAAGCAGGCACCTCGCCGAACCAGTCACGCATCTGCTGTTCCATCCGGGCCTTCTGCCAACCGCCGGCGCGGAACGCTACCTGCTCGGCCTGGCCCAGGACTGTGCGGCCCTGCTTCTCGAAGCTCGACGATGCCCACATGATCTGGATGTCTGCATCCAGTAGGTGCGCATGGTCTTCGTTGTGGATGCTGCCAGTGCCCGAGAGGATCTCGACTTGGAGCCAGTCCCAAACCTCAGGGGCTGGTAGAAGAGAAATTCCAACTGACTCCAACAACTCCGGCGGGGGGATAGGTCGGGTGTTCATCGGTCATCCCCCATAAAGGGGGCAGATTGAGCCCAAAAGAATCTTTTCGCGTGGCTCACTCACTACTCCCCCTTATTTGGAGAAACCCCATGAAGCACATCATCGTTATCGCAGTAGTAATCGCAGCACTTGGCTACCTTGCCGGACCTGAATGCTACGACGGCAGAGGCGCAGTGGCTTGCCTGGCCGCCAAGCCTTGAGGTTAAGCGCCTTGGCCACACCTTCTCCAAGTATATCTCGCAGGCGAAGTCAAACCATCCTCAGGATGCTTGAAAAACGAAATTTAGCCTTCACTCATGCTAGTAGCGCCAACCCGAAATGTCGGCGCCTACCACATAAAGGACACATCCATGCCCATTGCAGTCACCGACCAAAATCGACTCCCCCTTCACACAATCTCACCCGGGATTACGAGCGTTGATACAGAAGTAGTCCTGATTCTTGATGCCAGCAAGGCGAATGAGATCGCGGAAAACCACTACAAAGAGGATTTTTGGGACGGCCCCGACTTGTTTAAGCTCAGTGATTGCCAGAGGTTCTTGAAGCAGGTTCCCCCTGTACCGCTGGAGCTTCCAATCATCTTTTACAACGTGCAGCCGCATGTTCGATTCTGTGATGGCCGGCATAGAACAACCGCTCTGGTCGACAATGGCTTGAAGACAGTTCCAGTTCTGACAAGTCAAAAAATTGCTAATGGCCTTACTCACCTCTGGGGGAGTAAGCAAACTGCGATGAATGAGTACGATTTCAGCAACTGCGTTACAAAGATGATTCTCGGTACCTGATGAGAATATCGCGACACAATCTGCTGATCCGCGAGACGTGTCGCGGCCTAAGCTGCTAGCTGCAACTGCTTGTTGAACAACTCGCGGATCTCGCCAAGCCTGGCCATCACTAGCGGCTCACCCTTCAAGTGGATCAGGTGGGCCAGCTGGTGGACGATCCCCTCGTCCGACAGGACAACGCTCGACGGCAGCTCCTTGAACCAGCACACGAACACTGCGAAATGCAGCGCCGCGGGCAGTTCCTTCAGGAAACGCTTGTCGGTCATCCCGGTGAATCGGGCATGTTCCTCGCGTAGGTCCTGGTAGCTGGCCGAGTAGTGATTGCCACCGATGACGTAGTCCATCACCCGGCCTCGTCCACCTTCCGTTCAGCCCAGCGCCTGCCGAGCTGGCGGGCTTGCTCAACGCCCAGGACGCCGATGAAGCCCGCGGTGGCAAACGACCAGGCGATGCTGAAGCCGAACTCTTTAACGGTCAGCCCCACCACCATGACGATCAGCGCGCCAAGCGACGCCTCGATCAGCTGGCGGACAGGCTTGGTCTCCTTGCCGTCGTACTGAATGCGCAACCAGGTGAGCGCAAACGTCAGCCCCATGGCGAGGCCGTTTTCGCGCAGGGCGGTCAGGACCAACACCCAGAACGAAGGGTCTTTTTCTGGCATGTTCGGCATCTCGATATCCTCCCGGTAGGGAGTTGAGGGATTAAAAAAGGCCTGCATTGGCCCGGGCATTGCCCAAAACAAAAAAGCCCCGGCGAATGCCGAGGCCCTGAGTAGGTGCGCGGTCTCTCCCGCCGTCCGCCGTGACCATCACAACGCCGACACCCTACTGCATCGGTCTCGCCGCTCAGGCCTCGCGCCACCCTGAAAGCATGTGAGGTCAGGGCACACGGGCTGCCGGTGTTGATTCCGTACGTCGCACTATCCGGCTATCGACGTCCAGGTGTTCCCGAAGGCTGCCCTGGCTACAGGTAAATTCGAGGCATAAAAAAACCCGGCGCGGTGGCCGGGCTTAAAATCAGTTCCTGCGCTGGAGTCACGTTGCGCAATGTAGAAAAAGTACCTATAAAACCCCAACATGTCAACTAATTACGCTGCACTTTCTTCTCTTTCCGCGTAAATAACCTGCCAAACAGGTTGTTGAGCCTGATCATCCACTTCCTTGATGGCCGCACGAAGGAAGTCCCATATCGCCTTCCAGTCCCGATCCCAGACCTTGGGCTCGATGGCAATGCCGTAGAGCTTCATCATCCCCTCAGCCACCCGCGCAGGCCCCCATGGAGTTCCACCATTCGCCTCAGCCTTGTACGACTGCAAAGCGCAGGTGACCAGACAATGGACCTTCGCGGCCTTGGCGTCGGTCAATGCCGAGAAGTCGGTATCGGCCCAGATCAACTTCTCAGCGTTGAGCATGTGCACCGCGGTCATGCATGGGTGATACAGGTAGTGCCCGAACTGCTGCACCTGGAAAGGAAGCGTGTCGATGGCACGTAGAACTTTTCCGATGGTGGCCAGGTGCGCGGCGCGGGCGGTGGACCGACCAATCGGCGTGCGGCGAGTCTCGCTGATGCTGATCCGCTGCCCAGGTACCGAAAAGTGCGCCGCCTCCTCGCCCTTCTCGCTGCCAAGCGCCGGGAATTTGGCCTCGCGCTTACTGATGCGTCCGCCCGTCTTCACAGGTGCCGCTTCCGCCCGTTCAATTGCCACAGCGCTGATCGACGCGTTCGATTCGTGCTGAGCCTCAGTCCATACTTGCCTTGCGTTGATCAGTTTCATGCTGCTTCCCCCTTCAGTTCCTTGATCTTGGCTTTGTACTCGGCAGTCATCGCCTTCATGGCCGCCCTCTCCCGTTGTGCGTTTTCTTGGGAGCGAACAATGCGTCGTAATCGGGCATCCCCTGCCTCTTCCGCCTCATGATGGTTGCGCCGGTGACCATGACGCGTGGGTCCATACCCCATTGAGTGGCCGTATTCCGCTTACCCTCAAACTCAATCAGGCCGACATCGCTGCGGTTAGCATGGCTCTCTGGGGTAACACCTCTCCGCGTGTTACAACCACGGCAGAGAATCCTCAGATTGGAGCGCGCATTGTTCTGGCGGTTTTCGTCTATGTGATCGACGTGACAGGTGAGCCAGGTCTCATGCTTCCCGCACAACTCGCAATCCCTGCCGCCCGGACCTACTTCGGCCCACATGACGTGACGATGCTCGAAGACATATCCGCCTTTGTCAGCGAGCGGATGACCTGGCTCGTACACACGGACATACCCATTCGGTGTGATAACCCGCTGCTGGCGACTTGTGGGAAGCTTGTCGGTTGTCCCGTTCCGCATGACCCGGAAGTAGTGCATCTGGCAAAGCTGGGCGGTCTTGTACATGGCGGCACGGCCGCAATTCTCTACGCTGCATTGCATTGGATTCGCGCCTCCAGGCGACGGCACTTCTTGGCGAAAACCGCCTTCAAGCGCTTGAGGTAAGGGATCTCATGACGGACCAGTTCCTGATCGCACTCCAACCACTCCACCTTTTCCGCGCCGATCTTCTCGACCAGTCGGGGCCGGTAAACCATGATGTTTCCGCTCAAGTGCGCATTGCACTGGGAGCAGGACTTGTTCATGTTCCAGAGGTTGAAGCGGAGGTGTGCTGCGGCGCCGACGCTACGAAAGTGAGAGCAATGCCATTGACCACCCCATGAGGCCGGCTTGTCGCAGCTGATACAGCCGAGATGCGCGTCACGCAGCCGGACGTAGCGGTTTATGACCGCCTGGGCCTCTTTGGCGTATTCCGCCCTGCTCTTCAGCTTATCCTTGCGGTCCTTGATCTCGCGGCGACCTACATCCGCTAAGGCTTTCTTGGCGCGCGCCTGCCCCTTCTCGGACTGCCCGTAAGCGATGGCGCACTCGATCTCACCGCACACGGCTTGCGAGGTGCGGGCAGGCACGAACATCACGCGGCATGAAGGACAGCGCTTGCGGCGGGGTCCATCTGACTTGAGCGGGGTTTTGCGCTGCAGCGGGGTGCGCTTCATGCCGCTACCTCGCTCAGCAGGTCACTGAACACCACGCCATGGCCGGTGAAGTACGCAGCCATGCGGTCGGTGTACTGGATGCCCTGGGCGCGATTGAACAGACTGGTAACCGGGAAGCCATCCGGGCCAAACAGCTTGCAGCCACCCATCATGGAGAGCTTCGTCTCGTAGGGAAGATGACGCATGACCCGGTACCACTCAGCCTGAAACCCGGCATCCTCATTCAGCAGGATCTGCACGCCGAAGTGCAGCTTGCAGTACCGGCGCGCATCTCCTTCATCGCCGATCTGGGTCATCTCGGAAATGCGCTTGTACATGGCGAACCACAGGGCGTTCTGGTCGAGCGTGCGGTCCTTCCCCGGGCGGAGGGAGACAACCACGAACTTCTTGTCGCGAAACATCGCGCTGAGCCTGGTGATGGCCTCGGAGAGCTTGGCCTGGCAGTTGACGGAGATTTTGTCAGTCATAGGCACCCCGCGAAGTCTTCGAGCAGGCCCTGCTTGTCCTCGGCCAGCTTGTCGCGCTCCTTGCGCAGCGCCTCGTTCTTAGCCTTGAGGTGATCACGCTCACTCTTCAGCTCTTCGTGCTCGATGTTGAAGTCACGCGCCTGGGATATCTCGCCATCCAGATCAGCGCGCAGACGCTCGTTCTCCTCGATCAGCAGCAGCGCCACCTCCTCCACCGTCTTGTCGCCCAGGATTTCATCCAGCGCCGTAGTGTGACGCTGCAGGTCGCCATCGCCTGCCTTCCAGGAGGCAACTACGGACCACAGCAGCGATTTCAGTTTCGCCCTGTCGATGCTCATCAAAAGCCCTCCTTGCCGCGCTGAGATTCCCAATCAAACGGGACCACGATCATTCCGCCTTCGCGCAAGCGGTCGACGCAGCGATCACCCATGGCACCCGGCAACTGACTGGCTTCGAGGTTGGAAATCACTACCGTCGGGCGCTCCTGCTCGTACCGGCCGTTGATGATTGCGAACAGGGTCGTCAGCTCGAAGTCGCTCGGCTGCTCCTTGCTCACGCCGACTTCGTCCAGCACCAGCAGGTCGGGGTCGATCAGGCTCGACAGAATCTCCGCCTCGCTGCGTTCACTGTGCTTGTCGTACGTGGCGCGGATCGCCTGCAGGATTGCGCCGACAGTGCGGTATACGGCCGTTCGGGACGTGTTGTGCAGCAGCTCGTTGGCCATGCCGGCGCCGAGGTGGGTTTTCCCTGTGCCGGGCTTGCCGATCAGCACCATGCAGCGACCGGTCTTCAGAATCTCGTCAAAGATCTGCACGTAGTGCTGGCAGAACCGGAGGGCTTTGCGCTGGCCTTCGTTCTCTGCCTGGTAGTTACCCAGGGTGCGAGTGGTGAACCGCTTCGGGATCAGCGCGTCTCCAAGCTTACGAGCGAGGGACATGCGGACTTCCATCGCCTTGTTGGCCTGCTCGGCAGCCTCGGCTTTCTCGCGGACAATGCGGCTGCACTCAGGGCAATTGCTTTTCAGCTCCCTACCCAGCACCGCATAGACCTTCTGCTCGTAGGCGCCATGGGTTTCGCAGTCAGCAGGCTGGATGCGGGTTCCCGGCGGCAGTTCTGGAGTGGCTTGAACTGGTTCAGAGCGCATAGCTGCCGTCCTCCCGCTGCTTCAGGCCGGCGGTGTAGTCGCGATCAGCGAAGCCGGTGTGGCGGGATTGCGGGAACGGGTGCACGTTACTGGCGAGCTTCACCTCGTCCTCCCATCGCTTGCCATTCAGCCAGGTGGCCGGGTGCGGGATGAACTTTCCGCCGTCCTTGACCCAGGGTTCCGACACCACCTGCTTGGCCAGGCCTTCAGCAATCAGGGCGAACAGCTCACTGGTCACCTTGAGTTTCTTCCAGGCTTTCTCGGCTGCGACCTTGCCCTTCTTGTTCGGGTACAGCTTCCAGAACTTCGGGAACAGGTCGTCACTCGGCGAAGTCGGCAATGCCGAAGGCGTTGACGGGTTGAGGGGATCAGCAGTCAGGGATCCGGAATCAGGAATCAGAGAATCAGCCGGAGCACTTCCGAGAATGGCAGAAGTCGTTCCGCCAAAATCGGTACTGATACAACCATCTGATACAGAAGGGATAATTGACTCCGGTTCATTACGATGCGGATTCTGATGTTTGTCGAAGTTATCGACCTGGATGTAGCGTTTTGCACCGACGGTGTAGCGAGTGATGAATCCTTCAACAGTCAGGAACCTCAAAAGTCCCTCAACGTCCAGTCCATCGCGATACGGGAAAAGCTCGCCTTTGATTCGCATAGGGCGATCTTCGAGACGACCTGCTTTGTCGGCGAGCAGCCACAGCCCTTCGAACAGAAGCGTTGCCATTGGATTAGCCACGCCGAGAATTTCGTTCTTGAACAATGCGGGTTTGATATTGCGTGCGCGGGCCATTAGGCACCTCTCGCTTTTTGGTAGGTGTCAATGATTGAGCGGGCGGTTTCGGTGATGTACTCCAGAACCTCGCCGGGGCTTGTCGCAGCGCGACAGAAGACGTCAGCCACTTCGCTGTCATCAAGCGAATGAAGTACCAGTGAGGCATAGTTGCCGAAGTTTGACATGCCTGAACTGGATGCCTCGAACAGCCAGCCGCTATAGCAATCGTCCAGGTAAATGCGGTCGATGATGCGAGCATAGGCAAGTGAGTTAGACCATTTAAGCTGATCTTCAGGACCATCCACAGAGGCCTGTCGATCATCAGCGCCCAGGCGAAACACCGCTTCAAGCATCTGGTCAACGCGTTTCGACTTTGCCGCCCTGGCGTCTCGTAGATCCTCTTGGCTGTTGCCTGAATAGCGCTCGGTGATGAGTTGGCGAAGGCCCTCAAAATCTACCTCGGTGAACCATTCGCGCCCGTGCACGGCGTGGCAGCGTTCGGAGCAGAATTTGATCAGGTCCGCTTCAGCTGACGCCGAGTCGACGAGCTCGCCGGATACAGCAAATTGAAGCAATGTCGCATTGCGCATAGCCGATACGCTTGAATGCGCGACTATTCTGCTTTCAGGGCAGCGACCACGGCCTACCTTGATCCAGCCGTCTGAAAATACCGCCGCATAGACCTTCCCTTCCCGAAACCGCGACACGTTTTCAGATCCATCAAAGCGTGTCGCGACATTTGCCGGGGTATTGCTGTTTGGTGTCTGGGTGTGCATATAATTCGTCCCACAGAAACGTTGTATGAAGAGCCGGGTCACTACCCCGGCTTTTTTGTACCTGGAATTCGGCAGAGGCCCTCCGGGTTACCCTTAAGAGTCCCTGCCAGAGGCCCTCATTGGGGTCACCAGTTGAAGGACTTTGGCCTTCTTCCTTCCAACTTCGGAAAGCGCGCCACAGGCAATGGCGTTTTCCATCACTTCGTTGATGGCGCGGCTGAAGTTCCAGCCATTCGCGCGCATCAACCCCTCTACCCGCTCCCGCGTCTTCGGCGGCAGCCTTTCGAGCTCTACGGTCATTCGGCCCTCCAAAGGGGCTTTAGCCCGCGATATCTTCTTGTTTGTCCTGCATCAATTCCTCGATCACACCGTTGGCCACTGCCCACTCGATGATTTCGTACAGGTAGGTCGCGTGCTGCATGCGAGTCTTCGTTGCGGCCTTGCGCAGAATCCGGTCAAGCACCGGTTCGAAACGAACCTTCACCGGGATGGCGCGCTTTTGGTTGGGATCCATGTACATGCTTCTTGCTCCTGGCTTCAGAAATGGAAAAACGTCAATCAAGCGGGCGGTACGACTTACGCAGCAGCGTCGTGCTGGCTGGCTTTCAAGGCGCCCTGGGTGATTCGCTCGATCTGGTACTGGCGCAGCTCGGGCACCACCTCCCACTGACGCACTGCCTCGTAGGTAACGTTGAGGGCCTTGGCCAGCGCGGAGATGGAGCCGAAATGCTTGATTGCTTGCGACTTGGTCATACCGACCTCCTTTGCTCTTACTCACATTCAAGCATGCTTGTGTTTGCAAAACAAGCATGCTTGACAAGCACTCTTGTAGATTGCAGCCATGAAAACCACTGAACGAATCACCAAGCTGGTAATGGCCCGCAAGCCAACCATTGGCGTGCGCAACGTTAAGCGCGATATCGCAACCACATGCGGCATCAGCTATGAGGCTGTGCGTCAGTGGTTCGCTGGCGATACCGAGAACATCAAGAACGAGAACTTGGTAGCGATTTCTGAGGGCTACGACACTACTGTCGACTGGCTTTTGTCTGGCAAAGGTGAGCCGCCAAGAAGGAAGGGATCGACGACAGCAGCTGAGGATTCAGCGGGTAATTCCAGTGCAGCCGATCTAGTCCAGAAGATGCTGGAAAAGCACGGAAAAGGTTTACCTGAAGAAGCTCGTCAGAAGATCGTTGACGCTGTCGCAGATGGCTCAGCAAGCGGCCAAGCCGGAAACGTTATCTCTGCCGACTTTTCAGGCCGTCGCCTGCAGCCAGGCGATATCTCAATCCCGCAATACGACATCCGCGGCGCCATGGGCCATGGCCAAGTGCCGGCCGACTACTCCGAAGCGATCAGGAACGTTGTGATAAGCGAGGATGTTCTGCGCGATAAAGGCATCCAGTACTCGACCGCGGCCAGTCTCGCGATGATTACCGGCTGGGGCCAAAGCATGGAGGGCACGATCAACGACAAGGACCCTGTCATCGTTGATCGAGGCATCAATGAATTTGCTGGGGATGGCGTGTACGTCATCACCTGGCATGACCTGCTGTACATCAAGCGGCTCCAGGTGCACGACGCCGAGCATTTCGAAATGATCTCGGACAACCCGAAGCACAAGGACCGAGTCGTCCCTATTGGCGACGTGATCATCCACGCCAAGGTGCTTTTGGTCTGGAACGCTCGGAAGCTCTGACTCTGAATGACAAAGAAAAAGCCGGCGGATGCCAAGGCGGCGACTGCCGCTGATATCGAACGATCCATCCAGGCCCTCAACAAAATGGCTGAGCGGCTTTGGGGTGATGGACGAGAGGCTGAGGCCAAGGCCCTCCTCGATGCCCTGGACGCGTTAAACCGGGCGCTGGATCGGATCAGGATTGGAGAGAGCCGCAGGGTCATGACTCTCCATTAAACGCGCTGGCACGTCGTGGATTTATAGGAGTTCGCCATGAGCCTCACCAAGCTGAACCAGGATCTGCGCCGAGATCTCAAGGCCGCGGCATTCGCCCTTGAGGAGGCCGCTCTGGATGTTTTCAGCAAGGCACAAGGCTACAAGGAGGCTGAATTCCTGGTGGCAATGGAAAAAGTCAGCAAGATGCATGAGCAGGCAGATCGGCTAAAAGCTTATGCGGATGAGGTGAAGGCGGGAAGAATTGTGCGGGGGAAGGCTGAATAAAGGTCTCGAACGTGGTTACGTCCAGCGCCTATGAACACATCTAAATTTAGACAAGGAGGTCAGGATTGATTCCTGAATGGAATGCGGAGGGCTTATTACCTCCTATAAATGAATTGAACCCCGTTGACCTGAACAGATCCCCCTACGAGACCGATCTTTCTCTGTTCATTCAGCGATTTGCCACCAGCATAGAGCGCTGCCAAATCCTTCGTGGATACCTGGCGCACCGAGCTGAGCTACATCTCCTGGGTATGGACGCAGGTTTCCAATGGCTTGATGGCAGCTTCTCAGAAAACATCGAATTGATTGAGCATCGGCCACCGGGGGACGTGGATGTGGTCACCTTTACCCATAGGGGCGATGAGTTTTTTGATACGTTAACTGAGGAACAAATCCGCCTTTTGGGTGATACTGAGTGGATAAAAGACCAGTTCAAGGTCGACTTCTATATTCAGTCGCTGCAGGACGATCCAGAGATTTTGGTGTCCATGTCAGCATACTGGTACAGCATGTGGTCTCACCGAAGGTCTAGACAATGGAAAGGATTCCTAAAAATAGATCTCGCACCACACCAAGACGCAGAGGCTCTGGCAATGCTCGAAGCTCGTCAACAGGAGCTTGCACATGAACAGGAATGAGTATCTACACAGTGCAGCCGAGCTCAGCTTCCTTGAAAAGGAAATCTCTAAAAAAGGGCTGAGCAGGCTGACAGCCATGTCGCTGAACTCCAGAATTCAGCGTGCTAAGTCATTCCTTGAGAAAAGTAACGGCAATCCTTATCAGCCCGCAAAAGTAATATTAACTTATCGTGGAGCGCCGGTTTGGGGAACCCATGGGGTATTAGCTGAGTTTGGAACGTCGGCCACTCAAGCGTTCAGTGAAGCTATTGCAATGATTGCCGCATCTGTTTCTGGCACCTTGGCTGATAAGGGACCAATCCCAAACCGCTCAAGCAATCAGCTTCTGATAACCGGTGCAGCATTAGGATCCTTCGGCTTTCAATTGGAGGAAGCTCCCGCTGAACGCCAACTTGATATTGAAGGCACTACGCCGGTCTCCCAAGCAATCGATCTGATAGCTGAGCTGCTCGAAGCGACAACAAAAAGCGATGAAGAGCTCTCTGAGCCAGTATCGAGGCTCGCCGATAGGGCCATCACGGCCGTCGCTGACTTCTTAGGAAAACTGTCCAGCTATGAGGCATCTTGCTCTCTAACCACGCGCACCAAAAAATTTCAATTTACTGATACCGAGCAGGTAAGGCGCAGCAAAGAAAGGCTCAGTCTGGACAATATAAAAGAAAGCATAGAGACATTTACAGGTGAGTTTATTGGCGCTCTGCCCGATAAGAGAGCTTTTGAGTTCAGAACTGTAGATGGTCACGTTATTTACGGCAGCATCAAGAGAGATGTGCCGAATCCTAACGCCATCAATCAGCATCTCTATCGCTCATTCAAAATATTTGTGAGCGCTAAACGAATTGGTAGCAGTAAGCCGCGCTACATTCTGCAGGCGCTCCCCTGGGAAGAAACTGAGTAATAACCAAGCCCGGCCCAGCGCCGGGCTTTTTCATTCAGTCCCGTCGGAGTTACTCATTCGCTCGAATACAATCAGCGATGACCGAAGCAAGCCCCGATCAATTGTCGGCGTTTCAATCTGGCCACCGTACCACTCGAGATGAACAGGCATTGGAAGCTGAGAGGAGATTGAACTGAGGAGCTTAGGCCTTTCCTCTATCCATACTGAAAGGCAATCAAAGTCCTGACTCGGAGCGATAACCTCCACCGCGATATCGATATCACTATCATCTCGATGATCTCCGCGCACCCTACTCCCAAAAAGCCAAACCCTGGAAATGCTTTTATGCTTCCCGGCCCAGGCACTGACAACGCTGGCAATTAAGTCGATGTGCATTGCTTCTCCTCGTCGATGACCTGCTACCGATGAGGTAGATACTAGCTGCAAGGCTACCTCCCGCCCTCCCTGCCTGATCCCGTAGCCCGCCACTAAGCTGGCTTTCTGTTGGGTGATGGCGCGGGGCCAGAATGGTAGAATGACCACCTTTGGGGGAGGGATACCTATGCGAGGGTTTGGAATTCTTGCGATCGTGCTCGGGGTTATCGTCATGCTCGGCGCGATGGTCATGGACATTTCTGTTCCGGCCGGTATGGGTCGGGTGAATAACTTGGGGCTAATGGCTGACCGCCAGAATTACACCATCATCGGCGGCGTACTTCTGATCGCCGGGCTGCTGATGGCGATGCTTGGCCGTCGCAACCAAGGCGCTCCTGTAGTAACGCTCGACTCGGGTACCAGGCCTTGCCCTATGTGTGCTGAGACGATCAAGAATGCCGCCATCAAGTGCAAGCACTGCGGTGCCGATATCGATGCAGCCAAGGCGCCATGCCCCCACTCCCGCCAACCCCGCACCTCGCCTGGCCTGTGCGCTATAACTCACATCAACACGGTTAAACACACTTCCCTCCGGCCATGCCAATAGAACTGCAAACTCCCAGGTACCGAGCGAGGCAGCCTGGCTGGGCTTTATGGTATTTCGGCAGTGATGGGCATGAACCGACTTACATTGCTTGGGCTGTGGGCCATTTGCGTCCTCGCCTCCCTGTTGGCTGGGCTGTGGATGCTGCTGGCCATCCTAGTAGGCAGCACCAGGGCTTGGAAACTCGCCATTGCCTATGATCAATTGGCCAACACGGCGTTGGGTGGTCATGAAGACGAGACCATTAGCAGCCGGGCCGGGAAGGCGGCCCGTGCAGACAGGCGCTGGGGCTGGGTGTTATGCCGCTTCCTGGATCGGCTCGATTCCAGGCACTGCGAACGCAGTATCGAACTCGACGAGTCCTAAGGCGGTTGGGTTTCCCGCTAACCCGTGGCTCTGTTTCTTCTGAAGCGCCGTTGACTATACGTCAGACTTCTCCGCCTGGACTGCACCTTCGGTCGCTGATGGCGTTCTTTTGTTCGGATGCAAGGACATATTGCCAGCCGTTGCGCTGGCATCGGCGGCGCAGCCTTGCCTCACGTTCCAGTGTATCTGTATCAGCCTGACACCGCCCATCGCGTACCAGTGCACGCCACAGACTTCAAGTTCTCATATATCAGGAATCATCCATGTCGACCAACCTGCTCTATCTAATTAATCCATCCACCAGCCGCGACTTTCTGGACCTGCGCACCGAGGGGACTCGGTACAGGCTGGACGGGGTCGATTATGACTATCGCCTGAGTGGCGATGTAAAGGTCGGCGGCAACAGCGTGTCGAACTCTGTGTGGGCGGCGCC